>NZ_SMKW01000079.1 GCF_004348985.1 Saccharopolyspora elongata | reverse complement strand
CAGCGCTGTTCAAGCGCAAGATTCGTCAAGTCTCCGGCAAGCCTGACGTGATAGTCGTACTCACGTGGCGAATGCATGGTCGGAAACTCCGTCGGGATATGAGGCGTATGACGAGGTCGGAGAATTCACAACGTTGTCCCAGGAATACCGCACCACTTCCTCCTCGATTACGGGTTTCTCGTAACGACTCGAAGGCTTCTCTCCGGAATCTCGATTACCCACGCGGGGACGCTGCCGCACACCCAAAACCGGAAACACCGCCACTTGACTTCGCCCCATAGGCTGCTCAGAAGGGAAGCTTGCGCGCGTCGGACGAACGGTTCGCACCGGAGCGCTGCAACGGGCCGCTGGTCCTCGCGCCGTAGTAGCCGTCGTCGTGCCTGCCCGGCTGGTCCATGGCGGCCCGGACCCGCTTGCCTTCGTCGTACTGGTCCACCTCCGCGCCGTCGTGCCCATGCCCATGCCCGTGGCCGTGCCCGTGGCCGTGGCCGTGGCCGTGGCCATGACCGTGGCCGTGCAGGTGCTCGGGCACATCGCGATTCGGGTCCCGCAGCTGGGGAATCAGTTCCCGCGCACGGTCGAGATCCCGCTCGTACTTGAGAACGACGTTCGCCGTGTCCGCCAGCAGGGCGGGCCTCAGTTCGTCGACGCCGAGCACGGCCAGCGTGCGCGCCCAGTCGATCGTCTCCGAGATGCTGGGGGCCTTCCGCAGCGGCAGTCCGCGGATGTCGCGCACGATCTCGGCGAGTTGGGCGGCCAGGGCGTCGGGCAGCCCGGTGTTCTTGGAGCGGATGATCTCCAGCTCCCGCTGGACATCCGGGTAGTCCAGGAAGAGGTGCAGGCACCTGCGTTTGAGTGCCGCCGACAGATCGCGGGTGTTGTTGGACGTCAGCACGACGTACGGGGGCGTCGCGGCGCGGTAGGTGCCGATCTCGGGCACCGAGACCTGGTACTCGCCGAGGCATTCCAGCAGAACGGCTTCGAGCGCCTCGTCTGCCCGGTCGACCTCGTCGATGAGCAGCACGGCGGGCTGCTCGCCGCGCACCGCGTCCAGCAGCGGCCGGCTGGCCAGGAACCGCTCGGAGAAGAAGGCGCTGTCCTGGTCGCCGATCGCGTCGACCGCGGTGTGCAGGTCGGGAGCCTCGGCGACGAGCTCACCGATCTTGTCCCGCAGCATCTGGGTGTAGAGCAGCTGCTTCCCGTAGTCCCATTCGTAGAGGGCCTTGGTCTCGTCCTGCCCCTCGTAGCACTGGAGCCGGAGCAGCCGCCTGCCGGTCGCGGTCGCCAGCGCCTTGGCCAGTTCGGTCTTGCCGACGCCGGCGGGTCCTTCGAGCAGCAGTGGTTTCTCCAGCCGGGTGCTGAGGAAAACGGTGGTCGCCAGGCGCTGGTCGGCGAGGTAGCCGCCCTCGGCGAACCGGTCCAGGACCTCCTGCACCGACTCGAACGGGGCTTCGGTGGTGTCGTGCACGGTTCCTCCGATTCTGGGTGGGGCGGCGGGCCCGCCCGCCACCCCACGCCGGGTCAGCTGAGCAGGTCGTCCAGGTCGCCGGTCATGCAGTGCTCGACGACCGGGCGGACCGTGTCGAACGTGCATTCCTTGGCGTTGCCCGGAGTGCAGGCGTCACCGAGCACGTGCCGGGTGATGGCGTCGACGTCTTCGGCGTCGCCCTTGATCTCCTTGCGTCGCTCGTAGTACTTCGTCGGCCCCTCGCCGAGCCGGTTCTTGGAGTAGGTGTCCTTCTTGACGTCGACGAAGCGCTCCGCGATGCCGACGTCGCGCAGCAGCCGGATCGCCGCAGCCAGCGCCGCGTCCGCGGCCTGCACATCGGTCATCCCATGGGTGTCGATGCCCATGGCCCTGGCGATGTCGGCGAAGCGTTTGTAGGCGACCGGCATGTTGAAGGCCCACACGCGGGGCAGCGCGATCGCGTTGTTGAGCCCGTGGTGGGTGTCGTAGAACGCGCTCACGGCGTGCGAGATCGAGTGGATGATCCCGAGACCACCGGAGTTGAACGCCTGCGCGGCGATGTACTGCGCGTACATCATGCCCTCGCGCCCGGCCAGGTCCTGGCCGTTCCACGTCGCCTCGCGCAGGTGCTGCGCGGTGAGCTTGATCGCGTGCAGCGCGTTGCCCAGCGATGGCTGGAAGTTCAGCCGCGAGACGTAGGGCTCCGAGGCGTGCGCGAGGACGTCGAAACCGCACTGCGCCGTGTAGTCGACGGGGCAGTCGTAGTACAGCACTGGATCGTCGATGGCGAGGCTCGTGACCGAGGCGTCGTCGAAGGCGACGTACTTGTGCGGGTTCTCCGGGTCGGTGGTGGTGTCGGTGATGACGTAGGCCCAGGATGTCTCCGAGCCGGTGCCCGCGGTCGTGGACACCGCGATGTGCGGCGGGTTGTTCGGGTTCTCCGACTTGTTGAAGCCCTCGAAGTCGTTGACGTTGCGGCCGTCGTGGGCCACTGACACCCGGGCTCCCTTGCAGGCGTCGTGCGAGGAACCGCCGCCGATGGAGATGAAGCTGTCGCAGCGGTTCTCCTGGTACAGCGTCACCGAGTCCATGACGTTGTAGTCCTTGGGGTTGGACTCGACCTGGTCGTAGAGCACCGGCTCCAGGCCGTGGTACTTCAGCGACTCGACGATGTTGTGCACGATGTCGGTGCCGCGCAGGCCGGAGGTCATCACCAGCGGCTTGGTGAAGCCGAGCTTGATCGCCTCCGGGCCGATCATCTCGTGCGCCCCGGGGCCCATCAGGGCCCGCGGGAACGGGTGGAACTCCTTGAGCGGGAACGGCTTGAGCAGCTCCTCGACCTTCATGCGGCGTCTCCTCTCCAGCTGACTTCCGCTCGTGACGTGGGTCACGGCGCGGATTGGTGGGGACGCTAGGGCGTCGCGCCGGCCGGCGGGTAGGCGCAGGACTGCAAACCCCCGATGTGGACACCCAAGACCGGCCGTCCAAGCAGTGCGGCACCTGTCCGATCGGACAGGTGCGGGTCAGGACAGGCGTTCGACGAAGTCGGTGGCCGCGTTACCACCTCCGTCGGATCGCCGGTGCTACCACCGCGTCGCATTGCTCGGTGAAGTCCTCACATCCCGCACGACGCCCGCTGGCCGTTAGCGCCGCGGTTCCGGGTGGTCCAGCCAATCTGGTGTACCCGGGCCGCCGAGGCTCCGCCAGCTTCTCTCTCCGCCCGGCGCCTGCCTGGTGCACCGAGCACAGCACCACCGTCCCGGAGTCCAGTCCGCACCTGTCCGACCGGACGGGTCGGGAAGGACCGTCAGCACGGCGAACCCGCTGGGAACCGGGGGCTAGCTTCGGTTCGACCACGGCGAGAGCGCCTGGCAGAGAGGGGAAGTCGCCATGTCCGACCAGACCGCCGAGCTGCCCGAGCACGACCTCGACTCCGATGAGGTCGAGGAACTCCTCGTCGAAGAGGTGTCGATCGACGGGATGTGCGGTGTCTACTGAGCGCCGCGTCTCCGGGGGCCGATCACTGCCCCCGGAGACGCGGGACCACCCCGCCTTCGAACCGGATGGCCCCTACGCGCTGAGCCCGAACGTGGCGCTACGCCCGGAGCCCTTCGGCGCGCTGGCCTACCACTTCGGCAACCGCCGGTTGTCGTTCCTCAAGACGCCGCTGCTGGTGACCGTGGTCCAAGGCCTGCACAAGCACCGGTCCGCGCGGGCGGCACTGTCCGCCCACGGCGTCGCCCGGCACGAGGAGCGCGGATACCTCAGCGCGCTCGCGTCGCTGGCCCGCGCGGACATGATCGTCCGCGCCTGACCCGGGAGTTGCCCATGCCCACTGCCGCAGTCCCACCACTGGTCGAACAGTTCAAGCACGGACTCGACTCGCCGATCTGCCTGACCTGGGAGTGGACCTACGCCTGCAACCTGTCCTGCGCGCACTGCTTGTCGTCATCGGGGCGCCGCGACCCCGACGAGCTGAGCACCGACGAGATCAAGCGCGTCATCGACGAGTTGGAGCGGATGCAGGTCTTCTACGTCAACGTCGGCGGCGGCGAACCGACCGTGCGCCCGGACTTCTGGGAACTGGTCGACTACGCCGTTGCCCACCACGTCGGGATCAAGTTCTCCACCAACGGTTTCCGGATCACCCCCGAGCGCGCGAGGCAGCTCGCCGCGACCGACTACGTCGACGTGCAGATCTCACTGGACGGCGCCACCGCCGAGGTCAACGACGCGGTGCGCGGGCCAGGGTCCTACGACACCGCGATGCGGGCGATGCAGAACCTCGCCGCAGCCGGAATGCGCGGCTTCAAGATCTCCGTGGTGATGACGCGGCAGAACGTCGACCAACTCGACGAGTTCGAGCGGATCGCCGACTTCTTCGACGCGCAGCTGCGGATCACCAGGCTGCGGCCGTCCGGGCGCGGGGCCGACGTGTGGGACGAACTGCACCCGACCGCCGAGCAGCAGATGCAGATCTACCGGTGGCTGCTCGACCACGGCGAGCGGGTGCTGACCGGGGACTCGTTCTTCCACCTCAACGCGCTGGGTTCGGATCCCCTGCCGGGCCTGAACCTGTGCGGAGCGGGCCGGGTGGTCTGCCTGATCGACCCGGTCGGCGACGTCTACGCCTGCCCTTTCGCCATCCACGACGCTTTCCTCGCCGGCAACATCCGCGAGGCCGGGTTCGGCGCGGTGTGGCGCGATTCCGCGTTGTTCCAGGATTTGCGCCGGCCGCAAACGGGCGGCGCGTGCACGTCATGTGCCGCGTACGACGCCTGCCAGGGCGGGTGCATGGCGGCGAAGTTCTTCACCGGGTTGCCGCTGGACGGCCCGGATCCGGAGTGCGTCAAGGGTCACGGCGAGGCCGCGCTGGCGGCGGTCGAGCCGGGCGCCTCACCGCGGCCGGCGCAGGACCACTCCCGGCCCAGCGCGCGTCAGCAGCAGGTCATGCTCGGGCTGCCGTCGGCCCGCCGACCCGACCGTGCCTGCGATACGAGCCCGCTGGCGGGGTTGACATGAGCCGGTCGCTGGTCATGCCCGTCGAACTGGGCCGCCATCGGGCACCGAGCCGGGTCCTGTTCGGGCCGCACGAGACCAACCTCGGTCGCAAGCGGGCGATCTCGGACCGGCACGCGGCTTACTACGAGCGGCGTGCGCGCGGCGGCGCCGGTGTGATCGTCACCGAGATCGCCAGCGTGCACCCGTCCGACTGGCCTTACGAGCGCGCGCCGCTGGCCGCCGAGTGCGCCGAGGGGTGGGCGCGGGTGGCGCAATCCTGCCACCCGCACGGCTCCCTGGTCCTCGCCGGGCTCGGGCACGCGGGTCTGCAGGGGTCGTCGGCGTTCTCCCAGGCGCCGCTGTGGGCCCCTTCCCGGTTCCCCGACCCGGCCAGCCGTGAGATGCCGATGGAGGTTGAAGAGCGCGAGATCGAAGCCCTCGTGGCCGGTTTCGGCGATGCCGCGGCGCTCGGGGTGCGCAGCGGCCTGGACGGGGTGGAGGTCAACGCCGGGCAGCATTCGCTGCTGCGGCAGTTCCACTCGGGCCTGACCAACCACCGGACCGACCGCTACGGCGAGGACGGGCTGCTGCTGACCGAAGAGGTGCTGCGCGCCGTTCGGGAACGGATCGGTGACGCGCTGCTCGGTCTCCGGTTGAGCTGCGACGAGCTGGCGCCCTGGGCGGGGGTGACACCCGAGATCGCCGCCGAGCAGGCGACGCGGTTGGCGCCGCTGGTGGATTACCTCGTCGTGGTGCGTGGATCTGTGTTCTCGGCGTCGGCGACCCGGCCCGACGGGCACACCGAACCGGGGTTCAACGTCGAACTTTGCCGCCAAGTCCGGCCGCACGGCACGCCAACGGTGCTGCAAGGCTCCATTGTGGATCCGGATCGCGCCCAGCGGGCCCTCGATGACGGTGTGGCCGACCTGGTCGAGATGACGCGCGCGCAGATCGCCGATCCCGATCTGGTGCGCAAGGTTCGTGCGGGGGTGCCCGAGCGGGTGCGCCCGTGCGTGCTGTGCAACCAGGCGTGCATGGTGCGGGACAACCGGAATCCGGTGATCTCCTCGGTAGTCGAACCGGGGAGCGGGCACGAACACGTCGACCTTCCACCGCCGGGCACCGATCCGGCGCCCAAGCGCGTGCTCGTCGTCGGCGGTGGGCCCGCCGGGATGGAGGCGGCGCGGATTCTGGCCGAGCGCGGCCACGCCGTGGAGTTGGCCGAGCGCCAGCAGCGCCTGGGCGGCGCCGCAAGGCTGGCGGCGATGCTTCCCGGCAGGCACCGGTTCACCGACGCGATCCGGTGGTGGGAAGGGGAACTCGACCGGCTCGGCATCGCGGTCCGCCTTGGCGCTGAGGTGGACCAGGCGCACCTCTGGAGTGCGCAGGCAGAGGGCATCGAGGTGGTGCTGACCACCGGATCGGTGCCAGGGCCGAGGAACTACGACATCCGGCCGGGCACCACCGTGCTCGACGCAGCCGATGCGCTGCTCCGCATCGACGACCTCCCGGCCGGACCAGTGCTGGTCTTGGACCCGATCGGCGACGCGGTAGGGGTGGGGCTGGCCGAGCTGCTCGCCGAACGCGGCCGGACGACCTCCCTGGTCACCCAGGACCAGGTTGCGGGCACGAAGCTGGCGATCACCGGGGACCTGGCCGACGCGAACGCGCGTCTCCAGCGCGTCGGCGTCCACCGGGAACTGCGCAGCCTGCTGCGGGAGGTCGGCGATGGTCGCGCCGTGCTGGAGGACTGCTGGACCGCCGAGCGGCGCACCGTCGAGTGCGCCGTGATGATCCATTGTGGACATAGATTGCCAGAGGAGTCGCTGTACCGGCAGGGCATGCCCCGGGCCGGCGACTGCGTTGCGCCGCGCACTGTCCTCGAAGCGGTGCTGGAAGGCCGTCGGACAGCCGTGCGCGTCGGCAGCATGCCCGTCATCACCGAAGCCGGACCGCCGGCGCCCGCGAGGAGCGGCCCATGAGTGGTCAAGGACGCTACCGTTACCTGTTCTCGCCGCTGCGGATCGGTCCTGTGGTCGCGCGCAACCGCGTCGTGTTCTCAGCGCACCTGACCAACTACGCCGAAGATGGGCATCCGACTGAGCAGCACGCTGCCTACTACGCGGCGCGGGCGGCGGGCGGCGCCGGGCTGGTGATCACCGAGGAGCACTCGACCCACCCGACGGACTGGCCGTACGAGAAGCTCATCCACGGTTTCCACCGGTCGGTCATCCCCGGCTACCGACGCATCACCGAGGCCGTGCACGCGCACGGGACGCCGATCTTCGCGCAAATCAACCACAACGGCGGTCAAGCCTCGTCGATGTACTCACGCCTGCCGGTGTGGGCACCGTCGGCGGTACCCGACCCGATGTTCCGCGAGGTGCCCAAGGCGCTGGAGAAGCACGAGATCAACGAGGTCGTCGCCGGGTACGGCACGGTCGCCGCGCACTGCGCTGAAGGCGGCTTCGACGGCGTCGAGCTCCAGTGCTCGCACTCGTCGATCGTGCGCGGATTCCTGTCCCCGGCGACGAACAAGCGCACCGACGCCTACGGCGGCAGCCTGCCCAACCGAATGAGGCTGCTGCGCGAGATCATCCACGCGGTACGCGAGTCGATCGGCCCCGACCGGGCACTGGGGGTGCGCATCTGCGGGGACGAGCTGATCGAGGGCGGCACGACCATCGACGAAGCGGTGGAGATCGCCGCCGCAGTCGAGGCGACCGGGAAGGTCGACTACATCAACACCTCGATCGGCGTCGCCACCTCGACGCTGTACATGATCGAGGCATCGATGCACGTCCCGCCGGGATACGCGCTGTTCATCCCGAACGCGCTGCGCCGCAGGGTGAACCTGCCGGTGGTGGGCGTCGGGCGGTTCAAGGACCCGCAGCAGGCCGAGCGGGCGCTGGAGGAAGGTCACTGCGACCTCGTCGGCGTGGTGCGCGGGCAGATCGCTGACCCCGACTTCGCGGCCAAGGCGCGGGCCGGAGCGGCCACCGACATCCGCACCTGCCTGTCGTGCAACCAGGAGTGCGTGGGGCGGATGGGGTTGAACCGGTGGCTCGGCTGCATCGAGAACCCCCGTGCTGGCAAGGAATCGACCGCGTTGCCGACTCCGGCCGTCCGCGGCAGACGGGTGCTGGTGGTCGGCGGCGGTCCCGCCGGCCTGCAGGCCGCGGCCGTCGCCGCGCGGCGCGGACACCGGGTCACGGTGCTGGAGGAACAACCGCGCACCGGAGGCCAGGTATCGGTCGCGGCGAGCGTGCCGAGCCGGGCGGAATTCCTCGATGTGGTGCGGAACCTCGCTGCCGAGTGCGAGCGGCATGGGGTCGAGATCCGCACCGGGGTGCGCGCCGACGCGACGCTGATCCGGGCTGAGAGTCCCGACGTGGTCGTGCTGGCCACCGGTGCCCGTCCGCAGGCTCCGCACTGGGCTGGTGGTTGCGAACGGGTGGTGGACGTCCGCGACGTGCTGGAAGGACGGGCCGAACCCGATGGCGACGTGGTCGTCGTCGACGACCTCGGCTTCCACCAGTCGACCTCCACCGCGGAGCTGCTGGCCGAGCGCGGCTGTGCGGTCGAGCTGGTCACCGCGGGCATGGTCGTCGGGCAAGACCTGGGCATCACCCTTGACATGGAGTCGTTCAACGTCCGCGCCCACCGGCATGGGATCGCCCAGTCCACCGACCTGGTGGTGATGGGCTGCGATCGGCAGGACGACGGGGGCGTTGTCCTGCAACTGCTGCACCACCCGACCGGCCAGATGCGCGAGCGCCGGTGCGACTGGGTCGTCTGCGCGACGCATCAGGCGCCGAACGACCAGCTGTGGCACGAACTCCGCGGCAGCCCGTTCGACGTGCACCGCGTCGGCGACTGCATCGCCCCCCGCCGAGCGCACGCCGCCGTGGTGGAGGGCCATCGAGTGGGGGTGACGCTGTGAGCCAGCACAAGATCGCCGCGATCGTCGTGCGCGACGGCACGCTGCCGCTCGGGGCAGACGAAGCAGTGGCAGAAGCCGGAGGTACGGCCCTGGTGGTCGGCAGCGGCGCACGCGCAGCCGCCGAAGGGCTCAGCGCGGACCGCGTCGTGATCGCCGAGAGCAGCCCGGCCGAGATGGGCGGCCTCGCCGCGAGCATCGCGCCGGAGCTGGACGACCACCGGATCGTGGTGCTGCCGGCATCACCTGACGGCCGCGACCTTGCCCCGCGGCTGGCGGTGGAGCTGGACCGGCCGCTGCTGGCTTGGGCGACCCGATGCGGCGACGACGAAGTGGAACTGGCGCGCTTGGACGATCGCGTCGCACTGCGCGTCGCGGTGGACCGGCCCGTGGTCGTCACGCTCGCGCCGAATGCGCGGAGCGCCGAAGCGCGACGGCAGCGTCCGCGCATCGAGCCGCGTGTCGTGCCGGAGCGGGTCCGGCACGACGCGCGGCTGGTCGAAACTCTCCCGCCCGATCCGTCCACGATGGATCTCGGTGAGGCGCCGCGGATCTTCGCCGGAGGTGCGGGATTGGTGCCACCTGGGGAGTCCGGAACCGAGGCGATGCGGCTGCTGGGCGAGGTGGCCCGAGTCCTGGGCGCCTCGGTCGGGGCGACCAGGGTCGTCACCGACGCGGGCTGGCTGGACTACTCCCGCCAGATCGGCACCACCGGGGTCGTCGTCGACCCGCGGCTCTACGTTGCGTTCGGAATTTCCGGGGCCACGCAGCACACCGGCGGGCTCGGCGACCCCGACTGCGTCGTGAGCATCAACACCGATCCGTCGTGCCCGATGACCGCCATGGCCGATCTGGGCATCGTCGCCGACGCGCCCGAGGTGCTGCGGGAACTGGCCCGCAGGCTCGGGGTGGCGGAGCAGTCGTTCGCGGGAGGGAGGCACCGTGCCGGTTGACGAGACGCAGTTCGACGCGGTGGTGGTGGGTGCGGGACCGGCTGGCTCCGCCGCGGCGCTGGAACTGGCCCGCGCGGGCCGCCGGGTTGCGCTGCTGGAACGCGGTCCGTTCCCCGGATCGAAGAACGTCTACGGCGGTGTGGTCTACGGCCGCATCCTCGACGAGGTCGCCGAGCAGTGGTGGAGCGAGGTGCCGGTGCAGCGGTGGGTCACCCGCCGCAGCACGATGATGCTCACCCCGACGCAGTCGATATCGGTGGACTTCCGCAGCCAGGACTGGAGCGGGCCGCCGCACAACGGCATGACCACCTACCGCGCGGACTTCGATTCCTGGCTCGCGGGCAAGGCGGTGGGGGCGGGCGCCGAGCTGATCACCTCCACGGTGGCGACCGAACTGCTCCGCGAGGACACCGGGCGGATCGTCGGTGTCCGCACCGACCGGCCCGACGGTGATCTGTGTGCGCCGGTGGTGATCGCCTGCGATGGCGTGAACTCGTTCCTGGCCAAGAGCGCCGGCCTGCTGCCGGCGGCCGACGCCGAGCACCACACGCTCGGTGTGAAGGAGACCCTCGCGCTGCCGCGCGGTGTCCTCGAAGACCGGTTCGGCCTTGGCCCGGACGACGGACTGGACATCGAGATGGTCGGCTGCACCGGCCCGATCGCTGGCGGCGGTTTCCTCTACACCAACAAGGAAACCGTCAGCATCGGGCTCGTGCTTGCGCTGTCCGACCTGGCGAGGTCCGGCCGCAGGCCTGAGGAACTGCTCGCCGAGCTCAAAGCGCACCCATCGATAGCGCCGATGCTGCGGGGCAGTGAGCTGAAGGAGTACTCCGCGCACCTGATCCCCGAAGGTGGCTACGACCACATGCCCAGGCTGGCCACCGACGGGCTGCTGCTCGCCGGGGACGCGGCCGGGATGTGCCTGGCGGCGGGCATCTGGCTGGAGGGCGTCAACTTCGCGATCGGCTCCGGCCTGGTCGCCGGTCGAACGGCCGCACGTGCGCTCGATCGAGGGGACGTGACGGCGGCGGGGCTGGCGCAGTACCGCCAGCGGTTGGCCGACACCTTCGTCCTGGCCGACCACCGGCGCCTCCGGCGGGCGCCGGGGTTCGTGCTCTCGCCACGTGTTCAGCACGAATATCCGGGCTTGGTCTGCGACTTCCTGCAACATCTGTTCACAGTGGACAACCCGGAACCGAAGCCCCGGCTGGGTGCATTGCTGCGCAGGACCGCGCGGCGACGGGGGATCAAGCTCACCGACCTCGCCCGCGACGCGCTGGCGGGTATGCGGGCCTTTCGATGAAGGGAGTGACCGATGACGGGTATCGACCGCTACCCGCCGACGTCGTTCGAAGAGCGGATGTACGGCGTGGAGTTCCGGGTTTCCGAGCGGGCGCACATCACCGTCGACTCCGAGGTGTGCCGATCGTGCACGACGAAGGCGTGCGTGCACTCGTGCCCGGCCAAGCTGTTCGTGCCGACCGGCGACGGCGGAATCCTGTTCAACTACGAGCAGTGCTTCGAGTGCGGGACCTGCTACATGGTCTGCAATGAGTCGGGCGCGATCACCTGGACCTATCCCGACGGCGGTGACGGCGTCGTGTTCCGCAACGGCTGAGCGCATGCCTTCGAACTCCGCTCGCGGCGGCGAAACCTCGCGCGGCGGAAAGCGGCTTGGTCCGTTGGAAGAGTTTCTGTCGAAGACCAGCTCCGAGGAGCGACCTGATGGACATGGTTGGATCCGGCGGTCCGGTGATCGTCGCCGCGCTGAAGTGGTCTTGGCTGCGGGCGTCGGTCGACCCGCTCACCGGCTCGGTTCAGGTCGGGGTGCACGACACCGGAGTGTCGGCCGCCGACGAGGCCGCGCTGGAACACGCCTTGCGCCTGGCGGGCCGGTGGTCCGGCCGCGTCGTGGCGGTCACCTGCGGGCCACCAGAAGCCGACGCGGCGCTGCGAGCGGCACTGGCCGCCGGAGCAGCCGAGGCGCTGCGCGTCGACGCCGCGGCTCCGGATGCCTCGGCGCTGGTCGGCAACGGGCGGCAGGTGGCCAGGTCCCTGGCGGCGGCCGTGCGCCGGCGGTACGGCGTGCCTGCCCTCACGTTGTGCGGTGACCGCTCGGTCGATCGTGGAACCGGGACAGTGCCGGGGTTCCTGGCGGCGGAGTTCGGGGCGGCTCAGGCCCTGGGCGTGGTGCGCCTGGAACCCGGCGAGGTGGGCGACCTGCTGGTGCACCGCCGTCTCGACCACGGTCGGCGGGAGGTGCTGCAGGTGAACTGCCCAGCCGTGGTTTCAGTGGAAGCCGCGGGAGTCCGCTTGCGACGGGCGTCGCTGCCGGCGGTGCTGTCGTCTCGATCCGGGGAAATCGCCGTGGTGAAGGAGTCGAGCGCCGCAACGGCGTCGCCGAGGGTGCTGGCGCAAGGTCCGCGCCGCCCGCGCACGCACGCGATCGAACCACCGGCCGGGAACCGGCCGCAGGAGCGGCTCGTCGAACTCACCGGCGCGTTCCAGGCGAGCACCTCCGCGCGCGTCGTGGGCCCGCTTCCCGCGTCAGAGGCCGTGGACGAACTGCTCGGCTACCTCCGCGAGCGCGGCTACCTGTCGGAGAGCGACGGGAGCCGGCCATGAGCCTCTTGCTCGCAGAGCAGTCGTGGCCGGACCTCAAGGGCCGCCGCCCGCTCGTCGTCGTTCCGCTCGGCTCGTGCGAGCAGCACGGGTTGCACCTCCCGGTGGACACCGACAGCTCCATCGCAACCGCGGTGGCGTGGCAGGCGGTGCGCGAACTCGGCGCGGACACCGACGTCCTGCTGGCCCCGACCCAGCCCTACACCGCAAGCGGTGAGCACGAGGGTTTCCCCGGCACCGTCTCGATCGGGTGCGAAGCAGTGCACCTGCTCCTGGTCGAACTCGGCCGCTCACTCTCGCGGTGGTGCGGGCGGATGCTGATCGTCAACGGGCACGGCGGCAACAATGCGACGCTGGCCGAGGCCGTCGCGCAACTGCGTCGCGAGCGGCGCGACGTCGCCTGGTGGCCGTGCGCGGTCGGACGTGGAGACGCCCACGCGGGGCGGACCGAAACGTCGATGCTCATGGCGCTTCGGCCGCTCGCCGTACGGGGCGACCGCGCTCGCGCCGGACGCACCGAGCCGGTCGAGGAGCTCATGGGCGAACTGGTGCGGACATCGGTTCGCGCCGTCAGCTCCAACGGCGTGCTGGGGGATCCCAGTGGGGCGTCGGCGGCCGAGGGCGAGAATCTGCTCAACGAGATGTCCACCCGGCTCAGCGCCGCCGTGCGGTCCTGGACCGTGCGGCGAGGACGCCTCGTCCGGGCACCGGCGGGGGTCATGTCATGACCGGCCGTCCGACCGCCGTGGTCACCGGCGCTGCACGTGGGATCGGCGCCGCCGTTGTGCGTCGGCTCAGCGACGACGGGTGGAACGTGTTCGCGGTCGATCTCTGCGAGGACGATCCGGCCGTGCCGTATCCGCTGGGTACCGCCGATCAGCTCCGGAGCCTGGAGAGCGGGACCGTGACGGCCGTGCTGGGCGACGTCCGCGAGCAGGGCGTCCTCGACGCCGCCGTGGAGCAAGCACTCCACCGGCACGGACGCCTGGACGCGGCGGTAGGCGCCGCAGCCGTGGTCCTGGGCGGCCAACCGCTGTGGGAGACCACCGACCAGCAGTGGAATGCGCTGTTTGCCACTGACGTGGTCGGCTTGCTGAACCTGGCCAGAGCCGCAGTTCCCGCGATGTTGGGCGCACCGGAGCCGCGTCGTGGCCGGTTCGTCGCGCTCGCCTCCGCTGCGGCGCACACCGGCTTGTGGCGCCTGGGAGCGTATTGCGCGGCCAAACACGCGGTCCTGGGACTGGTGCGAGGGCTGGCGGCCGATCTGCAGGGAACCGGGATCGGCGCGGTGGCGGTTTCCCCCGGATCTACTCGCACGGACATGCTTCGTGCCACCGCGGCCCTGTACGGACTGTCCAATATGGACGATCTTGCTAGGCATCAACTCGTCAACCGGTTGCTGGAACCGGAGGAGGTTGCGGCGGCGGTGGCGTGGGCATGTTCGCCGGAGGCGAGCGCGATCAACGGAACCGTTCTGCACGCCGACGGGGGGTTCATGGGATGAGCACCGCGCTGCCAACGGGCTTCGCCGTCGAGTTGGACAAGGCGACCAGGATCTCGCGAGACGGGACGCTGGTGTTCGGGGGAAGCCCCGCCCGCCTGCTGCGGCTGAACCGCCGCGCGGCGGACCTGCTCGGGGGCGGGGCGTTCACCGTCCGGGACACCACCTCGGCCCGCCTCGCCCGCGTACTGCTCGACGCGGGTGTGGTCCATCCCCGCCCCGCGCGCACACAACCGCGATCGGTCGCCATCGTGATCCCCGTGCGAGATCGGGTGGACATGCTGGCCAGGGTGTTGCGCGCGGTGCGGACCGACCCGGCGACCGCCGATGTGCCGGTGGTGGTCGTCGACGATGGGTCCCGCGATGGCGAGGCGGTCCGGGCGGTGGCGAGCGAGCACGACGCCGAGGTCGTCCGGCACGAGACCAGCCGTGGACCGGCGGCGGCTCGCAACGCGGGCCTGCGCGCGACGGCGCAGGAATTCGTAACCTTCTGCGACTCCGACACCGTCCCGTTGTCTGGTTGGCTACCGCCGCTGCTCGCGCAGTTCGACGATCCCTGCGTCGGCCTCGTCGCGCCGAGGATCGTTGCCCTACCGGAAGAGCGGGAGACCCGCATCGGCGCATTCGAACGGACCTGCTCTCCCCTGGACCTGGGAGCCGCTGAAGCTCCTGTGATTCCGATGTCCAAAGTGGCGTACGTGCCGAGTGCGGCAATCGTCCTGCGGCGTTCGGCAGCTCCCGGTGGTTTCGCCGAAGAACTCCGGGTCGCCGAGGACGTCGACCTGTGCATGCGCCTGCACCGCGCGGGGTGGCGGCTCCGGTACGTGCCCGCCGCGCAAGTGGCCCACGACCACCGAACCGGCCTGGTGCGGTGGGTTGCTCGGCGCGCCTTCTACGGCTCGGGTGCGGCGTTGCTGGCTCGGAGGCATCCGGGCCAGGTGCCACCGATGCACGTGACGGGCTGGTCCCTGCTGGCCGTCGGACTGCTGCTGACCCGCAGGCCTGCCGCCGTCGCCGCTGCCCTGGGGCTGTCCACCGTGGCCGGAGTGCGCCTGGCCCGGCGGATGCCCGACGCCGACACCCCAGTGCGAGCGGCAGGCCTGCTGACCCTGGCGGGGTTGTTCTCCACCGCGGTCCAGCTGCTGCGTGCCGGTGTCCGACATCACTGGCCTCTCGCGCTCGCGTTGGCGATCAGCAGTCGGCGGGCACGGCGATTGCTGATCCTGGGGTCTACTGTGGACGCACTGGTGGAGCGCAGCCGGAGGGGTTCGCGAGTGGACCCGGTCACCTTCGTCGCCTTGCGCAGGCTCGACGATCTCGCCTACGGGGCCGGAGTCTGGTGGGGTGCGGTGAGGCAGCGCACGCCCGCGCCGCTGGTCCCGAAGATCGCAGGATTCCGGTGTGGACGCTTTCGGCATCGATTCCGAGAACGATCCGAGTGTGGGCTGGCTCATTGCGGGCCCTAGGTGCGGCGGTTAGTTTCCCCGCAATACCCCAGCTCGCAGGCGATTTTTCCTGCTGTGCGAAGCGAAATCCGGGAGGTGTGCCATGCCATCGTGGCGGGTGCGCGATTTTCACGACGACGATCTGGACCAGGCGATCCACATCTGGGACCAGAGCAGGGAGGGTGGAGAGCCGGTGTTCTCCGCTGCCGAGGTGGTCTCGATCGCGCGGGCCGGTCATCCGGCGATGGTCGCAGTGGTGGAGCAGGACGTCGTGGGCATGGCAGCGGCGAAGGTGGAGGGCGAGCGGGCCTGGTTGGCGCTGTTCGCCCTCGACGCCCGGTGGCGCAACCGCGGCATCGGCAGCGCGCTGCTGACCGAGCTGGAGAAGAAGCTGCGCGGGCAGGGGGTGCACCGCATCGCGAGCCTGGTCCCCGAGGGGGCCGCGGGGTTTCGGGCGATGGTCAACTCCGGCTACCGGCCGCGCACCGACCTGACCTACTTCGAGAAGGTCGAGGACCTCGACCCGGCCGACTTCGACGTGCTCGAGGAGCTCGGCGGCAGGCTGCTGCCGCCTGGGCAGTGGGACGCGCTGGCGGGCATGCAGCGTGAAAAGGACGTCATCGAACGACGGGTCGTGTTGCCGATCTCGCATTCCGCGCAGGCCGAACGCCACGGCGTGCTGCCTCCGAAGGCGATCGTGCTGTTCGGGCCGCCGGGAACCGGCAAGACCAGCTTCGCCAAGGCGGTCGCCTCCCGCCTGAACTGGCCGTTCGTGGAGCTGTTCCCGTCGCGCCTGGCCGCGTCGTCCCCGGACGGGTTGGCGGCCTCGCTGCGGGCGGTGTTCGCCGAGCTGGAGGAACTGGACGACCTGGTGCTGTTCATCGATGAGGTCGAGGAGATCGCCGGGATCCGCTCGACGCCCGCGGCCGGCCCTGCGCACGGGGTGACCAACGAACTGCTCAAGCTGATCCCCGGCTTCCGCGAACACGACCACCGCCTGCTGGTCTGCGCCACGAACTCGGTGAGCTCCCTGGACTCGGCGTTCCTGCGGCCGGGCCGGTTCGACTACATCATCCCGGTAGGCCCGCCGGACCCGCCCGCCAGGCGGGCGATCTGGTCGCGCTACCTCGGCCCGGCGCGCGACAACGTGGACCTGGACCTGCTGGTGGAGCGCTCCGATCTGTTCACCCCGGCCGACATCGAGTTCGCCGCGCGCCAAGGCGCCCAGGCGGCCTTCGAGCGCGACGTGCTGCACGACGACGGCGGGCTGGCTACGACGAAGGACTACCTGCGGGCGATCTCCGACACCCGGCCGACGCTGACTGCCGAAGCCATCACCGAGTTCGAGCAGGACATCGAGGCCTACACCAGGTTGTGATCGACATACTTTCCCGCAGAGTCCCCGGACGCGGGGGCGGGACCGTCGTTTCCGGGGAGGGCTCGATGCCGCAGCGACGTACAGGGTTCGTCCGGGGCGGTCGGCGGCGACCGTCGACCACCAGGGCCGCGAGGCTGCACCCGTAGCCGAGCCGATCGAACCGATCCCAAGCGCCGCGGGCGGCTGCCTGACTGGCCTTCTCCTCCGGGCGACCACCCGAACCGAATCGCCAACAACCACAGCCAACACCACCGATCCCACCGGCACGGTCAGCGGCTGAACTCTGGTTTTTTCCGGCCGCGCATAGCGGGGGCGCCACATCGCTGCCCCTTTGGGCGTCCGCTGAGGTATGTCGAGGCAGTTGTCCTTGGATGCGGCGAGCCGGGAGTGGCGAGGCGGCTACCGTCGTCTCGTCGTGTGTCGCCAGCATCCGTCTTTGGTGCTGTGGTTGGCGAGGAGGCTTTGTGCGGCCGGTGTCGGATGACGCGTCTGTGTTCACCTTTCGTATGCGGCAGCGCGCGTGGGACCGCGCGGAGTGGCTGCCGCGATCACGGCTGCTGGTGCACGTGGCCGGCGGGGGGATCGCGGTGCTGGAGCAGCTGTCCTGGGGTACGGAGGACGGTGCGCAGTCCGCAGTCGGCTTCTCTCCGGATATGGCGTGGTGTTACGGCCATCGCCGCACCGCCGACGGTGATGTGGTGGAGATGCGGGGCGAACTCGACGGCCAGCGAGACTACTCGGAGGGCGCTGACGGTGCTCGTGGGTACGAGTTCGACACGGAGGTCGAGGACGCTGGTGGTGGGCATCCGGCGGGACGGCTACGGTTGCTGATCGACGACGATGGCGAGGCGCCCCTGCGGTGGGTGGCCTGGCGTGACCGGTTAGGAAACGCCTATTCGGTCGCCTTGCGTTCGGAAAGTCCTTCCGGTAAAGCGGATGTCACCGACCTGGTGGCCGTCGTGTGGACCAGTGCCGAGCACCCCGACGCGGGTGAGGTCGCCGCGAACCTCGCAGAAGGATCGACCAGCAAATGGTTCGCACCAAACAACCGTGCGTCCCTTGAATTCCAGCTGCCCCAGCCGGTCGCGGTTGATCGGTACGTTCTCACCTCCGCCGATGACGCCCCTGATCGTGACCCGGCGGCATGGACACTGTTCGGCTCAACCGACGGGAACCTGTGGCGGACCCTCGACACCCGCACCGGCCAGTCGTTCGCCGACCGGCACCAGTCCAGGACGTACCGGATCCCCGAGCCAGGATCCTATGACCACTACCGCCTCGACATCACCGACAACAACGGCTCCCCGGACCTGCAACTCGAAGCCGTCCGGTTCTTCGCCGACGGCAGCGGTTTCGTCGGCTACCGCCAAGGCGCAGGCCACACCCCCATCGCCTACCGGGGCACCCGCATAGTGCGGGAGTCGACGGATGTGCCGACCGCGCCGTTGCCCGGAAAGTTGCCCGACAGGTGCATGCGCCGACTGGAGGAGTTCCACCCGCTTCCTGCTGAGGCGGAGTTGGTGTCGCCTTCGGGCACCCGCCTCCCACGCGCGGTTCCGCCCGCCGCCCTCGAGATACTGCTCAACGCCGCTTCCACCCCGATCGTGCGCACAGACTTCTCTGACGACCAAGCCTGGGAGACCGCCTGGCGCGACATCACCACGCCCCGCGAGTACCACGGTGGCGACGTCGTCCTCGACGTCACACTGGTCGACCGGCCCGAGTTCGAAGGCTGGACAGGCGAAGAACTCGCCACACTGCTGCCACACACCCCTCAGGTGCGGGTCTTGGTTGCCGACGCGGTCACACTCGCCTCCCCAGAGCACCCCGTGCTCGTCATGGAGGTCGCACGCGAACAACCACGGTTCTTTCGCGCCACCCCGAATGCCCTGGTAGACGTCGAAATCCAACTCTCGATCGACAACATGGGCTGGGAAGACTTCAGCGACTCCGTCGACCCCGACGGTGTATTCCGGGACTTCTACCACGGACCAGATTCCCCCGTTACCTAATGGGTATTGAACGGTCCGCGGCGACAGTTGCTCGGAACGCACCCTCACGATCGCCATCGTGCACACTACCCATCGCAGCCCTTGGATCGATCTTCTTTCTGTGGTGAGAAGAATGTTCAATCAAGGGCTGCGTTCGTGATCAACTGGGTCCGGTCCATCGCGCAGATGTGTCATGCAGCCGGCAAGCAAACCCGGACCACGAGCCCGCCCTCGTCACGTGGCCGAGCAGTGACGGAACCGCCATGTGCTTCGGCGATCGCTCGCACTACCGAGAGGCCGAGGCCGCTGCCCGGGGGTGGGTCTGCCCTGTTGAAGCACAACCGCCTGAACGGTTCGAACAACTGGCCGGCCTTGGTGGTGTCGATGTGGTTGCCGCCGTTCGCGATTTCTAGGCCGGATTCGGTCTTCGTGCCGATGGTGCGTACTGATACCCAGCCGCAGGGTTCATTGTGGACGAAAGCGTTGTCGATGAGGTTGCGGATCAGTTGCTCGAGCAGGGCGGCGTCACCACGGACCTTGGCCACGTCGAGTTCCGAGGTGGGCTTGATCTGTTCGTCGTTACGGGCGATTCGCTCGTGCAGGATGTCGTCGGTGAGGTCGGCCAGGTTGACGGTGTCTTTCCTCTCGACGGTTTCAGCGTTCTGGGCCAACGCGAACAGGCCGGTGAGTACGCGCTGTTGATGGTCCAGGCTGGCGAGGAGTTTGCGGCCCAATTCCTTGGTCCCGGTTGCGGCGTCAGGTCGGGTCATCGCCACCTCGGTGACCGCTCGCTGTGCCGCTACGGGGGTTTTCAGCTCGTGAGCGGCGTTCGCGAGGAATCTGCGCTGGCTGGCGAACGAGCGTTCCAGCCGCGCCAGCATGTGGTCGAAGGCATCGGCGAGTTCCTTGATCTCGTCGTTGGGCCCGGACAGCCGGATGCGGGTGCTCAACTCCTGATCGGCGGCCCGCTGAGCTGCGCTCGTGATGGACCGGATCGGGCGCAGCGCACGCCGGGCCGTCAACCACCCGAGGACAGCGGCCAACGCCATGACGACCACCAGGGCGACGACACCGCTTTCGAGTACGGACGAATAGGTCACGGTGCCTGCAACGTCGACGAGTTCCGGGTGTCCTGGGTCGACGAGTTCCGGGTCTCCTGGGTCAGCCGGCGTCACCGGAAGCTCAGGGGCGACATCCGATGGCGACGAGGCAGGAACCGGGGGTTCGCTCGCGGTACCCACCGGGATTGCCGGCTGTGTCATCAGCAGGATCAGGCCGAGCAGTATCGCGCCCGTGACCGCTGTCAGCATCACGTACGCGAGGGTCAGCTTGACCCGCAGCGGCCAGCGTTTCACGGGATCCGGTACCCAACACCGGAAACGGTCTCGACAGGTGACGGGTCGCCCAGCTTGCGCCGCAGTGTTGCCATGGTTACGCGCACGACGTTGGTAAAGGGATCGATGTTCTCGTCCCATGCCGTTTCCAACAGTTTCTCGGCCGAAACGACCGCACCATCCGCACGTAGCAACTCTTCGAGGACGGCGAATTCCTTTTTGGTCAAGGAAACCGGGTGATCGTGACGCGTGACCCGGTGCCTTGCCGGGTCCAAGGCGATGCCTGCGCGTTGCAGTATCGGCGGTACAGCCGGCCTGCTTCGCCGTCCCAGCGAGCGCACCCTGGCGACGAGTTCGGTGAAGGCGAACGGTTTGGGCAGATAGTCATCCGCACCCAGTTCGAGTCCGGCGACTCGGTCGGCGACCTCGGACGCGGCGGTGAGCAGCAGGATCCGGGTCTCGCGACGCTCCACGATGAGCGATCGGCACACTTCGTCGCCGTGCACCAGCGGTAGTCCGCGGTCGAGTACAACTACGTCATAGTCGGTGCTGACGCATCGATCAAGCGCGGCGGCACCGTCATAGACGACGTCCACGGCGAGCCCGCTATCCCGCAAACCCTCACCCACCGCGTCTGCCATCATTTTCTCGTCCTCGGCCACCAGTACGCGCATAGCGCTTCTATATCCCACCGCGCGCGCCCTCGGCGAGCGAAAAGTACATACGGGCAACACGGTCTGCACTTTCCGCTCTAAAGAAAAGATAAGGCGCTTCCTGACGCTCCACTGACACCAGATCGGACACGCTGGTGCTCGTTCCGATGGACATTCGGAATAAACCGCAACACATTCGGAGATTTTCAGATGAAGGCTATTCGAATCGCGCAGTCGCTCACGCTGGCCGGCCTGGCCGTTGCCGGTCTCGTCACCACGTCCGCAGCCGCTCTCGCCGGAGGCGCTACTGAGCGCCCCGCGCCGACCCTGCCCATCACCTGCACGCCGGACGGCGTGCCGGCGCCGACCGTGCCGACCCTGTCCACCTCTGGTGTCCCCGCCGGTGAGCCGGGTGTTCCGGCGTATCCCGTCGACTGCGTGCCCGCCGGAGACCCAGGCGTTCCGCCTGTCGACTGCACGCCGGACGGCGTGCCGGCACCGACGCTGCCCACTGCCGGCATCCCCGCCGGTGAGCCGGGCGTTCCGGCGTATCCCGTCGACTGCGTGCCCGCCGGAGAGCCGGGCGTTCCGCCCCTGCCGGCGGCATGACACGCGGATAGGTCGGTTGTTGCCGGGCGACCCCGACCGCCCGGCAACAACTCATCCGGCTCATCGCGGCAAGCTGATCCGACCCGGTCCGTGGGTAACCCCGCAGCGGCATCGCCGACCTGGCCCCTTCGCCACCGTGGTGCACCAGGTAGCTCGCCCATGCGCCAGAGCACGTCTTCCCAGACGTCGTCGTCGCTGTCGGTGCGCACCAGCAGGATCCCGGGCACACGGGACTCACCGTCGCCGAGGGGCAGCGGAAGCGGGGGACGCATCGGCAGGCACCTCATCGAATCGGGGACGAATCACCGTAGTCCCAATGCCACGAACCTTGCTGCACCAACTCGAGATTCCGAATAGCTCGCCCCTATGGGCAACGGTCAGTGCCCTCGTATACCTATGCCATCCGTATCGGCCACGCGTCCGCACGCTGAATCCGCAGTGCACAGAACACGCCGGGGTGTGACTGTGGTGGAACTCAAGGCCGTGCCTTGCAACCTGATCAGCCCCAACGCCGATCGCTTGCGGCGGTTGAGGATGTCCCGCGTCCGCGGGTCCGCGCACGTCCAGCTCCAGCTGCTTAGCCCGCGACCACCTGACCGCGTCGGACCGCCGCCCACCGGAATTCCCGAAATTAGCTGGATATTAGCCGTCGACAGCTCTTGACGGTGCCGGAAACTTGGCGCAATGTGCTCGCTAATCCGCATTCACAGCCAGATCGTTCGACGCAGTCAACGGCTAATGCGTATTACTCAGGAGCAACCATGGCGGAAAAGGCATCCACACCAGGGCGCAGGGGAAGGCCGAGGCAAGCGGAGGTCGCCCGACTGGCCGGGGTGTCGCAGACGACGGTGTCGTTGGTGCTCGGCGGCAACAAGCAGGGCATCGCGCTGCACAAGGACACCCGGGCGCGGGTGCTCGCCGCCGCCCGCGAACTCGGTTACGTGCCCGACCCGGCAGCCCGGCGGATGGCCAGGGCTCGTAACAACCTGCTCGGCGTCTTCAGCTTCACCGCGACCTTCCCGGTCGACGTCGAGCACTCGTACTACCCGATCTTGGTCGGCGTCGAGCGGGAGGCAGTAGCCCGCGGCTACGACCTGGTGCTGTTCACCGGCTCCAGCTCGGGAGCCGCGCAAGCCGTCGCGCCCGGCGTGCTGCAACGGGTGCGGATGGCCGACGGTTGCCTGTTTCTCGGTCGGCACATCCCGGAAGGCGAACTGCGCCGCTTGGTGGAGGACGACTACCCGGCCGTGCACATCGGACGCCGTGACGAGCTCGAGGGCCTGGCTTGGGTGGGTGTCGACTACGTCAGCGCCAGCGCCGAGGTCGTGCGCCACCTGGCCGGTCTCGGGCACCGGCGGATCGTGCTGGTCCGCGAGGCCGATGACGCTCCAGCCTCCGCCGATCGCGAGCGCGGATTCCGCATGGCGCTCGCCGAGCTGGGCGGTTCGGCCGGCGCGGTCGTGCGCACCGCCCGGCCCGGTGCCGACATCACGCCGACCTGGGCGCGAGCCCGGATTGCCGAGGGAGTCACCGCGTTCGTCGCCGAGGAGACCGACACGGGCGCCGCGTGGCGGCAATTGCTCGCGGCCGTCGAGGGCGCCGGGCTCGACGTGCCGGGCGAGGTCTCCCTGGCACTGCTCGGTTCTCCTCCGGCCGACCTCGCCGGACGACCGCAGCCCACCGGCTTCGACGTTCCCCGCGCCGAGCTCGGATCGGCCGCGGTTCGGATGGCCACCGCGCTGCTGGCCGGCGAGGAGGCCGCCGAGCCCCGGGTGGCCTGCGCCTTCCGCCCGGGTCGCACGGCCGGCCGGGCGACCGTGCGGCCTTGAGCCGCAACCACATCCGACACATCACACGTGCCCGAGGAGGCAGCACTACATGCCCACTCCCATCGCTACCCCTGCGGAGACCGAAGTCCTGATCGTGGGCGGCGGACTCGGCGGTGTGGCTGCCGCCCTGGCCGCCTGCCGGGCAGGGCGGACTGCCGTTCTGACGGAGGAGACCGACTGGGTCGGTGGCCAGCTCACCGCCCAGGCCGTGCCGCCCGACGAACACCCGTGGGTCGAGCAGTTCGGCGTCACCGCCTCCTACCGGGCGCTGCGCGAGGGCATCCGCGCCCACTACCGCCAGTGGTACCCGCTGCGGGCGCAGGCCAGAGACCTGGTGCGCCTCAACCCCGGCGCCGGGCGGGTCAGCAAGCTCTGCCACGAGCCGCGTGTCGCGCTCGCCGTGATCGAGGCGATGCTCGCGCCGCACCGCGCCGCCGGGCGGCTGACCGTGCTCACCGAGCACCGGCCCGTCGCCGCCGAGACCGAAGGCGATGTGGTCCGGGCAGTCACCGTCGAGGACGTCCGTGACGGCACCCGCCAGACCATCGCGGCACCGTACATCATCGACGCCACCGAGACCGGCGATCTGCTGGAGCTGGCCGGTGTCGAGCACGCGATCGGCGCCGAGGCGCGCAGCGAACACGACGAGCCGCACGCCCCCGAGATCGCCGATCCCCTCAACCAGCAGGGCATCACCATCTGCTTCGCGCTCTCGCATTATGACGGCGAGGACCACACGATCGACCGGCCCGCCAACTACGAATTCTGGCGCTCCTACCGGCCGGACTTCTGGCCCGGTCCGCTGATCGGCTTCCTCGCCCCGGACCCGCGCACCCTCGAAGCCGTGCCGCGCACGTTCCAGCCGAACCCGGACGATGATCCGCTCGACGTCGACGCCGACCAGAGCGCGGACGCGGGCGACAAGGAGCTCTGGGCATTCCGGCGTATCCTCGCCCGCAACTTGCACCGGCCCGGGGCCTTCGACTCCGACATCACCCTGGTCAACTGGCCGCTCAACGACTACTGGCTCAAGCCGCTGCTCGGGGCCGGCGAGGAGACCGCCCGGCAGGCGCTCGCCGACGCCCGGCAGTTGTCCCTTTCCGTCCTGTACTGGTTGCAGACCGAGGCGCCGCGTCCAGACGGGGGAACGGGTTTCCCCGGCCTGAAGCTCCGGCCCGACGTCACCGGCACCGCAGACGGTCTGGCCAAGGCCGCCTACATCCGCGAATCCCGCCGGATCAAGGCCGTCACCACCGTTACCGAGCGCGACGTCGCCATCGAGCTGGTCGGCCCCTACGGCGGCACCCGCCACGCCGACTCCGTCGGTATCGGTGGCTACCGCATCGACCTGCACCCGTCCACCGGCGGCGACAACTACATCGACATCGGGTCGGTGCCGTTCGAGATTCCGCTGGGTGCGTTGCTGCCGCGCCGCATCCGCAATTTGTTGCCTGCTGGCAAGAACATCGGCACCACCCACATCACCAACGGCTGCTACCGCCTGCACCCCGTGGAGTGGAACGTCGGCGAGGTCGCGGGCGCGCTCGCCGCGCATTGCCTGGACGAGGGCGTGCGGCCGCACCAGGTGCAGGAGGAGGAGAAGAGGTTCGAGGAGTTCGCCCGCGTGCTCGACAGGGCAGGTGTCCAGCGTCACTGGCCCGACGTCCGCGGCTACTGAAAAGACCGGTCGGGACAGTTCTTTCCGCCCGGAAGCACCCCACCCGCGTCATTCGCTCGACCTGCGTACGACACAAGGAGGTGTCCCTATGACCCGGCACCGCATTCGCGTCGGCATCGATGTGGGTGGAACCTTCACCGACGCCGTGGCGGTCGACTCGGCCACGCTGGCGCTCGTCGCCCAGGTCAAGGTCCCCACCACCCACCACCATCCCGACGGCGTCGCGCACGGCATCGTGGCGGCGCTGAATCGGCTGCTCGAAGACGTCGGCTGCGTCCCCCAGGACGTCGCTTTTCTCGCGCACGGCACCACTCAGGCGACTAACGCCCTGCTCGAGGGCGATGTGGCCCCGGTCGGGCTGCTCGGCATCGGCACCGGCCCGGGCGCGGTCTCCACCAAGCGCCTCGCCGCCCTCGGAAACCTCGAACTCACCCCGGGTAAACGGCTGCCGTTGCACTACGCGCACGTCCGGGATCCCGACGATCCCTCGGGGGTCCGCGCCGCCGTCGAGCAGGTCACCGCCGCCGGAGCCGAAGTGCTGGTCGCCAGCGAGCCGTTCAGCGTCGACCTGCCCGACGGCGAACAGGCGGTGCTGGCGGTCGCGGGCTCCTACGGGCTGCCCATGACCGCCGCGAACGAGATCACGTCGCTGTACGGGCTGCGCAAGCGCACCCGCACCGCTGTGGTCAACGCGGCCATCCTGCCGAAGATGCTGGCCACCGCGGACCTGGTCGACTCGAGCATCGCCGCGTCCGGTATGACCGCTCCGCTGATGGTGATGCGTTGCGATGGCGGGGTGATGTCGCTGGAGGAGATGCGGCGGCGTCCGCTGCTGACCGTGCTGTCGGGCCCCGCCGCCGGAGTGGCCGGTGCTCTGATGCGGGAGCGGGTCAGCGATGGCGTGTTCCTGGAAACGGGTGGCACCTCCACCGACATCAGCGTCATCCGCCGCGGCAAAGTCGCGGTCCGGCACGCCACCATCCTGGGCAAATCCTCGTACCTGTCCGCATTGGACGTCCGCACCGTCGGTGTCGGCGGCGGCTCGATGGTGCGGCTCGCCGGTGGCGGGGTGCGCGCGGTCGGGCCGCGCAGCGCCCACATCGCCGGGTTGCCGTACGCCTGCTATGCGACTCCAGAGGATTTGCGGGACGCGAAGCTCGTCGCCATCAGCCCGTTGGACGGCGACCCGGGCGACTACGTGGTCCTCGAAGCCGCGGGCGGCCGCTTCGCCATCACCATGACCTGCGCGGCCAACGCGCTGGGCCGGGTCCCAGAAGGCGACTTCGCCGCGTGCGAACCGGAGGTGGCTCACACTGCGTTGGCACCGCTTGCCGAGGCACTGGACACCGACGTGGCGGGTGCCGCGATGCGGGTCTTGGATGCGGGGGTAAAGCAGGTTCAAACCGTCGTGGACGCGGTGGTCCGCGACTACCGCCTCGACCGCGACACCGCCGTCCTCGTCGGTGGGGGAGGGGGCGCGGCCGCCGTCACCCCGCACCTGGCTGCCAGCACCGGGCTGACCGGCCGGATCGCCAAGCACAACGAAGTGATCAGCCCGGTCGGTGTGGCTCTCGCGCTGGTTCGGGAGCAGATCGAACGGATCATCCCCGGCGCCACCCAGGAACACATCCTCGGCGTGCGCAACGAAGCCGAAGCGGCCGTCGTCGCGCAGGGGGCCGCACCCGGCGCGGTCGAAGTGGAAGTGACCGTCGACCCGCAGACCAGCACCGTGCGGGCCATCGCCACCGGCGCCACCGAACTGCGCACTCAGGACCGCGCCCGCCGCGCCGACGACAGCGAACTCCTCTCCGTCGCCGCGGCCAGCCTCAAGACTGATCCGCAGAAGGTCGAGGTGCTTGCCGCCACCGACGCCCACACTGTCTACGGAACCTTGCAACGTCGCCGCTTCCGCAAACCGCACCACCCAGTGCGCGTCCTCGACGCCGACGGCGTCGTGCGCCTGCACGCCGCCAACGCCCGTGTTGCCACGACTACCGTGGGGCAGGCGCCGGAGCTGCTGGCGGAGCTGATCCGCGAGACCACGACCTACGGGGATGGCGGTGTCCGAGCGCCGTCGCTGCGTCTGCTGCTCGGCTCGCGGATCGCCGATCTTTCCGGCGTGCTCGAGGCGGGGCCGCTGCTGGCCCTGGCCCGCAGCGAGCTGCGCTCGCGCACGGCTGACGAGCCGGTGGTGGCGGTGCTGGAGGTACGCTCATGACCGCACAGTTCCGCCTCTCCGCGATTTGCAGTGGTGGTTGCGTTCGGCCCGAATCTCGCGTTTCGGGGTTTCTTATGGCTGGTTTGCGTCACGGTCCCCTGGGGTGCGGTTGATGAGGGCTGAGGTTGAGAGAAGGTGTCTCATGGCTGGTCCGCGAACCGCGTTCCGCCGCTCGCGCTTGGCCGATCTGTCCGCCGCACGCCGGGATTCGCTGGCCGCGGAGTGCGAGCGGCTGGCAGCGCTCACCGACGCCGAACTCGCCGCCCGGCTGCTGGCCGGCACTCCCACCCACGAGGCACGCGACTCGGCAATGCTGGCCCGCTGGGCGGAGGTGTCCACCGGGTTCGGTGCCGAACTCGCCCGCTCCGGCGCCGGGCTCGACGACCCACCGAGGGTGATCGAGCGCGACGGCGGGCTGGACCGTCGGCTGATGGCCCGCTACCGGTCCCGGCCAGTGTCCACTGTGGAGCTTTACGTCGACGCGCTCGCCCTCGGCGAGGAACTGGTCGTGTTCCTCGGTTGGCAGGCGTGGTTTCCGCCCGGCTCGTTGCGCGCGACCGCGCTGGCCCACGAAGAGGCGCACGCGCGCCTGCACGACACTGCAGTCCGCCGAGCGCTTCGCCACCGCCTGGGGCACATCTCCCTGCGCCTCGGCCGCTTCCGCATCCTCGGCCACGTCGCGGGCGCCGATGAGGTCGCCGCGCACGGGTACGCCGGCGCCGCCGTCGGCCTGGGCCGGACCCCGATCCTGCTCACCGCCGCGCTGACCGGCGCGGTCCTGGCCCTCGGAGAGGACTGAGGCCCAATGGGAGTCGTCATCCTTGTGCTCATGCTTGCCGGCGTCGGGCTGATGCTCGCCCGCAAGCTGCCCACCGCTTTCGCCCTCGTCCTGCTCGGGGTGGCCATCGCGATCGCGGCGGGCGCCCCGTTCACCGGCGAGGGCAGCATCATCGACACCGTGCTCCAGAAGGGCTCGGTGGCGCTGGCCTCCACCATGCTCGCCGTGCTGATCGGCTCGTGGCTGGGCAAGCTCATGGAGGAAACCGGCATCGCCGCGACCCTCGTCCGCAAGATCGTCGAGTTCGGCGGCGACCACCCGACCATCGTCGCGCTCGGAGTGCTGGCCGTCTCCGCACTCGTCGGTACGGTCACCGGCTCGGCTCCCGCCGCGATGATGGCGGGCATCGTCGGCATCCCCGCGATGATCGCCGTAGGGGTGCCCAAGACGACCGCGGCCGGGACCATCCTCATGGGGATCGCCGTCGGCGTGCCGTTCGAGCTGCCAGTCTGGCAGTTCTTCTCCACCGCCCTGGAACTGCCGATCGACACCGTGCGCAGCTTCATGGTCAAGCTGTTCCCCTTCGCCCTGCTATTCGCAGTTCTGTTCGTGCTTGTGGAGACCCGGCGCAAGGGGGTGGAGCACTCCTGGTCGCTGACCTCGGGCGTGGCCCGGCCGGAGCGCCGTGGGCGCGGGCGCGCCCGCCGCATGGGCGACGCGCCCTGGTACGCGCTACTCGCCCCCGCCATCCCGCTGGTCCTGGCGCTCGGCTTCGACCTCGCGATCATCCCGTCGATGCTCGCCGGTGTGCTCTACGCGCTGGTGACGACGACGAGACCGGCCGAGATGAACCAGCGGATGCTGCGCACGCTCTACGCCGCCTTCGAGGTCGCTGCTCCACCCATCGTGCTGTTCGTCGCCATCGGCATCCTGCTTGCGGCGGTCAAGCTGCCCGGCGCGATCGAGGCGCTCAACCCGCTGGTCGGGGCCGTCGCCCCGGGGCACCCGGTCGTCTTCGTGCTGGTCTTCACACTGCTGGTGCCGCTGTGCCTGTACCGGGGGCCGCTCAACGTCTTCGGCCTCGGCGCCGGGATCGCGGGTGTGCTGATCGCGGCGGGCATCTACCCGGCGGTCGCCGTGCTGGGCATGACCGCCTCGTACAATCAGGTTTTCGGCGTTTCCGACCCGACGAGCACCCAAACGGTGTGGGCGGCGCAGTACTCCGGCGTCAGCCCGCAGCGCGTGATGCTGCGCACCCTGCCCTACGTGTGGTGCGTCGCGCTCGGCGGCTTGTGCGTCACTGCCGCCACCTACCTCTAACCCACCGTCCGAAATGGAGTCTCCTTCATGGAACTGGACCGTCGTAGTTTCCTGCGCACCGCGACGGCGGGCGGCGCCCTATTCGCAGTTGGCGGCGCCCTGCCCGCATCCGCCGCCCCCGGTGGCTTCCCCGACTACCGCTACGTGCGTACCCTTCTCAAGCCGGAGCAGCTCAAGTACAACCCCACCGGCGAAATCATCTTCCCCTGCGTCCGCGGCGTCTACGACCGGCTGAGCAACCGGATCGGCCGCTACTACCTCTATTACGCCCCACACGACGCGCCTGGTGGCATCTGCCTGGCCTATGGGGATTCGCTGGAGGGCCCGTTCACCGAGTACCCGCACAACCCGATCGTCGCCAACGAGTGGCAGCCGCACTACAGCGTCAAGCACGTCTCGTCCCCGCACGTGCTGTGGCACCGCGAGGCCCGGGAGATGTGGCTGTACTTCCACGGCGACAACAACACGACTCGCCTCGCACGATCGAAAGACGGCATCCACTTCACCTACGACAAAGCCGTGCTGACCACCTCGATGATGCCTGCGGGCACCACCGAGACCTCCTACGCCAGGGTCTTCCGCCACCACCTGCCCTCCCGGGGTGCCCGCTACGTGATGGTCTTCATGCGCAACACCACCGCCAACCACCGCGACATCTGCTGGGGCTGGTCGCCCGAGGGTCGCAACTGGACCTTCGACCACGAGCCGCTGATCGACCACGCCAAGGTCGGCGCGATCAAC
This sequence comes from Saccharopolyspora elongata, assembly GCF_004348985.1. Taxonomy (GTDB): domain Bacteria; phylum Actinomycetota; class Actinomycetes; order Mycobacteriales; family Pseudonocardiaceae; genus Saccharopolyspora; species Saccharopolyspora elongata. The sequence goes on along the minus strand of NZ_SMKW01000079.1, from coordinate 12,384 downwards.
GTCGGCGGCCCGCACTTGCTGCACAAGAACGGCAGCACGTACGTCGTCTACAACAGCGACAAGGAGAGTGGCGGCAACATCCTCATCACGGAGGTCGGCAACGACTTCTCCCGGCGCGACCACCTCGGTGTCTTCTACGACTCGCGTTCCACCGCGCCGGAAAACGGCCGCGCGGCCGCGCCGGCCTTCGGGACAGACAGGGGAGTGCCGTACATGATCTACGAGGCCGGGGAGCGGTTGTCCGGCGTTATCGCCATGGCCCGCGGTTGACTGCAGCCCGCATGGCGGGCAACGTCGCTTGACGACAGGTTTCGTCAAGCGAAGTTGCCGGTCAGGTTCCGCTTCTTACTGGGCAGCCTGGCCGAGAAGCCACGACACTGTCACGTCGATGACTTCGCTCCCCATGTTCCGGAAGCCATGTCCGCCGCCTTGAACGCGGTGCCAGTCCGTGCGCAGCCGCCGGCCTGCCACTTCATGGGCCACCTCGTAGGAGACGTGCTCATCCGCATCGCCGTGCACGACGAGCGCCGGTATGTCGCTCGCGAGAAAGGCAGCTCGCGGGTCGAGCTCCGCGAACTCTTCGAAGAGCCGCGCGCCCAGTTCGAACCGTCCCTCGATGTCGAGGAAACCCTGCTGCTGCAGGGAGGTCAAGTCGCCGTAGAGCTGCCGCCCGCGCGGCAGCTCCGGTTGCAGGAAAGTCCGACGTAGATCGAGCACCGGCTGCCACAGCACCACCGAGTCGATGGGCAATTCGCCCAAAGAGAGCGTGGTGCTCACCGCGCCGAAGCTCGACGCCACCACCGACACCGGGTGCCCCGCCGACTCCACGGCCGCCTGCAAATCCAACCGCTCTCCCGCGATCGTCATGTCGCGTGGCCTGCCCTCGCTGCGGCCGTGCCCACGGAAAGAGAACCGCAGCACCGAGAACCCCGCAGTCGCAAGCCGATCCGCCAGAATCGGGAACAGTCCTTGCTCTCCGAGGTCGGCGGTGATTCCGTGTGCCAGTACCACAGCATCCGCACCGCCCTGATGCCACACAGCCTCAAGGCGGACACCGTCGGACGTGGTGATCACAGGTGAACCTCGGTCCGGATTGGACCGGCCGCCGCAACCACCCTCGTGCAGGCAAGGGTGGAGAGGTCTACTGTGGTCGCGATCCGGGCGGTGCCGGCCTGTCGTACGCTGAGCCCCGCTGCCACTGCAGTACCTCCCTGTCGAAAACGCGGATCAGGCACCGAGACTGAATGACACATGCCACGTGGATCAAGCCCCTGGTCGATTTTTGTCCAACAGGACTAATAAGTATTAGCGACTTGACAAAAGCGGTGGCAACGATGGCTCGCTGATGCGGTTCCTGCTGCCTGGCGCAGCACAGTCCTGTCTGGACTGTCCCTATCGTCAATCTTCCGCGCCACGCTGCGAAACGCTGCCGGCACACAACATGAACCGCTAGTAAAAAGCCGCCGCCCGGATGGGCCGTGGCATTGCGAAGGCCCGCACCTCTAGCGGTGCGGGCCTTCGGCTCAGGCATCGGTGCTTGGGGTGACGCTCAGTCCGCTGCGCTCTGGGTGATCGGGGTGGCGTACGGCGCGGAACCCTTGATCGGCTCACCGGCCGGCCACGCGGCGACCTCGCGGGCGCCCTGACCGTTCGGAACACCGGGGAGTTCGAATTCGACCGAGGCGGGAATCACCGGGTTGGGGGGATTCGCGGTCCGCTGCGAGATCCGCGAGATCCCGAACATGGACCCGTCCACGATGACCGGTTCCCCCGGGCTGTCGTCCGACCCCACCACGACCCCCGGGACCGGGCCCGATTCGCTGTACAAGCCCACCTTGAGGGGAGGCCCCTGCAGCGTGCACTTGGTGGTCGGGTTCGCTGCGGTGTACTTGATGAGGAACGCTTCGAACTCACCGGGTTCGGCGAGGTCCTTGGTCACCGTGACGTTGATGTCGTCGCTGGTGCACGGGGCGTCGCTGGGGTTGGCGACCGCCGAACCAGCGGTCAGCGCGGAAAGGCCGGCGGCACTTGCGACGGCGGTCGTGGCGATGATGCGGCGGAACTTGGCGGTCATGATCTGCCTCCTGTTCGATCGTCTTCTCACAACGCAGGACGTTCACCGGCCGCTCGGGATGCTCGCGGGTGCGATTGGTCACCGAAAAGCAACCTCGGCCGATCTGCGACGTCGTTCGTCCAGTGCGCTGGTCACGCACACAGCCGGGCGGGAAAACAAGGGGAGTACGACTTGTTCGCGTCGGCCGAAGCGGTAGGGGTTCCCGATTTTGCCTAAAATTGGGGAATCCCTGCGTCAGCCGACACCTGCAGGGCGCGGCGGACGGATTGTGCGCACGGCGTTGCCGGCATGCGGGTGGAGGCGTAACGCCCCGGCGGTGGCGATCAGCGCGGTCAGCCCGAGCAGGGTGAAGGCCACGGTGTAGGCGGCTCCGCCGCGGGCACCGAACACCCACTCACCCAAGGGCTCGCCGAGCCGCAGGGCCACCGTGGCCACCGCGATAGCCAGCCCGGTAGACAGCTGCTGCGTGGTGGCGGCCAGCGTGTTGGCATCGCGCATCTGCTCGGGCGGGACATCGCTGAGCCCGATCGTGGCGTAAGCGGTCAGCCCTACCGAGCGGGCGACCCCGGACAGCAGGGCCAGCCCGGCGAGCATCGGCCACGGGGTGGACGAGGTGGTGAAACCGAGACCGGTCATGCACAGAGCGAGGGTGATCGTGGCGGCGAGCAGCACCGGCCGGAAGCCGAAGCGGTTGAGCAGCGGAGTGGTCGCCGGTTTGATCGCCAGATTACCGACGAAGATGAACAGCACCAATGCGCCCGAGCTGGTCGCGCTGTAGCCGAACACCTCCTGGCACATCAGCGAAAACAAGAACGGTGCGGCTCCGACCACGATCCAGAACAGGAACCCGCTGGACTGGGAGAGCCGGAAGGTCGGCACGCGCAGCGTGTGCAGGGTGACCAACGGGCTCGGGGTGCGCAGCAGGTGCCAGCCGGCAACGGCGAGCACGGCGAGGCACAGCGCGGTCAGAGTGGCGGTCACCGGCCAGCCCGCGTCGGTGTCCGAAATCAGGTGCGCCGCATAAGTGATCCCGCCGAGCCCGCCGCAGGTGAGCAGCAGGCCGAGCCAGTCCAGCGGCCTCCGGGCGGTGCCGCTGTCGGCTTCCCCGATCAGCTTCCAGGCCACGGCAAAGGCGAACACACCTAGTGGCACGTTGATCAGGAACAGCCACTGCCAGGACGCATACGTGGTGATCAGTGCGCCGGCCAGCGGTGCGACGACCGGTGCCAGCAGACCGGGCCACACGATGTAAGCCATCACCCGCAACAGGTCCGATTTATCCGTCCTGGACAGCACCACCATTCGCCCGACCGGCACCATCATCGCGCCGCCGACGCCCTGCACCACCCGCATGGCCACCAGCACCGGAAGGCTGCCGCTCGCCGCGCAACCGAGCGAGGCCAGAGTGAAGATCGCTATGGCGGCCAGGAATACCGGCCGGACACCCAATCTGCTGGTCAGCCAGGCGCTCAGCGGGATCAGCACGGAGAGGGTGAGCAGATAGGCCGTCATCACCAGGCCGACTGCGGTCGGTGGGACACCGAGCGACTCGCCGATGCTCGGGGCGGCCGTGGTGACGATCGTGCCGTCCAGGTTCTCCATGAAGAAGCAGCCGGCAACCAGGAATGCGGTATTCCGGTGGCGGGCGTCGATCATGGCTGTCCGAGTCCTCAGGCGTGCATTTCCATGGGATGGCGAACGCGCACCGCGCCTCGATCCGCTCACGAGCCTCGGTGCTGACCGTGACATCACACCGTCCGGCCCTGTCAGGGAGACAGACAACACGGCGCGAGTCGGGCGCGACAGAGATCCGGTGGAAAAGGGCAGAGAATAGTGCACTTTTTCCCTGGTTCGCTGGGCTCGATGCGCTGCTCCCGAGTAGGAAGTGAGGACGCCGACCGCAGCGCTCTTGGGCCGCACGGCATCCGGAGGTCATCATCGCCAGTCAACGCGCCACACGCATAGTTGTGCACGATTACCTGGGACATCCCTTCCAAGCCGAACTCAGCCGCGAACTGGCCCGGCGAGGACATTGTGTCCGCCACGTGTACTGCTCGACGATCACAGTCGGACAAGGGAAGTTGCGGGTCGGCGAAACGGACTCCGATCGCCTGTCGATCATCGGCATGCCTCGGCAAGGACACCGCGGTTCGGGGCCCGGCACGTACGGGCAGGACGTCGGCGGACTCATCAGGGACTTCGCGCCCCACGTGGTGATTTCGGGGAATAGCCCGGTCCCGGTTCAGCGGCACATCCAGCAAACCTGCGCTGAGCGGGGAATCCGGTTCGTGTACTGGTTGCAGGATGTCTACTCCGCGCGTGCACCCAGCGGCGAGGCCGGCCACCACGACGAGTGGGAACGCACTGCACGGTGCGAGAAAGCCACTTTGCTGAGCAGCGATGCGGTTGTCGCCATCGCAGAGCCGTTCGCGGTTTTCGTTCGCCAGTGCGGGGTGCCGTCGGAGAACATCACGGTGATCGAGAACTGGGCGCCGCTTGCAGAAATGGAATGCGACAGCGACGACTGGGCACCGGCGAGGTCCGACCGCAGCTCCGGAAAGCACATCTTCCTCTACTCCGGCACGCTGGACGATCGCCACGGCGCAGACCTGCTTGTGCGGCTGGCGAAGGCCTGCGACGCCCGGAACAGCGGCGTCTTGTACGTCGTCAGCGAGGGAACTGGCCGCCTTGCCTTGGAAAGGGCGCGCCAGCTGGGAATACGTCGGCTGCAGTTGTACGACTTCCAGCCCTACGACCGGGTCCCGTCCATGTTCGCAGCAGCTGACGTGCTGCTCGCTGGGCTCAGCACAGAAGCGGGTCAGATGTCGGTTCCCTCGAAGGTGCTGGCCTACCTTTGCGCCGGGCGCCCGGTGCTCGCTGCCATCCCTTCGACGAATCGTGCCGCGCAGCTGCTGGAGGAAACCGGAGCGGGGCTCGTAGTCAACCCAGATGACCCGGATGAGTACGTGGCGGCAGCGTTCGCCCTGCTCGCTGACTCCGCACGTCGTCAGCGCATGGGTGAGGCGGGACAGCAGTACGCCCGCCGCGCTTTTGCGATCGAACCTATAGCCACCCGCTTCGAGGAGGTTCTCGTGCCCTGACGGCCCAGCGAAACTCGCCAGGCAGGCCTGCGGATGGCCGGTCGAACTGTCGAAGCAGTCGCCCTTGTCCAGATCGATTACACATGTTCATCCTGACCAGGGAGTTGGTTGCCATGAGTGACCACAGGAGTTCAGCCCTCGTAGCTGGCGGGGGAGGTTTCATCGGCGGGCACTTGGCCGCTCGGCTGCTGCGCGAGGGCTACCGCGTACGAGTGGTCGACTGCAAACCGGTTGACGAGTGGTTCCAGGTGCATCCCGACGCGGAAAACGTCGTGGCCGACCTATCGCTTCTCGACGCAGCACGTGCGGCGGTCGACGGGATGGACGAGGTTTACAACCTAGCCGCCGACATGGGCGGCATAGGTTTCATCGAAGGCAACAAGACGCGCTGCATGTTGTCTGTGCTGATCAACACGCACCTGCTCATGGCCAGCCGCGATGCCGGCGTGGACCGATTCTTCTTCTCCTCCTCCGCCTGCGTCTACGCCGCTGCCCACCAGGTCGCCCCGGATCTCGAACCATTGCGGGAAGAGATGGCTTATCCGGCGATGCCCGAAGACGGTTACGGGTGGGAGAAGCTCTTCGACGAGCGCATGTGCCGACACTTCGCTGAGGACTTCGGCCTGCGCACCCGGGTAGCCCGCTTCCACAACATCTACGGCCCGCACGGAACGTGGGACGGCGGACGCGAGAAAGCCCCGGCCGCGATCTGCCGGAAAGTTGCCGCTGCGGTCATCAACAACGACGACAAGATCGAGATCTGGGGCGACGGGGAGCAGTCCAGGAGTTTCACCTACATAGACGACTGCGTCGAGGGCATTCGCCGCATCATGCGCAGCGACTGCGACCAGCCGCTCAACCTGGGTAGCGACGAGCTTGTCACCATCAACGAACTCGTCGATCTGGTCCAGGAAATCGCTAGCAGCTCACTGAAACGGCGCTACAACCTTTCCGCTGCCCAAGGTGTGCGGGGACGAAACAGCGACAACACGCTGATCCGCGAACAGCTCGGCTGGGCACCATCCGTCTCGCTGCGGGAGGGAATGTCCGAGACTTACAGTTGGATTTACAAGCAGGTCGGCTACGCCTCGCACAGGTTCCTGCCATGACTGGCATCGCAGAGCGCTCCGACGCCCGATCGATGTGGACAAACTGGGCTGGGTCCGCCCGATGCACCCCGGCCCGTCGCGTCAGTCCGCGTAGTGAGGACGAGTTGGCCCAGTACGTGCGAGACGCATGTGCCACCGGTCAGCCGCTGCGCCTCGCCGGATCCGGGCACTCCTTCGCGCCGCTGGTCAGCACGGATAGCACCCTCGTTGATCTGCACGAGTACGCCGATGTCATCGCGGTGGACCCCGTCGGCATGACGGTCACGGTCCAAGCCGGCACACCGCTCTGGCGCATCAACGCCGAGTTGGACCGGTACGGACTCGCGCTCGAGAACATGGGGACCATCAACGTTCAAACCGCGGCCGGCCTGGTCTCGACGGGGACTCACGGTTCGGGCACCCGGTATGGCTGCCTGTCGAGTCAGATCGCGAGTATGCGGCTCATCACAGGACACGGGGAACTCGTGGAGTGCTCGGCGACGTCCGAACCAGACGTGTTCTCGGCCGCTCGTCTGGGCTTGGGCGCACTGGGGGTTATCTCCACGATCACATTTCGTTGCGTACCGGCATTTTCGCTCGGCCTTGAGGAGAGAACGGAGCCATTCGCCCGGCTGATCGGGCGCCTGCCCGAACTCATCGCGAACGTTGATCACCCAATCTTCTTCTGGCCGATGTGGAGCGACTCGGTACACATCCGGGCCATGTCGCGCACGACGGCGCCGCGCAGGCCCCCGTCACGGTGGCAGGCCTGGCGAGATCACTATCTGGCGGGCCATGTCGGGCTGCATGGCGTGCTCCGGACCCACCGGCGCAATGCCGCGCTCGTGCCATTTGCTTCCAAAGTCCTGACGCGCCGACCGCTTCGGTCGTTCGTCGACGTGAGCCATCGGGTTTTCACGTTTCCACAACGCGTCCGGGTGGTGGCGATGGAGTACGCCGTGCCACTCGAGGCGTTAGGGCAGGCGTTGCAAGAATTGCGTCGAGCACTACCGTCGGCCGGCGAGGTGGTTTCGCTGCCCCTGGAGATACGGGTAGCGCCCGGAAATGACATCCCACTCAGTCCGGCTTACGGGCGCCCAACCGGTTACGTCAACTTGGCGACCGATGCGCACAGCCCGCACGACAAGATATTTCATTGCGCCGAAAGGGTTCTCGGCGACTTTGATGGTCGCCCGCACTGGGCGAAGCTGCATTCCCACACCGCGCGCAGCCTCGCACCCCGCTATCCACGCTGGCATGACGTACAACGGATCCGCCAATCTCTTGATCCGGAAGGAATCCTGATCAACCCCTACTTGGAGCAGGTCCTCACTGGCACGGCTTGAGCGCACAACCGCGGGCTGACCCCGCGGGTGATGCGGTGCGGGGGCACCCGTGACCAAGTATCCCGGTCATGGGTGCCCCTCACCGGCGTTTACCGGATCAGAAGACGGTGACGCCTTGGGTGGTGGGCTGCAGGGTGCCGGCCTTCATCGACTTGAGCGGGAACTCGGCGTAGAGACCGCCGTTCTCGGTGCTGGTGCCGTCGGTGCCGACGATGTTGGCGTTCACCGGGCCGTCGACGCCCGGCACGCTGACGCTGAAACCGGTGGCGACCACGGTGTTCGGGTCCGCCTTGTCGCCGCGCTCGACGAGTACGCCGGCGAACGCGGTCTCGCCCGGGTTGAGCGTGACCTCCGTCGGGCCGCCCGGGATCTCGACCTTCTGAACGGGCACTTCGGTGTGCGCCTTGCCGGACATGTCGACGGGCGCGATGTCCGCCCAGCCGTTGACGTGGCAGTCCTGCTTCGACTTGTTCGTGACGGCCATCAGCAGGACTCCGGGGCGGTTCGGCTGGACGGTCAGGTCGACCGCGAAGTCCGATGCCGCGCACTCGGTGATGGACTGGTGGCCGCTGCCCGCCCCGCTGGACTCGCGGGCCGTCTCGCCCGTCGCCTTGCTGACCGATTCGTCGGCCGGCTGGGGGTTCGAATCGCCGGGAGCGATCCCGGCGGCCGTTGCCGGCGTGTTCACGGCCCCCAGCGTAGGTGCGGCGGGGGCTGACGCTGGCTGACCGCATCCGGCGAGCAGCAGCGCCCCGCTGAACAGTCCGGCGATCGCACCCAGCATCTGGGTCCGGTTGAGCATCATTCTTGATCCTTTCGTGCCGCGCATTGAGCGCGTTGTGGTCTTCGTTCCTGAAGACGTGCGCCTCCCGGTGCGGTTGCCCATTGCACCAAAGTTGTTTCGAGGCGCGCCGCCGACTAGACATTTCGTTCCTCCGATCTTGCCCTTTAGGGCAATAGGGGGTTCGGCGAGAGATCACGGTCTGCTACACCCACGCACACGTCGACTTACCCGGCGCACGGTCCGCGCATCCTTCACGAGCTCGGTTCGCGAATCCCAACCCAGGGTTGGAGTTCCGCAACCAAAACCGTGCGCCAACCTTAGGCAGAACAAAAATCGTATGGATAGCAAGGATTATCGGTATGCCGCCGGGCGATTGCGGTGCCACAACAGGAACTCCGCGAACGGAGGGGCGGGGCTGCGGGAGCGAAGGCTCAGAGGCGTGTGGCTACGCGGACTAGATCGGCGAGTGCTCGGGAGCGGCTGTGTGGCGGCCAGGCGATGACTGTCGTCACGGTCGGCGCGTCTAGAACCGGCACGGCGGCCAGGCCTTCGAGCAGGTTGGCGCGGCAGGATTCGGGCATGACCACGGTGGTGCGGCCGAGCGCGATCAGCTGGAAGAGCTGCGTTTGGTTGCGTACTTCCGCGCCGGGGCCCTCGGGATAGGCGCCGCCGGGGCCGGGCCAGCGGGCAAGCGGGAGGTCCGGCAGTGAACTGACATCCGCCGTCCGGACGTGGGATCTGCCAGCGAGCGGATGCGAGGTGGGAAGAATGGCGACCTGTCCCTCGGTGTTCAGAATTTCGGTGTCGAGTCCGGTCGTCGAGTCGAAGGGTTGATGCAACAGCGCTACGTCGGCCTGGCCGTCATGCAGCGTTTGCTGGGGCTGGGATTCGCAGAGCAGCAGGTCGACGGCGACGGCACCCGGTTCGGCGGCGTACGCGTCGAGTAACTTTGCCAGCAGTTCGCCGGAGGCGCCGGCCTTGGTGGCCAGGACGAGCGAGGGCTGACTCGTCGCGGCACGCTGGGTGCGCCGCTCGGCTGCGGCCAGCGCGCCGAGGATCGCCCGGCCTTCGGCCAGCAGCACTGATCCGGCTTCGGTGAGCGAGACTTTGCGGCTGGTGCGTTCCAGCAACGCGACTCCGAGCCGTCGCTCAAGCTGAGTGATCGTCCGCGACAGCGGCGGCTGGGCGATGCCCAGGCGCTGGGCGGCCCGGCCGAAGTGCAACTCCTCGGCGACCGCAACGAAGTACCGCAACTCCCGCGTCTCCACCCGTTCAGGCTACCGCCCGATCCATATCAGCTGGGTATCGTTGCGTGACTCAGACGGTGTTGGTTCCCCGCCAGTGCCCGGCCACGATCAAAGGCATGAGCGAACAGACGATTGCGCTGGTCACCGGCGCGAACAAGGGAATCGGATACGAGATCGCGGCCGGGCTCGGCGCGCTGGGCTGGAGCGTCGGAATCGGGGCACGGGACGAGCAGCGCCGGGAGAATGCCGTGGCGAAGCTCCGTGCGGCCGGCGTCGACGCGTTCGGTGTGCTTCTCGACGTGACCGACGACGCGAGCGTTTCGGCCGCCGCTGCACTGATCGAGGAGCGCGCTGGGCGGCTCGACGTGCTGGTCAACAACGCCGGCATCGCTGGGGCATGGCCGGAGGAGCCCTCGACCGTCACGCCGGAGAGTATGCGGGCGGTGGTGGAGACCAACGTGATCGGCGTCGTCCGGGTCATCAACGCGATGCTGCCGCTCCTGCGCCGCTCCGAGCGCCCGCGGATCGTGAACCAGTCCAGCCACGTCGCTTCCCTGACCTTGCAGACCACGCCGGGCGTCGACCTCGGCGGGGTCAGCGGGGCCTATTCACCGTCGAAGACGTTCCTCAACGCGGTCACCATCCAGTACGCCAAGGAGCTGAGCGGCACCAACATCAAAATCAACAACGCCTGCCCCGGCTACGTCGCGACCGATCTCAACGGCTTCCACGGAACCAGCACGCCCGCAGAAGGCGCCAAGATCGCCATTCGGCTCGCCACGCTGCCGGACGACGGCCCGACCGGAGGGCTGTTCGACGACACCGGGAATGTGCCCTGGTGAGACGCCCCACGAAGTCTCTGGGCTGTCGAAGACCTCGTATGGGTGTCGCGCAGCGGGACGCGAACGAATGCGGCATCCCGTTGCGTTCCCCGCGGGATTCCTTCAGAACCCTGGAAACCGCAGCGAAACGGGGGCGCGTCCACAACGGACGCGCCCCCGCACCACGCACCGGATCAGTACTTCGGCTGCACCCACAGCAGGTGCTGGCCGTTGTGCAGGTTCTCGCAGCGCCAGCCGACCCAGCGGCCCTGCGGGAAGCCCGCGTTGCCCGCGTTGGCGCAGGCGTGGTACGACGGGTAGACCCCGGCCGGGACGAACGTGGCTGCGGACGCCACACCCTGGGTGGCGGCGGCGACCCCCAGGGTGAGCAGGGCGGCCGCGGCCAGCTTTCGAATCATCATCGAGCTCCATTCGCATCGAGACGGAGGTGACGTCGAAAAGGGGAGATTCGACGCAGTGCCGGTGAGCCTAAGCAGCGGCATCAGTCGTGACCAGGTCATCCGAGGCGATGGGGCGTGCGCGACCCGTGAATGTTGCCCAAAGGCGCAAGTTGAATATTTTTGGATGTGGGCGTGCCAGTTGAGCTCGCACGTGGTGACCCGGATTTTTCGCGGTGAGCAACGTATTGGGTGCTGACCAGCACTGATTCTTGTGCGATCACTCGTCAACTAAGACGTCGAGACGCTCACCTCTTACGGTCTAGGCCCAATGCCGGTCGTTTAAGTGATCTTGGCTGGTCGAGGTCGGTGTCCGGTCTTGCTGGGTGCGGTGATGACGGCCGCTGAGGGGGATGGCCTGCTGTCCTGGCGCTGCTGGCGGTGGCGTGCCCGTTTGACCGGGAAATTGCTCATCTTCCTCTTGATCACGCGTGGATAGCTCCGGTTCCGGCGCTCCGGATTGATCTCATCGCAGACCTCGGCCAGCAGTAGACGATAGTGATCATCACTTGCTGTGAGGGGGAAAAGACTCCGGTTTCCACACGCGGGACCGGATGACACGCACCGTGTTCTTATGCGAAATCCGATCCGGATCCAGCTTCGCATGATCAGCAGCATCCACCTGGACACACATCGTGGCGTAGTGCACCGCCAGATGCGCCCAGAATTCCTGCCGCACCCCATCCGGCGACTTCGACCGAAAGATCTTCTCGTTGCCCAGCTGAACGCTCTTGATCTGCTTGAGGAACCCCTCGATATCCCAGCGCTCATGGTAAAGAACCGCGAGCTCCTTCGCGGGAGCCCGAACCGGGTCCATGATCGTGGTCGCCAGTCGATACAACTCACCTGACCACGGCAGCCGATATTCGATCACCCGCAACCGAAACGACGCCCGACCGGACTTCCTGGGCGGGATCACCTCCGCGATGTAGGACCCATCGGCCAGCATCTCCACCGGCTGCAGAATGAGGTTCGACGCCACCCGCCACAGCAGGTCAGAACCGGTGTCCACCGCCTTGATCCACCGATGGAACGAATAAATATGCCGATCGGCCAGCACCAGCATGCCCGGCCTCAGCGAGCCGAACATCTCCTCGATCAACATCGTTTCCGCGGCGGCGTAGCCATCCATCCGGGCGTCAAAGACCGCGTGCGTGCCCAATTCGATCAGGCACGCCGCCTGAATCTGCGGATACGCGGTCTTGCCCTCGCCACGGCCCGAACCCGGGCGACCGAACTCCCGCTCGTTGTCCTCGGTATCGGGCACGGTGAATGTGGTTCCGTCCACCGCCGTCAATAACCAGTCCTGATACCACGCGCCGCGCGTGTCCGGTCGCGCGCAGGGCGTCATCACCGCGCGCGCCACCGTTTCCATCGGACCCGATCCCAACCGGCGGCGAGCGGCCCCGATCGACCCGGTCGTGGGCACCCGATAACCCCGCCCGCCCCGCCCGCACACCCACAC
>NZ_SMKW01000078.1 GCF_004348985.1 Saccharopolyspora elongata | reverse complement strand
ACTCGTGCGGAAACAGGCACAAGACCAGCGTGAAGTAGAACATCAGCCGGGCGGGCAGTGCGCGGGTCCGCTGTTCCCTACGCCAGTACTGATCAATAACTCGATCGACCAATTCCACAGGGAACGTACGGGTCAGCACGCCGACGGCGGCCCGATCGGCCACGCTGACACCCGCGCCCGCACCTGCCTCAAGATCCACAAGCACGCAGGCTACCGGCCACGCGACAACCTAAACGACCGGCATTGGGTCTAGGCCGTGTTTTAGGTAGCGGGTGAGTCTTGGGCGGATAGTTCTTCGGCCAGTTCCATACAGCGCAGGCGGGCTGGGGAGAAGTCGTAGGGCATCTTGCCGGTGGCTTCGAACGCGCTCATGGAGTCAGCCTCCCGCCTGCCAGAGCTGAGGTCGGCCTCGTCCTCGCCGTCATCGGCGGTAGCAGGGTGCAAAGTGTCCCAGGCGTCGCAGAGGGCATCGTCGTCCTTACCCAGGCCGGACTCCTCGATGACGGCCTGCAGGGCGCTTTCGAAGGCGTGCCGCTCGACGGCCACTTGAGCCACCCGTGGATCATCGACGGCGACGCTGTCATCGAGTGCCTCCTCGGCGTCATCGATGCGGTCGGAATCCTCCCGCAGAGTGGGATGCGTGGCCAGGACGACGAAGCGGGTGGCCTGGACGGCCGCGCCGAGCGGGCCGAAGATCCGCTCAGTGACCAGCAGACTGTCCAGGTCCGCCTGACGCAGGGAGCCGTCGGGCAGGCTCTTGAGGCGTTCGGTGACGAAGTCGGAGAGCAGGCCCATCCGGCTGCCTTCGGTGCGCATCCGCTGCACGGCGGTCCGTTGCCGCCGCAATTCCGCCTCCTGCTCGGCGAGGGTTTCCTCCAACCGCTCCAGGAAGCCCGCGATACCGTCTCCGCTGTCCGCACCGGCGGAAGCCGTGCCGGTGGTAAAGGCGTCACGGATGTCGTCCAGGGCGATCCCGGCGTTGGCCATCTTGCGAATCCACAGCAGGCGGATTATGTCCTCGTAGCCGTAGCGGCGGCGGTCATCACCGCCCCGCTCAGGCTCGGGGAGCAGGCCGATCTCGTGGTAATGGCGAATCGCCCGTGGCGTGGTGCCGGCGAAGGCCGCCGCGTCACCGATCTTGACCTGGCGGGGTGGCATGAAAGACGAATGCATGAGCAGGGACCTTTCCTCAAGGGATCGGGGACGTAAGTCCACTGGACCACATGCCGCTACGGAAGGTGCAACCCTGTACACACCGCCGCGCGCCAATGCCAGGAAATGTGCCCTTCCTCCGTAATGACCGCAGGGCCGTCGTTTCCTGCTGGGGCATCCGCACGACGGCGGGCTGAGGGTTCACAGCCACTGATGAATCGCCGCGACCTGAACGTCGCCTCGAATCGAACCGCAAGTTTGTCGAACCGGGTTGCCACGGCCCGGTGCTGCTTGAGACGGCTGATCCCGCATTCGACCGCGTGCCGGGCCTTGTAGTCCTCGCGGTCGAAGAAGGGCGGACGGCCACCGCCACGTCCGCGGCGCCTGCGGTTTCGGACCTGATCGACCGGCTCAGGAATCGTGCACCTGATGCCACGTCTGCGCAGGTAGGCGCGATTCGCGCGTGAAGAGTACGCCTTGTCGCCTCGCACCCGCATTGGGCGGCTTCTCGGCCGGCCGACACCAGGCCGGGGCACCCCGATCGCGTTGAGGACCGGCTCGAACTGCGGACTGTCACCGCGCTGCCCGGCGGTGATCAGCAGCGACAACGGCTTCTGTCCCTGCTCACACGCCAGATGAATCTTCGTGGTGAACCCCGCCTCGCGACCTGCCCAGTCCATGGTCTTCAGGTTCGGCGCTCACTCCGCCTGGCGGTTCCTTCTGCACAGCACCGCGCCGACGGGCACCGGCAGCGTGCTGGTGTGCCCGGCAGATGGTGGAGTCGACATTGACCTCCCAGAAGATCAGTCCGGCCGCATCAGCCCTCGCCTGCGACAACGTCAGCAGCCGGGCCCACACGCCCCGACGCTGCCATCTTCGGAACAGTCCATACACCGTCTGCCACGGTCCGAACCCGCCACCGCACACCGTCTACCAGCCGCCGACAGCCAGGCCACTCGCGACTTATGCCCACCGCAGGCAGCAACGACTCCAGCACCGACCACTGCTCATCAGAAAGATCGCCTCGCCCCACATCTTGATCATCCTCGTGCAGGGCGCGCACAGGAATCCGAACCTAAAACACGGTCTAGCCGCGAAGGGCGATCGTGGCGTCGAGTTCCACGAGCGCACCTTGGGGGAGCACGTGGGCCGGCAGGGCGGTTCGTGCGTGGCGACCCGCGTCGCCCAGAACGTCGAGCAACAGCTGCGAAGCCCCATCGATCACCGTCGGCTGGTTCACGAAGTCTCGTGAACTCGTGGCCCAGGCATTGAGCTTCAGTACCTGCTGTACGTTGCCGAGGCCGACTGCGTCATGTATGCGCGCCAGTAGATTGAGCGCGGAGGTTCTCGCGGCGGTCACTCCGTCAGCCACGGTCGCATCGTCTCCCAGACAGCCTTGCAGGATCTCGCCCGAGGCGGTCCGTGAGATTTGGCCGGACACATAAAGGAGATCGCCGCATCGTACGGTCGCCTCATACGCGTAGCGGGGCGCACCGAGCACAGGGAGCTCGATGGACAGCGCTTTGAGACGCTCTTGCACGTCAGTCATGTTGCATCCCAATTCGATATGCCGGACAAGCGACGCGGGTTGGATCGCGCGTTCCTGGCCCCGCGTTGGACCCGCTCCGCACGCACGATTTGGCTGTTCAGCCGTCATCGTTTGCTCACGATGTAGGTCCGGTCGCGTCCGATGTACCAGAGGTCCTCGGTGCCGATTGCCGCGTTCTCGTAGCGCCACGGGATTTCGGCGGCACCATACGAGCCGACTTCAAGGACGTGCTTGTATCCGGGCCGGAGTTCGTTCGCGAACGACTCCTGTTTGCCCATGAGGTGGCCGACGTTGCGCTTTCGGTATTCGCTGTTGAAATCGACGTCCGTTCCGAGCATCCCGATCTCGACCATCCGGTCCAGGTGGGGCGCCAGGTAGCGCAAGGTTCCCTCGTGCACGTCTTCGCACACCACGCCGGGCTTGAGCTGCCCGATGATGCCCTCGCGCACCACGTCGAAGAAGAAGCGGTACGCCTCCTTCGCCGCCGCGGTGCGCGGCAGGGAGCGGGCCATGTCGGAGGTGGCGACGGTTACCCCGTCGACAACGATGCGCACCCCGGCGTCGAGCTGGATGCAGGTCGTCTCGTCGTTGATCGGGTAGTCGACGGGTGGGCCGGGGAAGAGCATCCGGTTGGACGAGTGCAGGTTGGTGAAGTAGGGCTCGATGCCGAAGGGGATCTCGTTCACCGTGCGGAATTCGGCGATCTTGTCGAGGTACACGGCGTTGATGTCGAGTTCGGAGAACGAGCGGCCGGCGTCCAGGCCTTCCTCCGCCCAGGCCAGTGCCTCCTCGATGGCGAACACGCTCGCCCGGGCGGCGACGACCTGGAAGGCGAGGTCCTCGTGGTCGCGGGTGTCCCGCCAGTGGCCGAGGTCGGTCGAGACCGGAATCAGTTCCGCTCCCTCGCGCTCGAGTTCGCGGGCAAGGCCGACGCTGATCCACTCGTCCTCGACGCCGATCCGCACTCCGTTGGCCAGCTCCCGGACGGCTGCGCCGATGGACGGGAACTGGCCGACGGGAGACTCGGAGACCCCGGAGGCTCCATCGGGTGCCAGCACGACCAGCCTGTCCGAACCGGCGAGCCACAGGGCGGCTGTTCCGTCCGGCTGCGCGAACCCGGTGGCCTCGGTGAAGTTGGGCGGTGCAGCGAGGAGCAGGGCGTCGAGGGAGCGGTCGGCGACGAGCGTCTTCAGCGCCGAGAACCGGCTGTCCTCGCCGGCGGTGAACTCCTCCGCCAGGCCTGAAAGGTGTGCGACGTTCTCGATCAGCCGCCGCGCGGTGTGGACGCCCGTCTCGCGCCAGGCCGCGAACCTCGCCAGGACCTCCTCGAGGTCGAGTTCGTATGCGGTGACCGGGGTGGAGTCCTGGTCGGAGACGACGAGTTCGACGGAGCCGGAGAGCGTGCGGTAGTGGCTGTAGACGACGTCGGCGGCGAGGCTGACCGCAGCGCCATCGGCGAGTTCCTTGACCAGGCTCGTCAGCGACGCCGAGGCGGGGGTGTCGGCGACGATTCGGGGGTCGATCGTGACCCAGGGTGCGTAGAACTTGATCTGGTCCTTCGGGACTCCGGCTGAGAGGGCGTTGCCCTGCTCTTGTTGGCGCACGAGCAGGTACTGGCCGTTGTCGGTCTGTGCGATCAGTGGTGCGACGAGCGGGTAGGAGTCGAGGCGGATCGCGGAGAACAGCAAGCTCTTGCGTGCATTGAGACCGTAGGTTCGTTCGACCTGCGAGGCGTCTGCGGTGAGGCTCAGCATTGGTATTCCCTGATGTCGATTTCGGGTCGGGAGGCCGGGCTGGCGGCGGTCAGCTGATTCCGGTCATGACACCGATGTGGGATTCGATTTCCGTTGTGTAGTCGGAGAAGGCTGCGGAGAACCGGTGCTCCTTGCCCCGGGGCCGCGGGAGGTCGATCGCGATGTCGGCGACGATACGGCCGGGGCGGCCGCCGACGACGACCACCCGGTCACCGAGCCAGACCGCCTCGGAGATGCTGTGCGTGACGAACAGGACGCTGCACCCCGTGGCCTGCCAGATGCGCTGGATCTCGAAGTTCATCGAATCGCGGGTCATAGCGTCGAGCGCACCGAAGGGCTCGTCCATGAGCAGCAGCTCGGGGTGGGAGACCAGCGCGCGGCAGATGGCCACCCGCTGCTGCATCCCGCCGCTGAGCTCGTAGGAGTAGTGCTTGGCTTTGCCGCCCAGCCCGACCATCTCGAGCAGTTCCTGGGCGTAGCGGCGTGACTCGTCGGTGCGGGTGCCGCGGAACTCCAGGGGCAGGAGCACGTTGTCGATGTTGTTGCGCCATGGCAGGAGCACGGGGCTTTGGAACACCATCGCGATGTCCTCGATCCCGTCGCGGATCGGCCGTCCCTTGACCAGGATTTCGCCCTCGGTGGGCTCCTGCAGGCCGGAGATCGTTTTGAGCAGCGTGGTTTTCCCGCTTCCCGACTGGCCGACGATCGAGACGAACTGTCCCGGCTTCACGTGGAAGTCCAGTCCCTTGAGCACCGGGTTGTCCTGGCCGTCCCGGGATCGGTAGGTCTTTCCCACGTTGTTGACCGAGATGGCGTACTCGTTGTTCATGTGACTCTCCGTTCGGCCGTCACGGCGCCTGGATGGTCTCGTTGCGGTGCAGCGGTTCGAGGTAGGCGTTGCTGTACACGTCGGCTGGGGTGAGGTGGCTCGCCGGGTTCAGGCCGAGGAACTGGCGGGCGACGTCGATCATTTTCTGGACGCCGGCGTCGTCCATGACACCGAACTGGTCCGCCGCCTCACCGGTGCCCCAGTTGAGGGCGCACTGCTCGCCGATTGCGAGGGTGATGGTCTTGGTCTCGAAGCCCGAGACCTCTTTCTGGAAGTCCTGGGCGGCTTCGGCCGGGTGCTGGCACGCCCACAGGAAGCCCTTCTGCATCGCCCGGTTGAACCTCCGCACCTGCTCGGGATCGTTTCTGAGCTTCTCGTCGGAGACGACGATCCCGTTGCCGTAGAGGTCGATGCCCAGGTCGGACCACTTCAGCACAACGGCCTTCCGGTCGAGCGCGTCAATGGCCGGCTCGTCGGAGACGTACAGGGCGAGGTTGGCGTCCCACTGTCCGGCCAGCAGTCCGGGGATCTTCGATCCGCTCGTGGCGTGGACGACGTTGACATCGCCCTCCTTGAGCCCGAGCTTGCTCATCGCGTACGGCCACATCGCGGTCATCGCGCCTGCTCCCTCGGTGGCGACTGTCTTGCCCGGGAGATCGGCCCATCCGTTGATTCCGGTGCCCGCGAGGGCGACGACCGCGTAGGCGGACCTGGCCTGCAGGAGGTTGACCTGCTTGACTTCGGCGCCCCTGCCCTGGCTGGTGACCGTGGCGCCGAAGTCCGCCCAGCCGGCGTCGACCTTGCCGGTGTCGACGGAGGTGACGGTGTTGGTCGATCCCGACCCTGGCATGACTGTGAGGTCGATGCCTTCCGCTTTGAAGAAGCCCCGCTCGACGGCCGAGATGAACGGGGCGTGCTTCGGCAGGTAGGCCACGTCGAGCATGAGGGTCATCGAGTTCTTCCCGCTGCCGCTCGTGCAGCCCGACAGGGCCACGAGCAGCACCGCCCCGACGATCGCGGCGATCTTACGAGTGGAGTTCCGCATTCGAGTCTCCGATCCCCGCGGTCACTTCGCGTGGTTCTTCCACGGGACCAGCTTTCGTCCCGCGAAGTCGACGATGAAGAACAACGCCAGGGCGATGGCGGCGAGCACGATGAAGGCCGCGAACATCGACGGCAGGTCGACCTGGCTGTTGGCGAGGAGGATGACATATCCCAACCCCTTCGAGCCGGCGATGAACTCACCGACGACCGCCCCACCCACAGCGAGCGAGATGGAGATCTTCGCTCCGGAGAAGATCGATGGGATCGCGTAGATGAACTCGATCTTCGTCATCTTCTTCCACTGCGACGCCTTGTTGATCCGTGCCAGCTCCTGCAGTTCGTGGGGTACCGAGCTCAGGCCGTCATAGGTGTTGATCACCAGCGGGAAGAACGCGATGGCCATCGCGACGAACGCCTTGGACTCGAAGCCGAACCCGAACCACACGATGAACAGCGGTGCGAGCGCAACCTTGGGGATGGTGTCGATCGCGATGAGCGCGGGGTAGAGGAAACTGCGCACGGTCGTCGAGTAGTGCAGCGCCGCACCGCACAGAACCCCGAGTGCAGTGCCCAGCGCAAAACCGGCAAGCGCCTCCTGCAACGTGACGAAGGTGTTGCTCGCGAAGTACCCGGGCCGCTCGATCAGCTCGGCGAATGCCGAGATCGGCCCGACGAGCAGGAATTCCGGCGGATCGAAGATGATCACCAGCAGCTGCCAGACGACGAAGAGCCCGACGATTCCCGCGACTGCCTTCACGCCGGCCGCGATCGAGTCACGGCTGGGTCTTCTCGGCCGAGGTGTCGGCTGTCCACCGAGCGCTGCCTCGGGCGAGGACTGGCGCAGGCCGTCCGAACTGACTTCAGGAGTGGCCATGGCGGGAGCTCCCATCAAAAGGCGCGCCGTGCGCGGACAGCGCCGCGGGACGAGCATCGACGACTTCCGACTGCGGATGTGGACGCCAGTGGGAGCCAGTGGCGGGGAGAGGTGGCAGTGACGACGTGAACGATCGCGGTGTCATTAGGTCCTCACAACATTGGAAGGGTTGCGACCGGGCGGTCGCGGGAATGGTCGGCGAGGGCCGGATCTGGTCGGGGGTAACCCGTCACACACGGCCGACACTGGTCAATCGGCGCTGTCGGCGGCGAGCGCGTCTCGACCGGGTTCACCGTCGAGGCGACGCCATACGCCAACCGGATTGTCGTCGCGAACCTCGGCCGGCAACAGACCCGCCGGAACGTCTTGATAGGCGACGGGTCGCAGGAAGCGCTCGATCGCGAGCGTCCCGACCGAGGTGCTGCGCGGGTCTGTCGTGGCCGGGAACGGGCCGCCGTGCACCATCGCGTGTCCGACTTCGACTCCGGTGGGCCAGCCATCGAAAAGGATGCGACCGGCCCGCTCCTCCAAGAGCGGTAGCAGCTTCGCGGCGAGCGGGTAATCGGCCTCATCTGCGTGCACGGTGGCGGTGAGCTGACCTTCCAGCGCGCATACGGCTGCGGTCAACTCGGTGGTGTCTGCGCATCGGACGAGCAGCGACGTCGCACCGAAGACCTCGGCCTGCAGCTTCGGATCGGCGACGAAACGGGCGCCAGCTACGGTCAGCAGCCTGGCGCAGCCCCCGGCCGCATCGCCGGGTCGGCTGCCGCGTGCGAGCTCATCGACGCCGTCCCGGGCGGTAAGGGTGTCACCGGCGGTGGCGTAGTGGTCGGCGATACCGGTGGTGAGCATGGTGGCTCCGGCGTTGGTGGCTACGGCGTCGGCCGCGGCCCTGGTGAACGCGTCGAGGCCCGGTCCGTCGACGGCAAGCACCAAGCCAGGGTTGGTGCAGAACTGCCCGGCGCCGAGCGTCAGGGATCCGGCGAACGCGTCGCCCAGCTCGGCGCCGCGGGATCCGAGCGCTGCGGGTAGCAGCAGCACCGGATTGATGCTGCTCATCTCGGCGTACACCGGGATCGGCACTGGCCGCGCCGCAGCTGCGGCCGCGATCGCAAGCCCGCCGCCGCGGGACCCGGTGAAGCCCACGGCACGAATCCGCGGATCGCTGACGAGCCGGGCACCGATTTCGGTCCCGCTACCGACGAGCTGGGAGAACACGCCCTCGGGCATCCCCGTCTCGGCCGCTGCGTCGGCGATCGCCCGTGCCGCCAGCTCCGCGGTACCCAGATGTGCCGGATGCGCCTTGACAACGACCGGGCACCCTGCGGCCAGCGCCGACGCCGTGTCGCCCCCAGCGGTGGAGAAGGCCAATGGAAAGTTGCTCGCGCCGAACACCGCGACCGGGCCGAGCGGGATCCGGCGCTGCCGGATATCGGGGCGTGGCAGCGGGGCGCCGCCGGGCCGTGCCGGATCGATCCGGGCGCCCTGCCAGGTCCCGGCCCGCAGCTCCGCGGCGAACAGGCGCAGCTGACCGCTGGTGCGACCGACTTCGCCGGTGAGCCGCGGACGGGGCAGCGCGGTCTCGAGGTGAGCGCGCTCGACCAGTGCCTCCCGGCGCTCGTCGAGCAGATCGGCGATGCACTCGAGGAACTCGGCACGCCGCTCGGCGGTGGTCGCCCGAAACACCGGAAACGCCTGCGCTGCCAGCGCACAAGCCCGCTCGACCTGCTCGACCGACGCCGCCGGGTAGGCGGGGCCGATAGCCGCGCCAGTACGGGGATCGGCGGATCGGACTTCCTCGCCCGTGCCGATGACGGGTTCGGCTCCGATGACCATGGCGCCGGTCGGGCAGGTCTGTGGGGGAGCGGACACGAGTGTCTCCTTCCGCTTCATCGCTGTGCTCAGATGGTGGCGGTGCGCGAGGTTTCGACGACGTCGACCAACAGTGCGTTCTCGGCGTCATCCAGGTCAGTCAGCGGAGGCCGGACCGGACCGGCCGGGTGCCCGACGAGATTCATGCCGGCCTTGACGATGCTGACCGCGTAGCCCGCCTTGCGGTCACGAATCGCGGTATAGGGCAGCACGACGTCGTCGAGCAGTCGACGCACCTTCGTTCGGTCCCCTGCCCGCACCGCGCGGTAGAAGGTCAGGGCGAACTCGGGCAGGAAGTTGAAGATCGCCGAGCTGTAGGTCGTGACACCCAACTCCAGGTACGGCAGCGCGAACGTCTCCGCAGTCGGCAGCCCACCGATGTACACCAAGCGGTCACCGAGACGCGAGTGAATCCGAGTGATCGCCTCCAGGTCACCGACACCGTCCTTGAAACCGACCAGGTTCGGGCAGGCGTCAGCAAGCGTGGCCACCGTCTCCGATGTGTACACAGCGTTCGCCCGGCTATAGAGCACCACACCCAGCGAAGTGGACTCGCAGACCGCGCGCACATGAGCGCTGAGGCCGTCGGGGGAGGCCTCAGTGAGGTAGGGCGGGAACAGCAGCAGGCCGTCGGCGCCGGCCGCCTCGGCATCGCGGGCCATCTCGACCGCCTGCGCGGTGCCGTGCCCGGCCGGAGCGAGGATCGGGGTGCCCTCCGGCGCGCTGCCGACGGCCGCCCGGACGACGTTGCCGACCTCCTTCGGGGTCAGGGAGAAGAACTCCCCAGTCCCGCCAGCGGCGAACAGGCCGGCGACCTCGTACTTGCCGAGGCGGATGATGTTCTCCCGGTAGGCGGGCTCGTCGAACGCCAGGTCCCGGGTGAAGTGGGTGACCGGGAACGACAGCAGCCCGGAGCCGAGGCGCTCGGCAAGCTCGGTCGGGGTGAAGACGGGCATCAGCGTTTCCTCCTGGGGGAATTGCATTCCTGCGCGACGGCGATTGGGCTCCACCGTAAGAACCAAAACGATGCACGTCCAACACTGTTTCAGCATTAACCGATACCTATAATGAATCCGTGTTTACACTGAGCCAGCTGGAGAGCTTCGTCGCTGTCGCCGAGACACTGCACTACGGCCGCGCGGCGGAACGACTGTCGATGACCCAGCCCCCGCTGTCCCGGCGGATCCAGCTGTTGGAGCGCGAGCTGGACGTCGAGCTGTTCGACCGGACCGGCCGGGCTGTCCGGCTCACCGCCGCCGGGCGGGCGTTCCTGGGCGACGCCCGGCGCATCCTCGGGCTGTCCGACCAGGCGGCGCTGTCAGTGCGTCGGGTACCCGCGGGCGAGATCGGGACGGTGGCGCTGGGTTTCACGGCGTCGTCGGCGCACTCGGTGCTCGACGCCGTCGTCGGCGCCATTCGCACCCGACTGCCGGGCGTCGACCTGGTGCTACGCGAGCGAGTGTCCGGAATCCAGCTGGAGGAGCTGCGGTCCGGGGAACTGGACCTGGGCCTGGTCCGTCCGCCGGTCTCCGGCCGGGAGCTGGAGCACCTCCCGCTGCACCACGAGGCCCTGCTGGCCGCGATCCCGGACGGACATCCGCTGGCCGCGCCGGGCCGGGTGCTGCACGTGCGCGACCTCGACGGCCAACCGTTCGTCATGTACTCGCCGACCGAGGCCCGCTACTTCCACGAGGTGCTGGTTGGCGTGTTCCGCAGCGCAGGAGTCGCTCCCCGGTACGTTCACCACCTAACCCAGGTGCACACGATCCTGGCCCTGGTGCGGGCCGGGCTCGGCTTGGCGCTCGTACCGCAAGCAGCCGAGGCGCTCGGGCTGGACGGCGTCGCGCTGCGCCCGGTGGCCGGGATCGAGGGCGAGCCGGTCGAACTCGTCGCAGCCTGGCGGGCGAACGACGACAACCCCGCTTTGCACGCCGTCCGGGACCTGGTGATCGACGTGGCCAGCCGAGGCTTCTCCTGATCAGGCGTTAGCGCTGGTTGGAATCCCCCGGCTTTAGCCGTGGGAAGGACGTCAATCGCGAACTACCGGGGCCTGAGTTCAGCGTGAGTTTGCTATTCGACCCACTTCACCGACGTCGCCAGCGGACAGCGCGCCACTCTCGTGGTCGGTGGTCTGGTTCCCTTGCCGACACGCAGGACCGCCAGCACGGCATTGTCGCCGGAGGTGTCTTTGGTCGAAGGGATCCCGAGTCCGCCGAATTCTCCCAGCAACGGTTGAGCCGCGTATCCTTGCTCAACCAGGGCCAGCCACAGTCGCATCAACGTCTCACCCGCGTTGATGCGGTCAGCTACGCTCCGACGTGGGCCGCGCAGCACGAGTAGCGCGCCGCAATTGCGCAGCTGTCGGGCACGTCTGTGCTCGACGACCCCGGCCAGCACGCGGCGTCTGACTACGTCCGGTATCGCCGACCCCGCCAGAGCCGATGCAAGACGTCCGGCGACACCGGAGATTCCGAGCAGGTCGTGAGGTGTGCCGAACGAACTGAGGCCGAACTCGGTATCGGCCCGCTTGCGCACCCACGCCCACAGTTCGTCCACGTTGCAGATCAACGTGGACTTATCGCGTTCGGTCCGGCCGAGGCGCCTGCTTCGGGCTTCCGAGCTGCTCATCGTCTCCAGCTCGACATTTCGGTCGGCACACAGTTTTTCGACCTGCTTCAGGGTCGTGCAGTCGATCGGGGTCGACAGCATGTCGTCTCGGTGCGTCGAACGTGCCCCCAGAACACCCTGGCGGGTCAAGAAGTCATCACGCAGGCGATCGAGGCGGAATCGGCCTGCGAACCAGCTCTGGTCCGTGAGCGCACCGTCGTGCGCCTCCCACTCGCCGTGCGAGAGATAAGAAAGAGCTCCCAGCGCGCATCCGAGGTTCTCGGCCCAGCCCACCTCGTCCGGATGCACTGCCGGCCAGCGTTCCCCGTTGCGCGCGAGCCGGACGGTGTGGTGGTCGACGATTTCGAAACGCCACGGCTGGGAGTTGTACGTGGAGGGAGCGAGACGGGCGCCGTCCAGGACAGCGGCGAGTTCCGGGGGCAGTTTGCGCTCCCGTTGCCCGCTCCGCACGGGCCGAGAACCGCCTTTTCGCGTCACCTGGCGAACGGTCCACAGAGTTCGGGCGAGTTCCAGCGGCATGCGCACCCGGTGTGCCAACGCCGCGGCTCTCGGCATGGCCGCAGCATGGAGGTCCACCGTCACGACGGGTTTCACCCGTCGGTTCATCAGCAAGTTGAGCACAACCCTGCTGCCGAGCGCGCCGAGACCCATCACGCAGTAGGAAATCTGCGGCCAGGTACCGCCGTTGGCCAGCCGGTCGGACATGACCGGGAGATAGTCGCTGGGGAAGTGCGTCCTGCCGAACCAGCGCACGGAGTCCCACAGACGGTTGTCCCGGTGCGCTTCCGCGGTCGCCTTCCCGTGGAACGGCAGCGGGTTGCGGCGGTAGTCGAAGACGAACACGGCCGGTTTTCCGCCCCAGTCGACTCCGGCGACGACGGGAATGCCGCGTCGGGCGGCGCGTTCGTGCAGCTGGTACTTGACCCACGCGGACATCGCGGGATCGATCGCGTCGAAGGCGACATGCGCGCCGTCGAGCGCCTCGTCGAGGTTTTCCAGGGTGAGACCGTCCGGGTAGGTGCGCACCTCGGCGGTGGGACTGATCGCGACTACCCGGCGGGCGAGCACCTCGGGTTTCGGCAGGCCGACATCAGCGACCACGCACGCCTGCCGGTTGAGGTTCGACACGTCGAAGCTGTCCGGGTCGGCGAGCCGGAAACGGGTGACGCCCATTCGCGCCAGCGGCTCGACCACGGCACCACCCACGCTGCCGCAGCCGGCCACCAGCACGGTCGCGGCCCGCAGTACCGCTTGCTCACGCTCGGTGAGAATGTCCAGGTTGCGGCTCACGGCCTCCGCACCGAAACTCGCCGTGCCAGCGGCGAGCGGATCAGGACCTCTGAAATTCGAATGCACGATCTTTCTCCAGCGCTCGCCGGAAGTTCATCTTCCGTATTTCCTGAAGTTTCGCCGTTACGTAGCGGTAGCTTTGCTGGTCTGGACGGTCTCGTTGAATAGGATGGGGTGGCTTGAGCTGCGGTGGCTTCGGTTATCCGAGCGCGCCGAGGACGAGGATCGTCAGGTTCGCCAGGCCGAGGGGTGTGGCATCAGTTTCTGCAAATTGTCCCAAGATCGGTACGACAGCGGGCAGTTGCGGACGGAGTCCGCTACCCGCTGTGGGTCGCGCTCTTGAAGCGCACCGGGAGGCTCCTGAGGCAGCGCACTTTCCCCTGACGCCATTGCAACTCGCGGGGGTGGACTGCAAGTTCGATGTTGATCGGTGCGTGTAGCAGCGCAGTCACGACGGTCTGTGTCAACAATGTGGCGAGCGGGGCGCCGGGACACCGGTGGATTCCATGGCCGAACCCGAGGTGGTGGTTGGGGTGTCTGTCTATAAGGACAGTGTCGGGTTGTGTGAAGCGTCGCTCGTCCCGGTTGGCGCTGGCCAGACACAGAAAGACGCGATCGCCCTCTTTGATGGTGTTGTCTCCCAAGGTGAGTTCTTCGGTTGCCACACGGTGGACGGGGGCCAGGGCCGGGCCCTCGTAGCGCAGTATTTCCTCTATCGCTTTGGGTATCGTGCCCGGAGATTGGTAGAGGAGTCGGCGGCGGTCTGCGTGACACAGAAGATGCAGGAGGGTGCTGGAGATCAGGCTGATGCTGGTATCAAGGCCTGCAACAAGAAGCAGCATCACCATGGTCAGGATCTCGGTCGCGTGTAGTCGGTTGGTATCGGCGGCCAGGAGTTTGCCGATTAGTCCGTCGGTCGTTGCTTGTTCGGGGTTCCGCAGGAGCCAGGCGGTGTATTCGCGCAGCGCTTTATGGCCATTGGCGCTGACGCAGCGCGCGTTATCGTCCAGTTGCTCGGTCCAGAGATCATGGGACCAACGCACGATCTTGTCTAGATCGGCCTTGGGTACGCCGAGAAGTTTGCCGATAGTCAAGGCGGAGATCGGTTCCGCGATCTCCGCTACGGCATCGACCACCCCGCGCTTCGTGACGGTGCTGATCAGTGAGCGCGTTGTGTGGTCGATGAACGGGCGCATGAGTTCGGCTTGGCGGTGGGTCAAGTAGCGGGCGACGCTCTTGCGCAGGCGAGTGTGCTTGGGCGGATCCGTTGTGAACAGACTCTGGGGGAACGCGGCGCGCGAAATGTGCTGCTGTAGGTCGGGGTCGGCTGGGCACCTGCCCTTGGAGGGGTCGCTGCTGAGCCGAGTGTCTGTGAGGGCCTGTACGGTTTCTCGATACCGGGCTACAAACCAGGTGCTGTCGGAGATCCGGTTCACAGCGCCTGTGCTGCGTATTTCGGACAGCAACTGGTGGAGGTCACGGAGTTGTGTGAGGCCCTGGGGGAACCCTGCAGGAAAAAGGTTTCTGTGCTCGGATTGTGGAGGCCTGTCGGATGGGTGTTGCAGCATCGGTTGTTCACTCCGTCATGGCAGCATGGGATAGGGGAGATGACGCCACAGCGTGCTGTATGGGCTCCTTGAGAGTGGGCGTGGTGTTACCAGGTGACGGGTAGTGAGGTGGGGGCGCGTAGGATCGATCCGGAGCGCCAGGTCACTTCTTGATCCGGGACTGCCTTTTGGAGGCCCGGTATGCCCTCGATGAGCGTTTTGAGAGCGACCTGGATTTCCATGCGTGCCAGGCTGGCACCGACGCAATGGTGTGGCCCGTGGCCAAACGCGAGATGGTGGTTGTCTGGCCTCGTGAGCTTGAGGGTCTCCGGGGCGGCGAAAACCGCTTCGTCGCGGTTGGCCGACGGAATGGAGACCAGCACGGCGTCGCCCTTGCGGATGAGCACGCCGCCCAGCGAGACGTCTTCCGTGGCGATGCGGGCGAAATCGGCTCCGTTATTGAGGGGGGTGTATCGCAGTAGTTCTTCGACCGCTTTCGGGGTGGCTTCTGGGTGTGCCAAAAGCCAGTGCATGTGCTCGGGGTAGGTAATGAGGAGGTAGACGAAGTTGGCGATCTGGCACGTCGTCGTCTCCCAGCCCACGACCAGGAGGGCCGTTGTGATGTCGAGTAGCTCGGCGTCGGTGAGTCGCTCGCCGGCCTCGTGCGCGCTGACGAGCGTGCCCAGGAGATCGTCGGTTGGGTTTTCGCGGCGGGCGGCGATGTGCTGATTGATGACTTGAGCCAGGTCCTGACGCGCCCGGGTTACGTCCTCGGCTGTATGGGAGGTGCTGGACATCACCACGTCGGAAGCGGCTACCAGGCGGTGGGTGTCTTCGGTGGTGACACCGAGTAGTTTCAGCAGGACGTTGATGGGGAGGGGAACAGCGAAGTCTGCGACGATGTCGCAGGGCGGGCCGTTGGCCACCATGGCGGCTACGAGTTCTTGAGCGATTTTCTTCGTATGCGCGCGGAGTTGCTCGGTACGTCGCTTGGTGAGACTGGGGGCGATCAGTCGCCTCAGTCGAGTGTGCTCGGGCGGGTCCATAGCCATGATCGAGGTCTCTTTGGCAGGCCGCGGTCGCATGCGGGGTACGTCTTTGCCTGCGGCGGCCGCACGACTGAACCGGGGATCACAGAAGACCAGTTTCGCGTCCTCATAGCGGGTGACCAGCCATCCCCTTCCTCCGTAAGGCATCTGCACCTCGACCACGGGCTGCGTGGATCGCAGCGACGCGTACTGGGGTGGGACTGCGAGCGCGGGGGGTGGCTCGAACGGGTAACGCAGTACATGCTCGGTGTTCATCGGGTGGCCTCTTCCACCCACGGATGGATGATCGTGCGTTCCGTGTCAATGGTGACCAGGCCACCACCGATCTCTGACCAGTCGTGGTCAACGCCGTGGTATCGCGGGGAGCATCGCGTATAGAAAGCGGTTCCGGACGCGATGTCTCCCAGGCACTCCAGGTAGCGCAGCAGGCCACTCGTGAGCTCCGGATGTGTTGCGATGAACTGTTCGCGGCAGGCGATGAACTCTTCTTCTGCCGATTCCGCCAGATCCACTACCTTACGGACCGCGTCACTGATCCGTACATGCTCCATGTTGCACTGTGCCGCGATGGAGTTGGTGAGATCCTTGCCTGCCATGTACTCCTTCCGGAAGGAGTACAAGTCATTCACGAGGGAGGTATATCGGCGAAGGATTCGCCATATTTTGGAGAAGGCATCGGCGTGGGCTTCGAGTTCACTGTGGAGATCTATTCCCAGCATGAACTCAAGGACGGGGAAGTCGACGTCGATCCCTACGTAGACATCCCTGCGCTCGAGAAACTCATCCAGAGTCAGACATCTGCCGCTGCCCCTGTCAGACGCCTCGGCCTTCCAAGATTCCAAGGTCCCCTGCAGTGCACGGGCGATGCGCGCGCGGATCGAGGGCGGTGCCGAACGGCACAGGCGGTACCAGACGTCTGACAGGCAGCGTCCCAGGACAAGCACATCGGCTGTGTCGGACGACGGCTGGTTCCTGTCGAACTCCTGCCCGTCTCCGTTCAGGATTTCAATGGCCCGGTCCAATGCCCGATTACGCGTGGCCTCATCGGCGTCCCGGAACGGCCCTGGCGCGCTGTGAACATCGTCGGTCATCACCATCCAGCCGCCCAGGTCACAGATGATTCTGAATGTATCTACGTTTCCGCACGTGAATTGGTGAGAAATCCACACATCTGCGAAGCCCTGTGCCAGCCACAAGTCGATATCCCCTCGCGGCGCGCAGAAAGGGGCCCAATTCCGGATTTCCGGGAACCCTTTGATCCATGCCCTCGTCTCGCCCAGGGTGCGCGCAACGCCTGAGTGCTGCCGCAGGGGAAGCCGTGTCTTGAGGTCGGGAAGGTAGTACTGGTCCTCGCCGCAGTCGAAGAGGGTCGTCCTGGCCATTTCTTTCCTTGTCTTATTCATTTTCACCGTGGCGGGTTTTTCTTCGCCGAGGAGCAGGAAACTGCCCGTCCAGGGGCCCTCGTCCTATGGGGCCACGCGCTCGTCGAGCAGCCGGACGATCTTGCCGCTGCGGGGGTTCACCTTGATCATGTCGGCCGGGACGAACTCGACCACCAGAGGGTTGATCAGCCCGGCGCGCACGTGTTCGCCGAACATCGGGCGCAACTCGTCGAACCGCGCGGATATCGCCTCGGCAAGCGGCTGTGGATCGTCGACCTGTCCACCGATCCGCAGCACCAGTTCGTCCTTGGAGTCGCGGCGGCGTTGCACCACCTGGAATCCCGCGATGGGCTGGTCGCCGGCCAGTTCCTCGATCACCACACGCAGGTCCTCCAGGTAAACGGTGACCGGACCGACCCTGGCTCCGTCGTCGGCGCGGCCCAGCAGGCGGAACCGGCGATCGTCGTAGTCGACCCACGCAGCGCGGTCACCGACCGGATACCGGATGAGCGGCATCAGCCGCCGGACGAGGTCCGTGGCGAGCAGCCTGCCGGGGCGGCCTGGTTCCCTGATCGGATCACCGGTTTCGTCGTCGACGATCTCCACCAGTTTGTGGAGCCGGTGGACACGATGCACGCGCGCGTCCGGCTCGTCCTGGACGGGCGCGGCCAGCACCCCCGCGTCCACCGAGGCGTACCCCAGCGAGCGGACAACGGCGTTGGGGAACGCCTCGGTGATCAGTCGGCGCTGATCCTCGTAGAACGCCTCCCCGCCGAAGAGGAAGAGGTGGACCGCGGGCGCCGCGTCACCTCGCGCGGTCAGCCGCGATGCGACTTGGCCGGCCGTGGTGGGCGTGGCCAGCAGCACGGTCGCCTCCTGCTCGATGATCAGGTCCGCCATGACCTCAGGCGACGGGCTTCCCGCGATCGGCAGGTGCACCACGGGGACGCACGTCTCCTGCAGGCACAGGACGTTGAACAGGAAACTGGCGTACAACTCCCCGGCGTAAAAGAGGTTGGCAACCCGGTCACCGGTCCGCAGTCCCGCCGCCGCGTACCCGTCGCCCTGCAGCCGGGCCATGGCGTGCAGTTCCGCCCTGGTGTACACGGTCAGTTTGGGGCTGTTGGTTGTCCCACCGGTTTTGAACACGACACCGTCATTGTGGCCAGCCGTCAGCACCCGGTTGTCCTGCACCGTGTTGGCCTTCCAGAAGCCGATGTGGTCGACGATCGGCAAGTCCTCCGCCCGGATCGGTCCGTCGGCGGCAACACCGGCGTACAGGTCCCGGTAATAGGGAGAATTGCGGCGGGCGAAGTCGACCAGTTCGGTGAGATCCGGTTCCGGCATCATGTGTCCCCGTTCGTCGGCGAAGACGTCCGTCATTCCGTGATCTCCAGGAGCGCGCAGATGAAGCGGAAGCCGGCACCGATCCCGATCACGAGGACGGTGTCCGAAGGCTCGAGGGACTCTTCCCGGAGGAAGTGGTCCAGGCCGAGGAGCTGGTCGCACGGGCCGACATGGCCCAGTGTCCGGTGCAGCGGCCAACTGGTCCGGTCGCTGGGTATGCCCAGGGGCTCGAGGACGAGAACGGTCAGCTGCGCCAACCCCAATCCGGTGACCGCGAACCGGGAAACCTTGTCGAGCGACACCCCGGCTTCCTGGAGGACCTGCTCGACCGCGGTGCGGGCGGCTGTCTGGAGAGTGCCGACGTGGGGCAGGACGCCGACCGTCTCCGCCTGTGTCATCATGCGGCTTCCGTCTTCCGCGGGGATGGTGGGCGTGGCCAGGTCTTCGAGTTCGGGCACCGCAGTGCAGGAGGTGGCGACCAGCCGGGCCCGCCCGGATCCCCGGCTCAGCACGGCGGCAGCGGCGCCATCGGACAGGAAGTGCCCCAGCCCGGGCAGCCACCTCGGCCAGCGCGGCGCGACGAACCGGCCCGCCGCCGTCACCAGCGCGGAGGTGGCGGAGGGATCGGCGGCGAGGTGCGAGGCCGCCAGCACGAGTCCCGCAGCGCCACCGCAGCTGCCCGCGCCCGCCTCGACCGCAAGCGCCCGGGAGGCACCCACAACCCGCTGTACGTAACAGGCGGGCGCGTAGTGCTCCTGGTCATCGAAGGCGGCGTGGATCACCGTGGCGATGTCGGCACCCTCGTGCCCGGAGCGGCGGAGGGCGTCGGTCGCTGCGCTCGCGGCCATCTCCGCGGCGGTGAACCCGTGCGAGGCGGTAAAGGACTCGAAGTCGGACATCTCGAGTGCTTGGCGGTCGATCGTGCCGTCACCAACGAGGTCGGTGGCGCTGGCGCGGGGCGGCAGGTACCGGCCGGTGCCGCTGACGAATATGTCGTTCCAGAGCATGGTGTTCTTCTTTCGTTGCGGCTCACGCCGCTTCGCGCAAGTATTGTTCCGAGAAAATGAGTGCCATTGATCGCCGATTCGCGTGCAAGCAACGGAACCGCCAGGAAGGTCTGGCGGTATCCAGAGAATTGTTTTTAGGTGCTCCTCGGCCTCCGCGTCCGGTCATATGCTCCGTTTTCGGCCTGCGGAAATCGGTCTACTCTGGGTGTTGCGTCTGGGGTATTGATTCTGTCGCCAATCGGACCCAAATGTTGTTGATCGTAAATTCCGTGGCGAATTCTGACTTTTTTGCCGACAAGGGCGATACCGTTCAGTTATGACCGTGCCCTTATGGACACCCGATACGTGTCCATTCGGGCAGGCGAGATCGTCGAAGTCGATCCGGGCCGTGACTGATTAGTAAGGATGGGACGCATGTTCAACGTCGAGAAGGTCCGGTTGGCCGGAGCCGACATCGAACTCCCCAGGATGATCCCGATCGAGCAGCGGTTCGCCGCCGACGCGGTCGAGGACCTCGAAGCCGCGATCCGCTGCCAGGTCGCCGAGCACGACCGCAACCAGCCGGTCAGCGGCAAGCGGATCGCCATCACCGCGGGTAGCCGCGGGGTGACGCGGATCGATCGCATCGTCGCCACCCTGGTGGACGCGCTGATCGGCTGTGGCGCCAAGCCGTTCGTGGTGCCCACGATGGGCAGCCACGGCGGCGGCACCGCCGAAGGCCAGCGGCAGGTGCTGGCCGAGTACGGGATCACCGAGGAGAGCATCGGCGCCCCGATCGTCTCGTCCATGGAGACGGTCGTGGTCGCCGAGCTGGACGACGGCACCCCGGTGCACTTCGACGCCGAGGCCGCCCAGGCCGACAGCGTCATCGTGCTCGGCCGGGTCAAGCCGCACACCGACTTCCGGGGCACGCACGAGAGCGGTCTGGCGAAGATGCTCGCCATCGGCCTGGGCAAGCACCGCGGCGCGACAACCCTGCACGCCCACGGCATGGCTGCGTTCGACACGCTCATCCCGGCGGTGGCCGAGGCGATGCTCGGCGTGGTCCCGATCGAGTTCGGGATGGCCGTGGTGGAGAACGCCTACGAGCACGTCGCCCGCATCGAGTTGGTCCCGACCGCGAAACTGCTGGAACGCGAGGCGGAACTGCTGGTCGAAGCCAAGCAGCTGATGCCGAGGCTGTTGATGTCCGACATCGACGTGCTGGTCGTCGACGAGATCGGCAAGGACATCAGCGGTACCGGGATGGACCCCAACATCACCGGCCGCGCCCAGGTCAACACCGACAAGTTCCATGCGGTGCCGATCAAGCGGCTGGTGGTGCTGGGCCTGACCGAGCACACCAACGGCAACGCCTGTGGCCTGGGCTTGGCGGACGTGACCACCCAGCGCTGCGTGGACCAGATCGAGTTCGGCTCGTTCTACACCAACTCGCTGACCGCAGGCCTGCCCGACAGCGCCCGGATCCCGATGGCCCTGGCCAACGACCGGGACGCCATCGTTGCCGCCCTGCACATGTCCCGCGGCCCCGCGGAACGACCGGCGAAGGTGGTGCGCATCCGAAACACCCTGTCGATGCCCCGCATCGAGGTCTCCGAGGCCTACGCCCAGGAGGTCGCCGACCACCCCGACATGGTCACACTCGGCGAGCCGCACGACTGGGACTTCGACGCCACGGGAACCCTCCAGCCCCTCCCTGCCGCCCGCTGAAGGACCGCGGTGGTTCGGGACCTGGAGACCGGCGCCAAGCACTACGGCGCGGAGCAGCGCTCACGGTCGCGGAGAGGACCGGATGCTGGACGGGTTCTGACGGGTTGCCTCGGTGCCTCTGTGCCGAATCACTATTGCTGTGGTCGCATGGAAATCTTCGCCACCGCACTCTAGGGCCAACCCCGCCCGCTGAACAGGTTTGGACGCTGAGTCGGCGGCGTTTCGCCCAAACCTGTTGGCGCGCCGATTTCTTCAGGGGCAGCAATAGCTATGCCGGAACCGCCGATCGGCCCGGTCGCGGTGCTGGGCGCGGACGATTTCGCCGTCCGCCGCGGGCACCGCTACGGCACTGTCATGGTCGACCTCGACACGCGCAAGCGGTCGACCTTATCGACGGCCGGGCGGCGCGGTGTTTTAGGGGCCTTGCTTCTCCGGGGCTGGACTTCTACTGCAAAGAACTATATAACTAGTGAAAGTCTTTTTTAGGAAGTCATCGCGCTCGCATACATGCGCAGGGACAACGTGGAGGTAGCGGCATGACCTGGGTGGCGTGGCGGCAGCACCGCGCGCAGTTGTTGCTGATGGCAGCGGTATTGCTGCTCGGCGTGGTCGCGGTCCTGGTGCTGCATACGAGCATGTTGCAGCAGATTCAGGCGCAGGGGCTGGAGCGGTGCCTCGCGGTGGGGGTCCAAGGCCCGGGCTGCGCGACCGGGGTGAGTGATTTCCGCGACGAGTGGTTCGATCTACTCAGAGTCGGCCAACTCGTGATCGTGGTCCTCCCGGTGCTGCTGGGGGTGTTCAGCGGGGCGCCGCTGTTCGCCCGCGAGATCGAGCACGGCACCCACGTGCTGGCGTTCGCGCAATCGGTGAGCCGGGTCGGCTGGATGGCGGCCAAGCTGGTGATGCTGGTGGTGCCCTCGCTGGTCGTACTGGTGGTCCTGCAGTTGCTGGTGAGTTCCTGGGTCGCGGATGCCGGGCTGATGGGGCCGCTGGTGGACAGCCCGTTCTCGTTCCTGAACTTCGAGAGCACGGGGTGGATGCCGGCCGTCCACCTGCTTTTCGGCTACGCGGTGGGCGCGCTGCTGGGGGCGGTGCTGGGGCGGTCGTTGCCGGCGATGATCAGCACCCTGGCCGGGCTGGTGGCGGTGCGCGGTGCCGTCGGATTGGCAGGACCGGCTCTGATGCCGTCGCAGCTGCGGACCTCGACCGACCCGATGAGTGCTCCCGAGTCCGGTGTGGACGAAGTGGTCCAGGTGGGTTACCTGGGTGCCGACGGGCGGACCATACCGGAAGGCGGCTTCAACGCCGCCGTGTGCGGTTCGCGGGGCGATGTTCCAGTCTCGACCTTCGACCCGGCTCAGTGCTATGCGCAGCACGGGGTGGTCGGCCAGTATGCCGAGGTGGTCCCGGCCTCGTACGTCCCGATACTGCAGCTGATCGAGTCCGGCGTCCTCGGCGTGGTTGCGGTCCTGCTGTTGGGAGGAACCGCGTGGGCGCTGCGCAGACAGCATTGATGACGCTGCGTGGAGCGCGCGCCTTCGGCGATGGCCGCCCCTTATGCTGGGCGATATGATCGAGTTCCGGATCGACCGTCGCTCCGGGGTCTCCACGTACATGCAGATCGTCCAGCAGGTCACGCAGGCCATGCGGTTGGGCCTGCTGGGGCCCGGTGACCGGTTGCCCACTGCGCGCGAGGTGGTGGAGGCCACGGCGGTCAATCCGAATACCGTGTTGAAGGCGTATCGAGAGCTGGAGCGGGACGGCCTGGTGGAGGCTCGGCGCGGGGTCGGTACCTTCGTAACTCGATCGCTGGCGAGCGACCGCACCTCGGTCGAAGCTCCGATGCGACGCGACCTGGCGGACTGGATGAGCCGTGCCAGGAGCGGCGGGCTCACGGTCGAAGAGGTCGATGCGCTGTTCGCTGCCGTCCGTGGCGAGTACTTCCCGATCGGAGGACTGGAACACCCATCATGAGCGCGCTGAGCACCATCGGTTTGTCCAAGCGCTACGGCGACCGCCGGGGGATCGAGGACTGTACGGTCGAGCTCCCCGAAGGCAAGGTGGTCGCGCTGGTTGGTGCCAACGGTGCGGGCAAGAGCACGTTCTTGGCGTTGGCGGCCGGCCTGGTCGAGCCGTCGTCGGGTGCCGTGCGGGTGTTCGGCGACGAGGTCCGCGGCCGCATCCACCCTGACGCGGCCTACTTGTCGCAGCGCCGCCCGTTGTACGGCAACTTCACGGTCGCGGAGATGGTCCGCGCGGTGGCGAAGATGGACCGCCGCTGGTCGCGGCAGCGAGTCGAGGAGGTGCTGGCCGCGATCGATGGCTTGGACGTCGGCGCCCGGGTGGAATCGCTGTCCCCGGGCGTGCGCTCCCGGCTAGCACTGGCGCTCTGCCTGGGCCGGTTGCCGAGGTTGCTGCTGCTGGACGAACCGCTTGCGGACCTCGACCCGCTTGCCCGGGACGAGACCATCAGGTTGGTGATGGCCGACGTCGCGGACCGCGGGATGACGGTGGTGATCTCCTCGCATCTGCTCGGCGAATTGCGGGAGGTGTGCGACCACCTCCTGTTGCTGCAGGGGGGAGGGGTGGAATTGGACGGCGACGTCGACGAACTCCTGGAGCAGCACCGCGACCTGGTGGGGCCCGCCGATGCGGGGCCCCCGGAGATCGGGACGGTCGTACACGCGAGGAAATCCGGGCGGCAGCAGCGGATGCTGGTGCGCGCCCCCGGGGTACTCGCCGCGGGCTGGGAGTCTCGGCAACCGGACCTGGAATCGCTCGTGGCCGATTACCTGCGCGCCGGCCGCGAGCGCGCGGGAGCCTGAGAACCGCTCGCCAGCCCCGCTGATCCCCGTCGCCGAGCCGGGGCGGCGGGGCTTCGTCGTTTTCGGGCCTCCGGCGGGGGATTCGTTGCGTGTTGCCGCGTCGGCTCGGCCCCTGCGGGAGCCCTCTTCCGTGCTGCTGACGCGATCGGCTCGTTCTGCTCCTGGTGAGGCGTCTGCTGGCGTGATCCAACGTGATCCATCCAGTCGGTGCCCTTTCGTCCCCGCTTTCCCAGACCCGGCCTTGTCCGCGATCCGCACCACTGCTAGTCTTCAGTCATTCCACTAGATAACTAGTGGAATGACTCAGAAGGGTAGTGAACATGGGCTTCACCTTTGGCAAGCGCGAAATGATCGTTGGACTGCTGGCTGCGGGAGCACTTGCCGGCACTGGCGGCATCGCTGCCGCGGCGCCAGCGGAGAACGTGCCGGAACTGCGGATCAGCTCGGCCGGCTACGCGCTGGAGTACACCGTGGTGAACGGCAATGGCGACGGCTTCTCCTCCGTCGTGGAGCCGAACTCCACCCGCGAGAGGCAGGCCGAGGGCTTCACGACGGTGCGGTTCTCCGTGAACGGCAAGGTCGTGAACGCCTATGGCCCGCTCGAGGCTGGTCGCACGCTGGTCTGCAATGCGGGAGGGACCGCTGCCGTGCCGAATGTGAAGTGCGCCTTCGCCTGATTCGGAACGGCACGCCGAGCGTGCGGTTTGGCCGGCGGAGTCCGGGAGTTACTGCCACCCGGACTCCGCCGGCAGCAGTCGGCGGGTTGGCCTGCTGAGCTGTTCCACGGCTTGCGGCGGGCGGTCGTCGGTGGCTTGCGACGAGCTGAAGACGTCGTGAAGAAGCTGTAGATCCAGGACGGCCATGCTGTGTGTCGTGCAGGATCCGACATTGAGGAGCGCAGGCATGATGAGCAGCCAGAACCACAAGACGATCCGCTCTACTGCGGTTTTCGACCTGACGGCCCCGGCAGGCGTGAGGACGCCGGTTGGGGTGGAGCTGCGGTACGACAGCCGTGAGCCGTACGCGGTGAACATCAGCTTCCGCGCGGGGATGAGTGGTCAGGTCGACTGGTTGATCGCCCGAGACTTGCTGGCGGACGGGCTGGTCATTGCGAGTGGCGAGGGTGACGTGCAGATCATCCCCCAACCCGACGACCACGAGCTCGTCGTCATCGCGTTGAGCTCGCCGTCCGGGCAGGCCACCTTCGAAGCGCCCGCTGCCGAACTGGCGGAGTTCCTGAACGAGACCTACGACGTCGTCGCCCCCGGTGACGAGAACCACTGGATGAGCTTCGATGAGGAACTGAGCCGATTACTGCAGAATGATATGCACTGATCGGCATAAACCAAATCGTGTGGTGCCAGTTTCGATGCTTTATGCCGCGGAGCGGTTCGAGGCGGCACTGCGGAGTGTGCGAATCTACTTGTGCCCAGCTGATCTAGAGAAGACGTAGAGACGTTGTGGAGTCGGCGCCGGCAGATTGTTCGGTGCAGAGATAGAAACCACGGGAGTGTGCGATGGAACGAGTTCGCGTGGCTGTGCTTGCCTCAGATGCCATCACGCATGCTGGTCTTGCAAGCCACCTCGACTCTCGCGCCGAGGTGTTGGTGGTGCCGAATCGAAACCTGGTCGAGGTGGACGTCGTCGTCCTGGCCGCCGAGCGGCTGACTGATGGCGTGACCGCCTTGCGCGCCTTGGGCGCTGAGTTCGAGCGTCGTGCAGTCCTGGTGATCGACCAGCTGGATCCGGCTGGTCTGCTTGCGGCGGTGGAATGTGGTGCGGCGGCGGTGGTCCCGCGCAGTGCCGCCACCGCGGAGCACTTGATAAAGGTCATCCAGGTCGCCGCGACCGGAGGGGGAGTGCTGCCGCCGGAATTGATCGGAGAGCTGCTCCGCGAGTTTGCTCGTCTGAAGCGGGACGTTCTGGCGCCGCGAGGAATCAGCGTTTCCGGGCTGACGCCTCGCGAGCTTGATGTCGTCCGGTTGCTGGCCGAGGGCTTGGATACCGTTGATATCGCCGAGAAGCTGGCCTACTCGGAGCGCACCGTGAAGAACGTCATCTACGGGATGACCAACAGGCTCAATTTGCGCAACCGGCCGCATGCCGTCGCCTACGCGATGCGTGCAGGCGTGATCTGAAACGCGAGTGCTCATAGTCTCTTGCCCGTTCGAGCGCCGCGGCGGAGTACGGATGGGCAAGAACTGCTGACATCCGCTCACTGATGTCGGAGAGTCTGATCGCTTCCGAACGAGAAAGCTCGCTAGGGAACGATTCTGCCACGGCAGTGGCCGATCGGCTTGTGATCGACAGATTTCGCACGTACCGTGCTCAACGGCATCAGATGTTGTGGTGATCGACGCAGCCGCACTGCCACTGGCGGGTAACGCTCTTCCGACACCCACCTGACCGGTGCGTTCCCACTCGCTGCTCGACGACATTCGAGCCTCATGATCCCGGAGTTGTCATGAGCTCGCACACGAAGAACACCGGCCCCTCGTTTCACCCGCTCGCCTTCGGTGGCTGGGGGAACTACCAAGAATGGGCGGACCACCAGTTCCAGCCACGGCCCGCCGCGCCGGAGGCCGGCGACGGAGATGCGTCCGAGCCCGACCAGGAAATCCACGACCAACCGGCCGTGCCGATCGAGGCGGCACCCGATGCTCGCGAACCGGACCAGGCCGCCGCTACCGATCGCGCTGAACGCGACCCAGCGGAGCAGGCCGGAGCAACCGTTTTCGTCGAGGCCGAGGATTCGGGGCCCAGCGTGGCGATGCTGCGCCCGTACGTCCGCACCGGCGGACGCGCCGAGCCCGAGTACGAGTTCCGGGTGGAAACGCTGGTGTCGGCAACCTCGCAGCGGCTGGCGGGCACGTTGATCAACCCTGATCTGGACGAGATCCGTTCGATGTGCGCGTCACCGCATTCGGTTGCCGAGATCTCATCTCGCCTCGGGATTCCCCTGACCGTCGCTCGCGTTCTCATCGGCGACGCCATCAAGGCCGGACTGGTCGTCGTCCACGGCGGCGCGTCGAATCGCGGTGCAGGTCCTTCCCTCGAGACTCTGCAGCGGGTGTACGAAGGGTTGCTGAAGCTGGCGTGATGCTGTCGGTCCGGGGTGATTCGGTCGTCTTCTTCCGTCCGACCTTCACCAGGAAAGCTGCGAGGACGAACGAGACGGCGGCCGACACCGCCACACCCGTGATCACGCTCAGGTGGCCACCCCGCGGCGTGACTGCCATCAGTGCGATGATGCTTCCGGGAGAAGGAGTCGCGAACAGTCCCGCTCCGGTGGCGATGAAGGTGAAAATCCCCGCAGCACCGCCTGCGATGGCCGCCAGGATCAACTGCGGCTTGGCGAGGACGTAGGGGAAGTAGATCTCATGAATACCGCCGAGGAAGTGGATTGCCAACGCGCTTGGCGCGCTGGCCCGTTCCGGTGCGGATCCGAAGCACGCGCAGGCGAGCAGAATACCGAGCCCAGGGCCGGGGTTGGTCTCCAACAGGAACTCGATCGCCTTGCCGTTCTCCGCCTGTGCGGTGACGCCCAGCGGGCCCAGGACGCCGTGGTTGATCGCGTTGTTGAGGAACAGCACCTTGCCGGGTTCGATGATCAGGGCTGCCAGTGGTAGCAGGCCGAGGTCGATCAGCGCCTGCACCCCGCCGGCCAGCGTTCTGGCCAGCCCGCTGATCGCGGGCCCGATCCCGACCATGCCCAGAATCGCCACGCTGCCACCGATGATGCCCGCGCTGAAGTTGTCCACGAGCATCTTGAAGGCCGGACCCACGCGTACGCCCACGGCTTGATCGAACCATTTCATCAGCAGTGCCGTAGCGGGGCCGAGCAGCATGGCGCCAAGGAGCATGGGGGTATTCGCTCCGACCACGAGGCCAAGTGTGGCGACCGCGCCGACGACGCCGCCGCGTTGCCCGTGGACCACCCTGCCCCCGGTGTAACCGATCAGGATTGGCAGCAGAGTTGTGATCATCGGTTGGATGATCACGGCCAGCGTCGCGTTGGGCAGCCATCCCTCGGGCATGAACAGTGCGGTCGCGAGGCCCCATGCGATGAACGCCCCGATGTTGGGCATCACGACGCTGGCCAGATGCCCGCCCCATCGTCGGAGTGCCGACCCGATCTCCCGGCTCGAAGAAGCTCCTTCGTTGCTACGTGACATCGCTGTGAGCACATCCCAGGTCGTCGTTGACATCGTGGCTTCTGCGGCCTTGGCGAGAAAGTCGGCATGGCGTACTCGGGCCGGCTTTGCGACCCGGACACGTTTGGGATCTCCGGATTGAACACCACGTTCCGCCGGGCCGGAACGGAAACGTCACGACATGTGCACTTCCTTCTCCGGCAAGTGTGCCCGTTCAGGCAGCTGGCGTATTCGCGTACCGCGATAGCGCTCATTTGGGCAGGATCGGCCGAGCTGGGTAACTGCGGATCACCTGATGTCCTCGCCGGTTTCCGCTCAAATCCGCCCAATTTGGCAGCTAGGTGCGTGCTGGCGCTAGGGGAGCGGTCCCTGAGAGTGATCTTGAGATCATGTGCCTGGTAAGGTTTGCGGAAGGATTGTCTGGTGGTACGTTCCCGGTTCGATATCGAC
Organism: Saccharopolyspora elongata; assembly: GCF_004348985.1. Taxonomy (GTDB): domain Bacteria; phylum Actinomycetota; class Actinomycetes; order Mycobacteriales; family Pseudonocardiaceae; genus Saccharopolyspora; species Saccharopolyspora elongata. Next base: position 15,174 of record NZ_SMKW01000078.1, on the reverse strand, counting down.
GTCAACGATCAACACTCGCGTGACCTTCGATCCGTGTTGGCGCGCTACATCCGGCACGCGAGGAGAGTTTAGTGCGAGATGTGGCCAGTGCGTGCGTTCGCACGAACCTGCGCCAGTCCAATGAGGATATGGCCGAGCAGATCGCTGGGCAGTTGAGTCAGCTGCTCGAACGGATCGCGGATGAGGTCGCCCCGCTGCGCGGGGCCGGGACGGTCGCGGATTACATCCCGGCGCTCGCGCGTGTCGATCCGGGTCGCTTCGGCATCGCGGTCGCGGATCTCGACGGCGGCGTCCACGGGGCCGGCGACTGGGAGACGCCGTTCTCGATGCAGAGCATCTCGAAGGTCTTCACCCTCGCGCTCCTGCTCGCCGGAAGCGATGAGGCGCTCTGGCGGCGTGTTGGCCGGGAGCCGTCGGGGAACGCCTTCAACTCGCTGGTCCAGTTGGAGCACGAACGCGGGATTCCGCGGAACCCCTTCATCAACGCGGGCGCGCTGACGGTCACCGATGAGCTGATCTCCCTGGTCGGCGACGCCACCGGGGAGCTGCTCGCGTTCCTGCGCGAGGAAAGCGGCAACTCGGCTCTGCGGGTCGACGAGGAGGTCGCCGCCTCCGAAGCCGCCCACGCGGACCGAAACCTGGCCCTGACCCATTTCATGGCGTCCTACGGCAACATGCGCAACCCGGTGGCGACCGTGCTCGACCACTACGTCCGGCAGTGCTCGATCGAGATGAGCTGCCGCGATCTGGTCCTGGCGGGGCTGTTCCTCGCCGCGCACGGTGTCCGCCGCGACGGTTCGCAGCTGCTCACGTGCAGGCAGGCCAAGCGGATCAACGCGATCATGCTCACCTGCGGGACCTACGACGCCGCCGGGGATTTCGCCTACCGGGTCGGCGTCCCGGGCAAGAGCGGGGTCGGCGGCGGGATCCTCGCGATCGTGCCGGGCCGGTGCGCGGTCGCGGTGTGGAGCCCGGGGCTGGACAAGCGCGGCAACTCCGTGGCCGGTGTGGCCGCGCTCGATCACTTCACCACCCTGACCGGATGGTCGGTCTTCTAACCGGATCCGCCGGTCAGAGTATGCCGGGACGCCCGGTTGGCCTTAGGCACCTTCCCGCGAGTGATCAAGGCTAGGTGTGGTGGGCATATTTATCGGTGTGTTGGTGCACATTCTCCGGGGGCAGTTGCCGCCTGGACTCGAGCTGCAGTACGAATGTCGACCGAAGTTGCTGAACGTCGCTTGCTGCTCCATTGCATGCGCCGGACTTTCTTGGCTTGACAACGACACATATGTGCGAAAGTTCTTTGAGGAGGTCGCGAAGTGGCACGGAAGATCGAAATTAATTGGAAGTCAATCGGGGCGAGAGTTGCAATTACGCTCGATGAAGACGTTAACGCCGATCTTATCGAACCACTGTGGGCTGCGCTGCCGTATCGCACGCTGCAAGGGCACGCGCTGGTGGCAGGGGACTGCCTGTACCATGTGCCGCCCGCGCATGGGGTGCTGCACGCGGTGCCGGACTATCGAACGAATCGTCAAGCCGTGCCGTCTGGAACAGTTTCCTGCTCTGCAATACAACATCTCTCGATCAAGTATGGGACCTTGACCGAGCCGATGCCGACGGCGCCGATCGGTCGAGTCGAGCAGGCCGACATCGACGTACTGGCGAAGGTTGGTCAGGCGGTTTGGGATTCAATGCACGGCAATGGTGAGCCGATTATCGCCGAAGTGCGGCGTCTGGGCGGACCTGGCGGGCACTCGGTACGACGGCAAGTCTGTCAAGCGGAGCCGGTCCGCGAACTCGTTGACAAGATCGCGGCGATGTCTGAGGCGGCGATGGTTGAGGCACCACCAGAGTTGATCGAGCTACATCAGGGCCGCCGATTCTCCGACGCGGGTACCCGGGACTCGGTGCTCACCACTCTGGTGTTCGTCAACGGTGAGACCAGGCCGTTGGGCTACATGACCTACACCAACCTCGCCAAGGCGGCGCGATCGGTCGATATCCCGCTCAGCGGTCTGATCGAAATGGCGAAGCTCTTGCTGATCAAACCCACAGAGTTTCTGGGCTACTGCGGGCTGGAGGCTCTGTGGGAACTCACCCAGCAGGTCGTCAGCGCGCTTGGCGCCGTCACCGAGCGGGAGGATTTCATCGCGCTGATGGAGCAAATGGCCCTCTACGTCAACACTCTGGGGGCGTGGAACCTGCAGTTGTTCCCCTGGGAACTGGAGCCGAGCAAGTGGAACTACCGGTCGGCGGGCGGGCGGTCGAGTCATGTCTGAGGACAGTTACTCGAGCATCATCATCATTGGTGGAGGCGTTATTGGATTGTCGGCCGCGTTTTACTGCGCCCAGGCCGGGATCGAGGTCACGCTTATCGAGCAAAGTGATCTAGGATCCGGCACGTCAGCGCAGACGGCGCGTGTCGTCCGCGGCTACTTCCCTCGGCGAGTTGCAGACTCAGAGTTGGCTGTTGGTAGCCTGGCCGAGTATCGAGGTTTTGCTGCCGAGACGGGAGTCGATCCGGAATTGGAGCAAACAGGGTTTCTGGTTGTGCTCACAAGAGGCGAGGACGTTGAAACCCTTGGGCGCGAACTTGACGCGCAGCGTGCCGTCGGTGTGGAGGCGGAACTCATCACGGCCGCGCAAGTGTGCCAGCGCAACCCCTTTCTCGATCCGGCGGATATTGTGGCGGCCGTCTGGTCGCCGCAGGCGTTCTCCTGTAATCCGCAAGCAATCATGCATGGCTACGCGGAAACCGCTCAAAGGCGCGGTGTCCGTCTGCTCACCGGCATGGAGGTCATCGGTGTGGACGCCGTGCGCGGTCGTGTCGCCACCACCAACGGAGACTACGTCGCTGATGCGATTGTGTGCGCCGCAGGCCCGTGGAGCGGTCGGGTCGCAGCGATGACGGGTGTATCACTGCCTGTTACTCCACAGCCCTCAGAACTTATGACCACCGGTCCCATCGCGACGGACATGACACTTCCATTCACCCTGCATCTCAGCTCCGCACTGCGTGTGCGGCGTCTCGGCGACGCCCTGCTGATCGGTCTGGAAGGAATACCGAAAGGCGGTGACCAGCGAGCATTGTGGCACCGTGCCGTCGCTGAGGAATTGACCAAGCGATACGCACGCCTGCGCGACGTCGAACTTCACACCGCCTGGACGGGCTCGCTGGACGTCGCGCCACAACGCACGGCGTTCATCGGCCAGGGCAGCGGAAGCCACCGGCGCTTCCTCTACGCGGCGGGATTCTCTGGTCGCGGGCTGTGCCAGGCGCCGATGGCCGGCCAGATCATCCGCGACCTCTGTCTGGGACAGCAGCCGGCTGTTGACCTCAAAGCGTTCTCGCCCATCCGGCTCGACGCCGAACCTCATCCTGCCGCGAAGCGGTTACCGACCTAAAGCGATGTGGTTCGACGTCCCGGCCGGGCGGGTGACGTTGATGTGCGTGCCGGTGCTGGTCGTCGTGCTGGCGATCCGCTGGTTCATCGTGGACACCGCCAAGGCACTCGCCGAAGAGCCTTGAGGACCGGAAACGAAGGAGCGGGAGCGGTCATGGACCGCTCCCGCTCTTGTGCGAGTTGGGGCGCTTTGAAGGTGAGCGCGGTCCGGATCCGCCTGCGGGCACCGCGGTCCGGATTCCGTGGGGCGGATCGACCGTGGGCCGATCGCCGTCCCGCATTGCCCGATCGCGTGTCGTCCAGTGCATCCCACCGCCGCGTGGCCAACTCCACGACAGCCTGTTGCGCTTGTTCTTGCGTGGCAGCAGAAGGCCCCTGGCCGCGGGATGACGGATCATCGTGGTTCTTCTGAACCAGGCGCGTTCGGCGAAACGTGTGCTTGTCATGGAGGCGACGAGCACGGCGACCACAGCCCCGGGTTCCGGTGGATCCAGCGAGATGTGCCGGCTGATCATCATCGGCCCGTCCTCGCGCGTGGAACTGGCCGTTCCTGCGCACGTGGCAATAGCCGACCTCATGCCGACGGTGCTCGGCCACCTCGATCCCACGCTGGCCACCTCGGGCATGGAGCACGGCGGCTGGGTGCTGCAACGGCTCGGCGAGGAGCCGCTTGACGAGGACAAGGGCACCGCCGAGGCCGGGCTGTACGACGGCGACATGCTCTACCTGCGACCGCGCGACGACCAGCTGCCGGTCGCCGACTTCGACGACCTGGTCGACGGTGTCCACACCGGACTGTCCGGTCGTGGCGACACTTGGCGCCCGGCGTTCACCTACTACACCAGCATGACTACCGCTGCGGTGTGCGCGCTGCTGGCCATCTTCGTCTGCACCTTCGCGGCGACGGGGACGGGGATCGCCATCGGTGCGGCCACGGTCAGCCTGCTGCTTCTGGCCGGAGCCGCCGGCATGTCGCAGTACGTCCGCGACAGTGGTGGGCAGGCGGCGACCCTAGCTGGAGTCGGAGTCTTCGCTGCGGCGGTGGCCGGGCTGGCCTTCCCCGGTGCTGATGCGCCGCCGGCGTGGATCGACGGGCCGGGGATTCTGTCCGCCGGGGTGGCCATCGCTGTCTCTGCCGTGCTGGCCCGGGTGTCGCTGAAGACGGCCAAGCCAGCGTTCCAGGCGGTGGCCGCTGGTGGTGTGCTCACCGCGTTGGGCGGCGTGCTGACCGTGCTCGTCGGCCTGGACGGCGCGTCCACGGCCGCGATCGTCACGATCCTCGCGGTCGCGCTGACCAGGGCAGCCCCGAACATATCGGCATGGCTGGGCGGGCTGTCGGTGGAGCCGGTACCCACCACGCAGGACGAGTTCCAGGAGGGCCTCGACCCGCTGCCGGGCGAGGGCGTCCTCGACCGCGCGTCGTTGACCGACACTCACCTGACCTCGATCCTCGGTGTGCTCGGCGGGCTGTGCACCGGGGGACTGATCGCACTGGGGTCGGTCGTGCAGTGGGACACGATCCTGCTGACTGCGCTGATCAGCGTGCTGCTGTTGCTGCAGGCCCGTGAGGTCGTCGGAATCTGGCATCGGGTATCCGCCCTGGTGCCTGCCGGGATGGGGCTGACAGTGCTGATGCTCGGCTGGAGCGCGAGCATGCCGGTGGTCGGCCGGATGGGCGTGCTGCTCGGGCTGCTGTCGCTGTCCGGTCTCGCCGTGGCCGCCGCGCACACGTTGCCCGGTAAGCGCTTGATTCCGCGCTGGGGCCGGTGGGGCGACATCCTCCAGTGGATCTGCGCGCTGGCCGTGCTGCCCATTCTGCTCTCCGTGATTGGAGTTTATGGCTGGGTTGCTTCCCTGCTCTGAACCATTTTCATACCTACGGCCGTGCCGGGATTGGGAGGTGAGTGATGTACACCAGGCGAGACCAAGTGGACGCCTATTCTTTTGTCGCGGGCAGGCTGTCCTCGGCGATCTTGCGTACTGACCCGGACGGGCCGGAGCGCCCGCTGCGGCGCACCGGAGTCGGGCTCGCCGTTGGCATCATCATCGGGATCTTGGTGACCGCGATCGTTGCGGTGGTCAACCTGTTCACCAACATCGGTGGCGGCAACGACGGGTGGCGAGAGCCGGGAACGCTGATTGTCGCCGAGGACACCGGAAACCGGTTCATGATGGTCAACGGCCGGCTGCGGCCGGTGTTGAACCAGGCGTCCGCGCGGTTGCTCGTCGGCAGCAATCCCAAGGTCGTCACGGTCGAGACGGCCGACCTCGCGGACGTGCCGCGCGGTGCGCCGATCGGGATCCTCGGTGCACCGGACGCGATCCCCACCGGGTCGGGCGACAGTCCGTGGACCGTGTGCGCGGGGGCCGACGAAAGCACCAAGCTGTCGGTGACGGTCGGCGCGGGACCAGCTGTCTCCGGCATGCGCGACGACCAGGCGCTGTTGGTCACCGCGGGCGGTGACATGTACCTGGCGTGGCAGAGCACGCGGCTGCGGATCGCGGCCGAATGGGTGCCGCGCGCGCTCGGGCTCGACCCGGCTCAGGCTCTCGCGGTGGATTCGTCGTGGCTCAACACGTTGCCGTCCGGTCCGGACATCGGCTCGCCGCCGGTGGAACGGGACGCGAGCAAGGCAGGGCCCAGCTTCAACGGGACGAAAACCGTGGTCGGGCAGCTGATAGTCGTGCCCGATGCGGTGGGGAACAACTACTTCGTGACCGCGGGCGACGGCCTGGTCCCGGTGACCTCGACCGTGTCCGCGTTGCTCAGCGCCGACCCGGCATCGCCCGCGCGAGAGGCCGTGCGCATTACGCCCTCGGAGCTGGCGACGCAGAACGTGCTGCCCGCGCCGGTGTGGCAGTCCGCGCTGCCGTCGCAGCCGCCGGACCGACCGGATCTGGCGGGCCGTGTGCCGTGCGTGCGGTGGGAGCAGTCGCAGGCGCGGTTGGTGACGGCGCCGCCGCCGCAGGGAGATGCGCAAAGCAATCAGACGGCGGGGGTGGTGCGCGACGGCCGGGTGGCTGACCGGGTGGAGGTCATCCCCGGCGCCGGCTTCCTGGCGCGCACTCGCCCGGCGCCGGATGTTCCTGGTGCGGGTATTTACCTCATCACCGAAGCGGGAGCCAAGTTCCCGGTGGCCGACGCCGATGCGGCCAGCGCTCTTGGCCTCCCTGTCGAGACGGCTCGGCTGGTTCCGGCCGATCTGCTGGCACTGCTGCCAACCGGGCCAGTGCTCGAAAAAATCAATGGTGCTCAACAAGGATAGGAGCGATTCCCGTGGCGCCTAAATTCTTCTTCGACCCCGGCGTACTGCAGGTGGGCATCAATGCCTCCAGCCAAGCGGTCACCAACATGACGACGGTCAAGCAGAAGGTCTGGCAGCTGACCGACCAGATCAAACTGGTCAACGACTCGGGCTCCGGTGGTCTGCTGACCACCAAGTTCTCCGAGTGGAACCACTCCTTCGAGAAGTTGGTGACAGAGCTGGACCGCCTCAACGCGAAGGTCATCGCAACCCGTGTTACTAACACGCAGGCCAGCGACGATGCCAACACCACCGCCGGCAGCTGATCATATTCAAGAAAGGGAATAGTCATGTCGCGATTTGACATCAACCATGACGGCTACATGGACCTCAACGAGCAACTCCGGCAGTGCCATATCGCGGCCGGGGTCATCATCGAGGAACTCAACCAGGGCCTGAAAAAGATTCCGGAAGGTATGCAGGGTCAGGCCGAGGTGTTGTGGGGTCCGCTCCAGGCTGAGTGGAACAGGCTGTACGGCTTGATGTCGGAAGCCTTCAACGACAATGTGACCAAGTCGTTCAAGGTGCACGAGATTTTCAAGGACGGCGACAACATGGGCGCCAGAATCATGTCCATGTAGTCCCGTTTCCCCTCGGCCGCGGGCCCGCTTCGGTGGGCCCGCGGTCATCCTCCTCATCAATTCCACGCCCCTCCAGTGACTCGCGTGCAGAAAGGACCCTCCGCCATGACTGACGACCCCGCGGGCGGCAAGTTTCCGGGGCGTGGCAGCAACCATCGCCTGAACCGGCCGACCGGCGAACCGCAGCCGGATCCGCGGCTGGATGGTCTGGGGCCGAACAGGGCGATGGTGCTGGCTCCCGGGCAGCACGGTCCCAACGCGCCGCAGCAGCCGGATCCGGACGAGACGACCCGGGCGGAATTGCCGGATGACACCCCGGACCCGCATTTCACGCCGAATTCGAATTCGCACCCGCAGACTCCCGTGTCCCAGCCAGGGCATGTGCATGTGGACGGGACGCCGACGCACCATGTCGGGCAGAACCTTCCCGACGCGAGTCAGGCGATGCCCGGGCCGGCGATGACTCCCGTGTTCTTTCGAAGGAGTGTGGACGGGACGCCGGCGAACCATGTCGCGCAGCACGGTCCCGACGTGCAGGAGCCGGGGCCCCGGCCGGATGACACCCCGCACCGGACACCGCTCGACGAAGGCTTGGCTTGGGTCAAGGAGGGCGGAGAAGAAAAACTCAAGTGGCTCGGTGACCCGAAGGATGCGCCGTTTCTCGACAACGGCCCATACGAAGTGCATCTCAATGCATCCGGCGAGCTTGAGCAGTCCTACAACCCTGCGGACCGCGACGATGCTTCCAACGCGACCTACTATGAGCCATCCTCTGCTGACGACCGGGATCTGCACATTGGCGGCCACCCCGATGAATCCGGGTTCATGGCCATGCCCGACGGTGAGTTGCGGTGGGTCGGACCGAGAGGCGACGTTCCGCTGACGCCAGACGGCCACGTGAGCCTCGGGGACAAAGGCGAAGTCGTCGTCGACCCCCCTCCGGAGGTCTTTCGGGCCGATTATCGCGAGCGGGAGCCGTTTGCCGGTGAGAGGTCGGAGTTCGGCGACCGGTCTGGTGGCCAGGGGGATGCGCTCCCATCGGCGGAGCCGGCCGGTTATCGCGAGCGGGAGCCGTTTGTCGGTGACGAGCGATCGGATTTCCACGACCGGTCTGGCGGTCAGGGGGATGCGCTCCCATCGGCGGAGCCGACGACGATGGTGAAGCCGGTCCACTCGGTCCAGCCGGGGGACGGCACGTCTGGTTCATCTGAGGAGTCGGGCCTGGCCTGGGTCAACGGCGACGGCACCTGGAAGCTCAAGTGGGTTGGCGACCCGAAGGACGCGCCGCTGCTGGACAACGGCCCGTACGAGGCCCGCATCGGAAAAGACGGCGACGTCCACACCCTCTACAACGGGCACGACGAGGGCGACCCGACCAAGGTTTTCGCGTCCGGCAAGCCGGGGTCGGGCAATCCAGACGACGGAACCGCCGGGCTGATCGTGATGCCCAACGGCGACCTGCGCTGGGTTGGTCCGCGGGACAAGGCGCCCTTGCTCGACGACGGCAAAGTCGCTCTCGGCAAAGACGGCAAGATCGAGTTCGACGGACCGAAATGCGCGCCGGACGGAACGAGTCGCACCGAAGGCACTCAGCAGCCCCTGGTGATCCAGGATCCGAACTCGGACGGGCCGCCGCCAGGATTCCACGGCCTCCCGACCTACGGTTCGCTCCCCGGCGAAGGCCGACAGGGCGTCAAGCCTCACACGCCGCGCGAGGAAAGGACTGGGGATGGTGGCGGTTCCGGTGGTTCTTCTGGTGGTCAGGGGAGTCACGGCAGGGGCGGTTCTGGGGGCCGGGAAGGTGACGGCAAAGGCGATGGTGGCGGTTCGGGTTCCGGTTCGTCTGGTGAACCCCGAGCGGCGCACATGGCGCCGACGACGCTGGCGAAGCCGGTCGGCAAGGAGAGTGACGGCAAGGGCGGTGCTGGGGGCCGGGAAGGTGATGGTGGCGGTTCCGGCGGTTCTGCTGGTGGGCAGGGGGATGGGCCGCTTACCCGAGGCGTGCGTGCGCCGATGCCGATCGCGAAGGAGGCCGACGGTAAAGGCGGCGGTGGTGGTTCCGGCGGTTCGGCTGGTGGTCAGGGGGATGGGCCGCTTACGCGAGGCGTGGCTGTGGAAGCGCCGATGGCCAAGGTGGGTGACGGCAAGGGCAGCGGTGGTGGTTCTGGTGGTTCGGCTGGTGGTCAGGGGGATGGGCTGCTGCAGCCGAGGACGCTTTATAAGCCGGTCGCCAAGGAGAGTGACGGCAAGGGCGGTTCTGGGGGCCAGGAAGGTAATGGTGGCGGTTCCGGCGGTTCTGCTGGTGGTCAGGGGGATGGGCCGCTTACCCGAGGCGTGAAGGTGCAAGCGCCGATGGCCAAGGTGGGTGACGGCAAAGGCAGCGGTGGCGGATCCGGTGGTTCGGCTGGTGGTCAGGGGGCTGTGCCGGGGGAGCCGGTGACGTCGATAAAGCCGGTCGCCAAGGTGGGCGATGGCAAGGGTGGCGAGGGTAAGGGCGGCGATGGCAAGGAGGGCGATGGTAAGGGCGGCGATGGCAAGGACGGTAAGGGCGGCGATGGCAAGGAGGGCGACGGTAAGGGCGGCGACGGTAAGGACGGTAAGGGCGGCGATGGCAAGGAGGGCGACGGTAAGGGCGGCGACGGTAAGGACGGTAAGGGCGGCGATGGCAAGGAGGGCGATGGTAAGGGCGGTGATGGCAAGGACGGTAAGGGCGGCGACGGTAAAGAGGGCGATGGTAAGGGCGGCGATGGCAAGGACGGTAAGGGCGGCGACGGCAAGGATGGAAAGGGCGGCGATGGCAAGGACGGAAAGCCGAAGCCGTTGCCGGCCGTCAAGTCCGCCGATGGCAAAGGCAACCTCCGGTTCAACAAGGACGACTGGCTCAAGCTGCTGGGGGCGTTACACGATGTTGAGAACGGCCTGATCGACTACGCCACGTTTTCCAGGTATGGCGAGCTGAATGGTACTTTCACGGCTCAGCCGCGGGATACGCAGTGGGGCCCTGCCAAAGATTTGAATGCTCGGGCGTCGAAATTCGGTGGCTCAGTGGAAACTGTCAATGAGGCGCTTCGGCAGAGGCTGAGCACAGTTGTCAACGCGATGCGGTGGGCCATCGAAGTATTTGAAAACACCGACGATCTGGCGAACTACAGTCTGAATGACTTTGTCACGGAATTCCCGGACCTTAATTCTGGTGGCGGGAAGATGAGTGGCGGCCAAGGTTCTGGAGGGGCGTAGTCGTGGCGGACGACGAGAACGACGGTTCGAACAGCGGCAACGACGAGTCGAATGACGGGTCGGGCAGCGGCAACGACGAGTCGAATGACGGGTCGGGCAGCAGCAAGGACGAGTCGAATGACGGGTCGGGCAGCGGCAACGACGGGTCGGACGGCGAGGGCGGGTCAGGTGGCGACGACAGCAACGTCGTCGACCCGGACGTCACCAATGGCCGGAATAACCTCTCCCGTGCGACCTACGAGGAGATTCTGTTCACGATTGCCGGCGTGGGCAAGGACCTGAACAAGATCCTGGATGCGGGCAGTGGGACGAAGGGCTGGCTTCAGTTCGACACCGGGGACGGGGGGCGTGTTGCCACCTCCTATACAACCGAAAGCTGGACCCCCGGCAAACCGTGGTTCAGGGTGGTTTACAACGACGCTTTGCTGGCGGACTGGCGCACGGCCGTCGGAGAGATCGACAGCTACATGCCACAGGTCACGGCTGCTCGGGTTGGCACTATCGACTGGGTGCAAGCCGCTGACGGCGTGGGGATGATCAGACATTACGTGAACTGGCTGGACGGAGCGCGCGAGAAGACTGCGGGATGGATCAGCAGACTCGACAGCCCGGACGCGGAGTTCAAAGGCCGCGCGGCTTATGCCATCCAAGGTCATGTCCGTCAGATCAACTTCCTGTTGGACGACCTGTACAAGCAGATTACTCACCGGAACCCGTCGCCGGCAGAAGGGCTCGTCGACGTGACGTCCGGACTGCTCCTGTTCGGCAACGAGATGGGGACGGCGTGGGACAGTGTGAGTGGCGGACTGGTCAACGCGATCGAGAACGCCCTCACCTTGGCGGTCAAGAACGTTTGGGCGTATGTTACGGGATCCGGCCTCGTCTCCGGTGACCCCAATTATCTCCTGCCCTATTTTAAAGATAAGTCTGAGGGTTTAGAGTACATCAACTATGTGCTGTCGTCGTATGATTCCAGGACCGCTTCGGCAGGTAAAGGTTTGTCCCTGCATACTCCGGACGGAGTAGGGCAGGGTCCTGCACCGGGAACCACTTGGACCCCTCCGCCGTTGCCGGAAGGTATTACGAGCCTCAAAGCCGACTTGCGATCCGAGCTGGGATGGTCCTGGATCAACAAGGCTGTCAGTGAGTCCGTGCGTGCCCAGTTGCAGCCGCTGAACGAAGCTGCCCGGAAAGCGGCCGCGCGGTTGGAAGAGGTCTTTGTCATCGCCAACCCGCCGTTTAAGGACTTGTTTGACAAGACGCCACCGACAATCGGCACTGCGGGCGGCGGTCCCGGCGGTAAAGGTGGCGGTGACGGTCCTGATCTGAAATTCGATCCCGACGGCAAGGGTGGCGGTGACGGTCCTGATCTGAAATTCGATCCCGACGGCAAGGGTGGCGGTGACGGTCCCGATCTGAAATTCAACCCCGACGGCAAAGGTGGCGGTGGATCTGGCGCGAATGGTGGGGTGAATCTCCCTGGTGGCGGGTCTGGTGCGAATGGTGGGGTGAATTTCCCTGGCGGCGGGTCTGGCGCGAATGGTGGGTTGAATTTCGATCAGCCTGGTGGTGGGTCTGGTGGTCCTGGGGTTGGGTTGAATGCGCCTGGCGGTGGGTCTGGCGCGAATGGTGGGGTGAATTTCCCTGGTGGCGGGTCTGATCCGGACGGGGTGAACTTCAACGCGCCTGGCGGTGGATCTGGCGCGAATGGTGGGTTGAATTTCGATCAGCCTGGTGGTGGGTCTGGTGGTCCTGGGGTTGGGTTGAATGCGCCTGGCGGTGGATCTGGCGCGAATGGTGGGGTGAATTTCCCTGGTGGCGGGTCTGATCCGGACGGGGTGAACTTCAACGCGCCTGGTGGCGGGTCTGATGCGAATGGTGGGTTGAATTTCGATCAGCCTGGTGGTGGGTCTGGTGGTCCTGGGTTTGGGTTGAATGCGCCTGGTGGCGGGTCTGATCCGAACGGGGTGAACTTCAACCAGCCTGGTGGGGGCGGCGTCGATCCCTTCGTTTCGGACCCGAACGGTCGGGGATCCGGCGGGCTGCCGCTGACACCGTTCGGCGGGGTCCCGGGCAGTGGCGGTACGAACCCTGGATCGGGCGGGCGGTCGCCGGGCTTGGGATTCAACGCGCCATTCGGTGGTGGCCGTCCCGGCGACGGCGGCTTGAACCTGAATCGTAATCGGGAAGGCTGGGAGCCGGAGGATCCGTCCGCGCAGTTCAATTCGCCGAAGTCCAATGTGCCGGAGTTCCCGGGTAGTCGGGATGACGGCGGCTTGAACCTGAATCGTAATCGGGAAGGCTGGGAGCCGGAGGATCCGACCGCGCAGTTCAATTCGCCGAAGTCCAACGTGCCGGAGTTCCCGGGTAGTCGGGATGACGGCGGCTTGAACCTGGATCTGCCGAAGGGTGGCAACGGTGGCTCGGGCTTTACACCGTCGCCGGGCGATGGGGGTGGCTCGAAGTTCACGGCGCCCTCGGACGGTGGGGGACATGCGGAGCTCAACCTCCCGTCCGGAGGCGGGGGTGGCTCCGGCCTGCCAGGCGCCGGTGGCGTTGGAGCTGGTCAGTCTTCCTTCGGCGAGGGCGCGAATTTCGCTGCCGCCGGCGGCTCGGGCTTTGGCGGCGAGGGGTGGTCGGACTGGTCCGGCGACCTCGGCGGCGGTTCCCGTGATGGGGCCGGCGGTGGCGGTTCTGACCAGCGCCAAGCCGGGAGCGGTATGCCCATGATGCCGCCGATGATGCCGCCGATGGGCGGTATGGGTGGCATGGGTGGCGCGGGCGGTGGTGGCGGCAACGGTGACCGCGAACGGGAACGCCAGACCTGGCTGTCTGAGGACGAAGAGGTCTGGGGCGCTCACCTGGCAGCGGGCGATGGGGTCATCGGTCGCCCCGATGGCGGTTACCGCGTCACGGACGACGCACCGGTCCCGACCCACGTTCACGCCCCGGCCAAGGCGTCCAGCGGCAAGGGCAAGGCCGGCAAGCCGGCCAAGCGAACCACCGGGGCCGCCGAATTCGTGGAGTCAGCAGAGGGTTCGAACCCCGCCGAGCCCGCCAAGCCGGCCAGGCGAACCACCGAGGCCCCCGAATTCGTGGCGTCAGCAGAGGGTTCGAACCCCGACTCCGCCAAGTCGACGGGGTAACGGCAGAAGGGAGCGTCCGATGGATCCGGTTTATGACGAGGAAGTGTCCAAGCTGCTCGCGGAGCTGAACGAGCAGCGCGAGAAGATCTCGGGCGCGGTCGAGGAGGTGCAGGCTGTCCGGGAGTCCGCGACCACCAAGAACAAGATGATCAAGGCCACTGTGGACGGGCAGGGCCGGCTCATCGAGGTGGTGCTGCGCGGCGATCGCTGGCGCGACCTGTCGCCGAAGGAGCTGGGCGCGGCGATCGTCGAGGCGGTCACCGGCGCGCAGGAGAAGGCGCATAAGAACGTCACCGAGCTGGCGGCCGCGATGGCGCCCGAAGGCATGAACATTCCGGAGCTGTTCTCCGGCAAGCCGGACATCGAAGCGTTGTTCCCGGACGTCGAAAAGATGTGGAAGTCGTTCAATGAGTGACCGTACCGCCGCAGATCCTTCCGCGCTGGCAGGCGGCGCGGTCAACATTTCGAGGGTTGCTGACGAAGCGCGGGACCTCATGAGCGATTTCGCCATCGCTCTCGATGCGTACAGCAACGTCTTCGACGGCGCTGGGGATGGCTCCGGGGGCTATAGGGGAGCCAGCGGTAATGATTTCGTCAAGATTTGGCTGGAGACTGTGGTTCCCGGTCAGGAGTACGCGCTGAAATTCTTGGATCTGTTGGACCATGCGATAGGGGACGCAGGGGAGAGAGCGCGAGGCACCGCATACAAGCTGGACGAAGCGGATGGTGATGCCGACTCGGCTGCGTCGGCGTAGTTCGTACGAGTACTAGTTAGTGGTTAGGTAAGTTAAAGGGGCGGTTATGGCGATCATGTTCAGTGAGTTTGAGCGCCAGCTGTCCCTTTGGCTTACGGGGGATGAGCCGCCGCCTGTTAATGAGGATAAGGTGCGGGAGTTGGCGGCGGTGTGGCGGTCGCATGCGGCTCGTTTGCGGCAGTTGCGGGTGGATGTGCAGGCGGCGGTTGAGGGGATTCGGTCGTCGGATTTCGCGGGGGCGTCGGAGCGGGCGTTTGCGGCGCGGATGGCGCCGTTTGTGGATGGTCCGTCGAATTATTTGGATGCGGCGGCTGATCATTTTGATGCGATGGCTGATGCGTTGGATCAGATCGCGATGGAGGTGGAGTTTCTTAAGCTGGTGGTGTTGATTCAGTTGGCGTTGCTGGCGGTTGAGTTTGAGTTTTTTGTGCAGTGGTTTTGGGTGCCGGGGGTGCAGACGTGGTTTATGTCGCAGGCGTTGATGCACAAGTTGATTGTGGAGAAGGCTGTGCGGTGGATGGCGCAGCGGATGGCGAGTGTGCCGCGTGTTCCGGTGGAGATTCTGGGCATGCTGGCGATGAGTTTCGGGCAGCAGCTTGGTGTGGTGTGGCTGGGTCAGCAGATCCAGATCGGGAAGGGCACCCGCGAGGAGCATGACGGGAAGCATTACGAGAGTGCCGCGGTGATCGCGGCGGTGGGGTCGGTGTTGTCGTTCGGGGCGATGGGGGCGCTGCCGAAGCTGA
>NZ_SMKW01000077.1 GCF_004348985.1 Saccharopolyspora elongata | reverse complement strand
GGGGTTGTCGGTGGCGATGGCGGGGAGGGTCCGCCCGGTCCCATTCCGAACCCGGTAGCTAAGCTCCCCAGCGCTGATGGTACTGCACTCGATAGGGTGTGGGAGAGTAAGACACCGCCGACACATTATTTAAAGGGGCCGACCGGACCCGTCCTTGGGGACGGATCTCCGGTCGGCCCCTTCTTTTTGTCCGGGAGCCGTTGCTGCGCGCTGTTCGGGCGCCGCACGGTTCACACGAGTTGCCCCCGCTCACATCAGGGGTGCCACCCGCCGAGACCCGCCATCAGGTGGGACTACCCTGGTGGGAACTTCAGTATTTTCTGCTTCAGGAGGTTCGGTGTCCGGTTCCGACGACAGGAGCGGCGGTCCTCGCCGTGGGGCCGGTGCCGGCCGAGGCGGCCAGGGTGGCCGCGGAAACTTCGATCGGCGCGGTTCCCAAGGCGGTCCCCGCCGGGACCGCGACGGTGGCGGCCCGCGCCGCTTCGGCGACCGCGACAACCGCGGCTACCGCAATGATCGTGACGACCGGAACCGGGATGACCGGGGCGGCCGCGACAACTTCAGCGGCGGCCGCGACCGATTCCGCGGTCAGGGCGGGCGCCCAGGCGGTTCCCGCGACGATCGCGGTGGCTTCCGCCGCGACTCCGACAACCGTGACAACCGCTTCCGCCGCGACGACAGGCGTGACGACCGCGGTGGCTTCCGTCGTGACGACCGCGACGACCGGCCGCGCCGCTTCAACGAGCAGAACGGCCGAGACCGCGGCTTCGACCGCCGCGACGACCGCCCGCGTCGCGATGACCGCGGCGGTTTCCGCCGTGATGACCGTCGCGACGACAGGGGCGGTTTCCGGCGGGACGACCGCCGCGACGACCGAGGTCGCGATGACCGCGGCGGTTTCCGCCGTGATGACAAGCGTGATGACCGCGGCGGCTTCCGCCGTGACGATCGTCCGCGTCGTGATGACTTCCGCCGCGACGACCGGGGCCGCGACGACAGGGGACGCGACTTCCGGCGCGATGACCGCCGGGACGACCGCGGACAGGATGACCGCGGCCGCCGTGACTTCCGGCGGGACGATCGTCCGCGTCGCGACAACTTCCGCCGCGACGACCGAGGTCGCGATGACCGTGGCGGCTTCCGCCGCGACGACCGGGGCCGCGACGACCGCCCACGCCGTGACGACCGTGGAGGGTTCCGCAAGGATGACCGCGGTGGGTTCCGCAAGGATGACCGCCGTGACGATCGGGGCGGTTTCCGCCGCGACGATCGTCGCGACGACCGCGGCGGTGGCTTCCGTCGTGACGACCGGCCGGGGAAGCCCCGCTTCGACGACCGCCGCCGTGACGATCGGCCGCGTGATGACCGCCCGCGTGATGACCGCCCGCGTGACGACCGGCCCCGTGACGACCGGCCGCGCCGTGACGACCGGCCGCGCCGTGACGACCGTCGTGATGACCGCCGGCGGGACGACCGGCCGCGCCCGCAGGGCGACCGGTTCGACCGCGACCGCGGCGGACGCCCGGACCGGGACCGTCGTGGTGGGGACCACCGCGGCGGAGACCGCCGGAGCGGGCCGCGCGACGGTGGCCGCCAGGACCGGGGTGGCTTCCGGCACGACTCGCCGCGGGCTGAGTCGCGGGGCGAGGCCGCCGTCGAGTCGGCGCCGAGGCCGGAGGAGCCCCAGCTGCCCGAGGGTCTGGCGCCCGGTGATCTCGACATCGAGATCCGCCGCGAGCTGCTGACGCTGCCCAAGGGCCTGGCCGACAACGTCGCGCTGCACCTGATCGCCGCCGGCCAGCTGATCGACTCGGAGCCGGAGCGCGCCCTGGAGCACGCGCGGTATGCGCGTCAGCGGGCACCGCGCATTCCTTCGGTGCGCGAGGCCAACGGCCTCGCCGCCTACCTGACGGGCGAGTGGAACGAGGCGCTTTCGGAGCTGCGCGCCGCCCGGCGGATGGCCGGCGGTCCCGGGCACCTGGCGATCATGGCCGACTGCGAGCGCGCGATGGGGCGGCCGGAGCGCGCTGTGGAGCTCAGCCGCAGCGAGGAGGCCACCCAGCTCGACCAGGAGGACTCGGTCGAGCTGCGCATCGTCGCCGCGGGTGCGCGCCGGGACCTCGGTGAGATCGAAGCCTCGGTGGTCAGCCTGCAGATCGCGGAGCTGGACCCGAAGCTCCAGGAGCCGTGGAGCGCGCGCCTGTTCTACGCCTACGCCGACAACCTGGCGGCGGCCGGACGGGAGCGGGAAGCCTTCACCTGGTTCGTGCACGCGGCCAACGCCGACGACGAGGACGAGACCGACGCCCCCGACCGCCTCGAGGAACTCGCCGAGAAGCTGGGCGGCCCGGACGTGGTCGAGGAGCTCGTCACCGAGGCAGAGGCGGCCGAGATCGGCGACGACGATGACCTCGACGACGCTGCCGAGGTCGATGACGACCTCGACGAGCTCGACGAGGAGCTCGAAGAAGACGAAGAGGCCGATTCCGAAGCGGCCGTCGATGACGAGGCCGCCGCCGACGAAGCGGCGGATGACAAGGCTGCGGATGACAAGGCGGCCGAGCAGGACGCCGATGCCGGCAACGCAGGAGGGGGCGCGCGAGCGCAGTGAGCGGCACGCTTCTCGACGGCCATGATGTCGTGCTGTTCGACCTCGACGGCACGGTGTTCCGCGGCGGTGAACTCGTCCCCGGTGCGCTGGAGGCGATCCAGGAGGTGCACCGCCGCGGCGTCCCGGTCCGCTACGTGACCAACAACGCGTCCAAGCCGGACCAGGCCGTGGCCGACCACCTCGTCGGCCTCGGCCTGGATGCGGACCGGACCGAGGTGAGCACCAGCGCCCAGGCCGGTGCCGCGATGCTGGCCGAGAAGCTGCCGCCGGGGTCGAAGGTGCTGGTCGTCGGTTCGCCGGCGCTGGTGTCCGAGGTGGACAAGGCGGGGCTGGTGCCGGTCCGCGAGTTCACCGACGAGCCGGTCGCGGTCGTGCAGGGGCTGTACACCGAGATCGGTTACCGCGACCTCACCGAGGCGTGCCTGGCGATCCGCGCCGGCGCGCTGTGGGTCTCCTGCAACGGCGACCGCACGCTGCCGACCGAGCGCGGCCTGGCGCCCGGAAACGGTGCGCTCGTCGCGCTCGTGCAGGCGGCCACCGATCAGGAGCCGCTGGTGGCGGGCAAGCCCGAGCGGCCGCTGCTGGACCGGGCCGTCGCTTCCGCCGGGGCCGAGAAGCCGCTGATGGTCGGCGACCGGCTCGACACCGATATCGCGGGCGCGGTCAACGCCGCGATGCCGGTCTTGATGGTGCTGACCGGCGTCAGCACGGCGCGGGAGCTGCTGGAAGCCACCGCCGACATGCGGCCCGGCTACGTCGGCGCGGATCTCCGCGCCCTGAACCAGTCGGCCGACGAGGTCGCGATCGGCGCGCAGCCCGCGTGGCAGGTCCGCGTCGGCGGCGACTCGCTGGAACTGGCCGCGCAGGCCGGGGAGCAGCCGGGCGATGCGATTTCGGCGCTCCGCGCGCTCTGCGCCGCGTGGTGGGCGGCGTCGTCGGGGCCGGTCGCCGTGCGCGGAGCCGACGAGCGCGCGCAGGATGCGTTGAAGGAACTGGGTTTGGCCTGACCGGCGCATGTCGCGGCGGCGTCGTCGGAGCGTTCCGCTAGCGTGGACGCGTCGCCGCTACAGCCATCGCGGCGTGATCGATGGGAGCAGGAGCGGATGACCTCTCCGTGGCAGCAGGCGCCGAATCCCGCGATGCTGGCGCGCCCGGCCGACGACGGTCAGCCGGCGGTCGACGCCATCGCGGCGGCGGTGGCCCGTCTCGACGAGGTGCGGGAACTGCCGGTCGCCGAGCACGTCGAACGGTTCGAGGCGGTGCACGCCGCGCTCACCGATGCGCTGTCGAAGGCGGACAACCTCCTCTCCGGAACGAGTGCACACAGGAGCTGACGGTAGTGCCACGCAAGGCGCGGTTGGATGCCGAACTGGTTCGTCGCGGGCTTGCCCGATCCCGTGAACACGCCGCGGAACTGGTCACCGCCGGGCGGGTGAGCGTGCGCGGCATGGTGGCCCGCAAGGCCGCGACCGCGGTCGAGATCGATGCCCCGGTGTTGGTCGCCGAGGACTTCGACGACCCGGGCTGGGCGTCGCGCGGCGCGTACAAGCTGGTGGGGGCGCTGGAGGCGTTCGAGCCGGCCGGGCTGACGGTCGCCGGCCGCCGCTGCCTGGACGCCGGCGCGTCCACCGGCGGGTTCACCGATGTGCTGCTGCGCCGCGAAGCGCGCGAGGTGGTGGCCGTCGACGTCGGTTACGGGCAGCTGGTCTGGAAGCTGCAGACTGATGAGCGGGTGCGGATCCACGACCGGACGAACGTGCGGTCGCTGACCCCGGAGGACATCGGCGGCCAGGTGGACCTGGTGGTGGCCGACCTGTCGTTCATCTCGCTGAAGCTGGTGCTGCCGGCGCTGACAGCCTGCGCCACGCCGGAAGCCGATCTGGTGCCGATGATCAAACCGCAGTTCGAGGTGGGCAAGCAGCGGCTAGGCTCGGGTGGCGTGGTACGCGATCCCGAGCTGCGGGCGGAAGCGGTCCTCGAGGTCGTGCGGTTCGCCGCCGATCTGGGCCTCGGCCTGCGCGGTGTCGTGGCAAGTCCGTTGCCCGGTCCGTCGGGCAACGTCGAGTACTTCGCCTGGCTGCGGCCCGGCGCGAGCACCGATGCGGATGCGGCGGAGGCGCTCGTGTTGGACGCGGTCCGGCAGGGACCCCAGACTTCAGGCAAGAGCTCGCACCGTTGACTGATTGTTTCTAGAGTGGTTTGCGTGGCGGTGCGGGTGGCGGAACCTCAGGAGCCTTCTCGCTGTGGGATCCCCGACATCATGAATGCCAATTCACCACGTCGGGGCTGTCCTCGCGAGAAGACCCCTGAGAACCCGCGGCGGTGCAAGCTGAGTCCCACACCGCAAGCGGCTCCCGCCGCTTAGAAAAGCTTTAAGGAGTGGAGTTGACCCGAGAGGTGCTGCTGGTGGTGCACACCGGCAGGCAGCACAACATGCGCACCGCGGAGAAGGTCGCCGGTCAGCTCATCGACGCGGGCCTGTGCGTGCGGGTGCTCGCGGAGGAGGCCCCGGAGCTCAGCTCCGACTGCTACCTCCGGGTGGTCGAGCCCGGCCCGGAGGCGGCCGCGGGCACGGAACTCGTCCTGGTGCTGGGCGGTGACGGGACACTCCTGCGCGCCGCGGAAATCGCGCGGCTGGCCGACGTGCCGGTCTTCGGGGTGAACCTCGGCCGGGTCGGGTTCCTGGCCGGGGCCGATTCCGACGCGCTCGACGAAGCGGTGGCCGCCGTCGTCGAGTCCCGCTACTACGTCGAGGAGCGGATGACCATCGAGGTCACCGCGAAGCTCGACGGCGAGGTCCTGGCCCGCACCTGGGCGCTGAACGAGGCGAGCGTCGAGAAGAGCAGCCGGGAGCGGATCCTGGACCTGGTCGTGGAGGTCGACGGCCACCCGGTGTCGGCGTTCGGCTGCGACGGCGTGCTGTGCTCCACCCCGACCGGTTCCACGGCGTACGCGTTCTCCGCGGGCGGCCCGGTGGTGTGGCCGGAGGTGCAGGCGCTGCTGGTAGTGCCGAGCAACGCGCACGCGCTCTTCGCCCGCCCGCTGGTGGTGTCGCAGAAGTCGTTGGTGGCGCTGGAGATCGACCAGCACGGCCACCACGCGGTGCTGTTCTGCGACGGTCAGCGGCAGTTCGACCTGCCGCCGGGCGCGCGGGTCGAGGTGGTCGCCGGGAGCACGCCGCTGCGCCTGGTGCGGCTGCACGACACGGCCTTCACCGATCGCCTGGTGCGCAAGTTCGAGCTCCCGGTCCAGGGCTGGCGCGGCCCCGCCACCGCCCGCTGAGCCGCGGCGGCGCCGCCTGCACAGCTGCAAACAGCCACAATTTCAATTCATGCGCTGATCACCCCAGCGGGGCACCACTTCTCGGGGGATGCCGATAGGGTGCTTGATGTGTTGGCGGAGATGCGCATCCAGGGACTGGGCGTCATCGACGACGCCACGCTCGCACTGCACGCCGGCCTGACCGTGGTCACCGGTGAGACCGGCGCCGGTAAGACGATGGTGGTCACCGGGCTGCACCTGCTCGGTGGTGGTCGGGCCGATGCCTCGCGCGTCCGGTCCGGTGCGCAGCGTGCCGTCGTGGAGGGCCGGTTCCAGACGACGATCGACTCGCCGGCGGCCAAGGTCGCCGCCGATGCCGGGGCCGAGCCCGACGACGACGGCAGCCTGATCGCGGTGCGGACCGTGACGGCCGACGGCCGGTCGCGAGCGCACCTCGGCGGTCGGTCGGTGCCCAACGCCGTGCTTTCCGAGCTGGCGGAGCAGGTGTTGGCCGTGCATGGCCAGAACGACCAGCTGCGGCTGCTGCGGTCCGGTGAGCAGCGCGCGGTGCTGGACCGGTTCGCCGGTGATCCCGTGCTGTACGTGCTCGCCGACTACCAGCGGGTCCGCGCGGAGTGGGCCGAAGCGGTGCGGGAGCTCACCGAGCGCACCGAACGCTCGCGGGAACTGGCCAGGGAAGCGGAGCTGCTGCGGCACGGGCTGGCCGAGATCGAGGCCGTCGCCCCGGAATCCGGTGAGGACGTCGCGCTGGTCGACGAGGCGCGGCGGCTCGCGGACGTCGACCAGCTCCGGGAGATCGCGACGGGGGCTCATCTGGCGCTCACCGGCGCGGTCGACGGCGACCCGGATGCGCCGGGCGCGATCGGCTTGATCGGCGAGGCCCGGCGGCGTCTCGGCGGCGCCGAGGACCCGGCGCTGCGGGAGCTGGAGCCGCGGGTGGCCGAGGCCGTCGCGGTGCTGGCCGACGTGGGCGGCGAGCTCGGCGGCTACCTGGACCGGCTGGACGCCGACCCGGCCCGGCTGGAGCAGGTGCTGGCCCGGCAGGCCGAGTTGAAGCAGCTGACCAAGAAGTACGCCGCGGACGTCGACGGCGTGCTGGCGTGGGCCGACGAAGCGCGCAGCCGGCTGTCCGGGATGGACACCTCCGAGGAGGCGCTGGCGGCGCTGGCCGCGCGGCGCGACGAACTCGCGGTCGAGCTCGCCGAGCACGCGGTCGCGGTTTCGGAGGCGCGGAAGGAAGCCGCGGTGGGGCTCTCCGCGGCGGTTTCCGAGGAACTCGACGGGCTGGCGATGCCGCAGGCGCGGCTGGAGGTCGTCGTCGAGCCGAAGGAAGCCGATGCCGGCGACCCGAACGCGCTGCCCGTGCAGGGCCGGACCCTGCACGCCGGCCCGGACGGGGTCGACGAGGTCGAGCTGCAGCTGATCGCGCACTCCGGTGCGCCCGCGCTGCCGATCCACAAGGGCGCCTCGGGCGGTGAGCTGTCCCGGGTGATGCTGGCGCTGGAGGTCGTGCTCGCCGACGCGGACACGGTGCCGACGCTGGTCTTCGACGAGGTCGACGCCGGTGTCGGCGGACGGGCCGCGGTGGAGATCGGGCGGCGGCTGGCCCGCCTGGCCCGGACGCACCAGGTCGTGGTCGTCACCCACCTGCCGCAGGTCGCCGCCTACGCCGACCGCCACCTGGTGGTGGACAAGGGCGCCGCGGACGGCGGGCTGACCCGCAGCGACGTGCGGGTCGTCGCCGACGAGCGGCGGGTCGTCGAGCTGGCGCGGATGCTGGCCGGGATGGATTCCACGGAGACCGGCCGGGCCCACGCGGAGGAGCTCCTGGACACCGCGACGGCCTACAAGCTGGCGCAGGCCCGCTTCCGGCGGCGCGGCAAGGCGGCTCCCAAGAAGCGGGAACGCAGCGGCAACTAGGCCGTTCGGCCCAACGGCATCGGCGTGGCGTACCAACAACAGGTGATCGATTTGTCACCATCGGTGCATGAAACTCAGCGGTCTGCTTGCCCGTCAGCAGGAAAGCCTGCCCGGTGTGGTCGGGATCGCCAGGGTGGAGCGGCGCCCGGGTGATGTGCTGCGCCGGGTCCGGTCCGGCGACATCGCGGTGATCGACCACGCGGACCTGGACCGGCGCACGGCCGAAGCGCTGGTCTCGGCCGGGGTGATCGGGGTGGTCAACGCCGCCCCGTCGATCTCCGGGCGCTACCCGAACCTCGGGCCGGAGGTGCTGCTGTCGGCAGGCATCGCGCTGGTCGACGGCGTCGGCCCCGAGGTCGTGCACCGGATCAAGGACGGCGCGAAGATCCGGCTGCACGAGGGCGGCGTGTTCGTCGGGGAGCGGGAGGTCGGGCGCGGGACCTCGCAGGACGCCAACTCCGTCGCCGATCTGCTCATCGAGGCGAAGGCCGGGATGTCGACGCAGCTGGAGGCGTTCTCGGCGAACACCATCGAGTTCCTGCGCAAGGAGCGGACGCTGATCCTCGACGGCATCGGCGTGCCCGAGCTCGGCATCTCGATGGAGGGGCGCCAGGTGCTCGTGGTGGCGCCGGGCTACGGCCACGCCGACGACCTGCAGCGGCTGAAGAAGTACATCCGCGAGTACCGGCCGGTGCTGATCGGGGTGGAGGGCGGCGCCGAGACGCTGCGCAAGGCCGGGTACAAGCCGGACGTCATCGTCGGCGACCCGGACACCATCGCCACCGCCACCCTCAAGTGCGGCGCGGAGCTCGTGATCCCGGCGCATCTCGACGGGCACGCGCCCGGCCTGGAGCGCATACAGGATCTGGGGATCGGCGCGGTGACGTTCCCGGCGTCCGGGAACCCGGAGGACCTGGCGCTGCTGCTCGCCGACGCGCACAAGGCGAGCCTGGTGATCACGGTCGGGTTCCACGCGACGCTGGGCGAATTCCTCGACCGCGGGCGTTCCGGCTCGAACCCGTCGACGTTCCTCACCCGGCTCCGGTTGGGCAGCAAGGTCATCGACGGGGCCGCGGTGGCGACGCTGCAGCGCAGCCGGACGCCGGTCGGCGCGATCGTGCTGCTGGTCCTCGCGGTGCTGCTGGTGGCCGCCGTGGCGCTGGTGGTCTCCGGGCTGGGCACCGCGTTCGTGGGGCTGGTCGCCGACACCGCCGAGTCCGTCTTCGCTTATCTCAAGGGGCTTTTCTCGTGATCTCGTTGCGGTACCACATCGTGTCGATCGCCGCGGTCTTCCTGGCGCTGGCCGTGGGCGTCCTCGTCGGATCCACGTCCCTCAGCGGCCGGCTGCTGGCGGGAGTCGGCGACGAGCAGCGGTCCCTGCAGGCGCAGGTCGACGACCTCAACGCCGAGCGGACGACGCTCAAGACGCAGGTCGCGGCCGCGGACACGTTCGGCTCCGCGGTCGGGCCGATGGCCGTGCAGGGCCAGCTGGCGCAGCGCAGCGTCGTGCTGATCACCTCCGACAACACCGACGACCAGCAGCGCGACGCGGTCGGGCAGCTGCTGCGCGCGGCGGGTGCGGAAGTCACCGGCGAGGTGCGGCTGGGCAAGTCGTTCGCCGACCCGGGCCGGGCGGACCAGTTGCGGCGCGTGGTCACCGAGCTGCTGCCCGCCGGGGTGCAGCTGCCCACGGCGGCGGATCCCGGCACCATGGCCGGCGGCCTGATCGGGCCGCTGGCCCTGCTGAACCCGCAGAGCGGGCAGCCGCAGACCGGCGACCAGGAGCGGGCGGCGGCGTTCGCGGGCCTGGCCGACGGCGGCTTCGCGACCGCCTCGCCGGGCCTGCGGCCCGCGCAGCTCGCCGTGGTGCTCACCGGCGGCCGGATCGAGAGCGACCGAGCGGGCGACAAGGCCGCGACGCTGGCTCGCTTCGCGGCGCAGCTCGACCGCGCGGGCCAGGGCGCGGTGCTCGCCGGTGGCGCGGGCTCGGCGGACGGGACCGGGCCGGTCGGCGTCGTGCGCGCGGATCCGGCGCTGGCGTCGTCGTTGTCCACGGTGGACAACCTGGACAGCGCCTCGGGGCGGGTGGCGGTCGTGCTGGCGTTGCGGGAGCAGGCCGAGCGGCAGGCCGGGCACTACGGCGTCGCGAGCAGCGCGCAGGGTCCGGTGCCGGAGACCCGCGGCTAGTGTTGATGCTCACCGCGGCGGCCCATCGCGGCGGATGCGGGCGGTGACCGGCTGGTAGGCCGCCGGATGGCGGTTGACCTGGCCGGTCGCCCCGACGCCGTGCGGCGGGTCTCGGTGCACGGCCCCGGTGGTCGTGCGTTAGGCTGGAATTCCGTGGGAGCGACGGATCCAGCCGTCCTGCCAGTGCAGAAATCCAGCCAGGCGACGGCTTGACCACGGGGAGCTTTTGTTGGTGCCGCAAGCACGCACGATCAAGCACGTTTTCGTCACGGGGGGCGTGGCCTCCTCGTTGGGTAAGGGGCTCACGGCATCCAGCCTGGGCGAACTGCTGACCTCCCGCGGCCTGCGGGTGACCATGCAGAAGCTCGACCCGTACCTGAACGTCGATCCGGGAACGATGAACCCGTTCCAGCATGGTGAGGTGTTCGTGACCGAGGACGGCGCCGAGACCGACCTCGACATCGGGCACTACGAGCGGTTCCTGGACCGCGACCTGACCCGCAACGCCAACGTGACGACCGGCCAGGTGTACTCGACGGTCATCGCCAAGGAGCGCCGCGGCGAGTACCTGGGCGACACGGTGCAGGTGATCCCGCACATCACCGACCAGATCAAGGCCCGGATCCGGGCGATGGCCGAGCCGGACGAGGACGGCCGCACGCCGGACGTGGTGATCACCGAGGTCGGCGGCACGGTCGGCGACATCGAGTCGCTGCCGTTCCTGGAGGCCTGCCGGCAGGTTCGACACGACGTCGGCCGGGACAACTGCTTCTTCCTGCACGTGTCGCTGGTGCCGTTCCTGGCGCCCTCGGGCGAGCTGAAGACCAAGCCGACGCAGCACTCGGTGGCGGCGCTGCGCAACATCGGCATCCAGCCCGACGCGCTGGTGTGCCGGGCGGACCGGGACCTGCCTGAGGACCTCAAGCGCAAGATCGCGCTGATGTGCGACGTGGACTCGGACGGCGTGGTGGCCTGCCCGGACGCGCCGTCGATCTACGACATCCCGCGGGTGCTGCACGGCGAGGGCCTGGACGCCTACCTGGTGCGGCGGCTCGGGCTGCCGTTCCGCGACGTCGACTGGTCGGTGTGGGGTGACCTGCTGGACCGGGTGCACAACCCGTCGGAGCGGGTGCGGATCGCGCTGGTCGGCAAGTACGTCGACCTGCCCGACGCCTACCTGTCGGTCACCGAGGCGCTGCGCGCCGGTGGGTTCGCGCACCGGGCGAAGGTGGAGATCTCCTGGGTCGGCTCGGACACCTGCGAGACCGACGCGGGCGCGGCGCAGGCGCTGTCCGGGATGGACGGCGTGCTGATCCCGGGTGGCTTCGGCGTGCGCGGCATCGAGGGCAAGCTCGGCGCGATCCGCTACGCGCGGACCAACGGCATCCCGCTGCTGGGGCTGTGCCTGGGCCTGCAGTGCATGGTGATCGAGGCGGCGCGTTCGCTGGCAGGTCTGGAGCGGGCCAACTCCACGGAGTTCGAGGAGCCCGCCAAGCACCCGGTGATCAGCACGATGGCCGACCAGCACGACGTGATCTCCGGTGACCGGGACATGGGCGGCACCATGCGGCTCGGTTCGTACCCGGCGAAGCTGCAGGAGGGCTCGATCGTCGCCGAGGCGTACGGCTCCACCGAGGTCGCCGAGCGCCACCGGCACCGCTACGAGGTGAACAACTCCTACCGGGACCGGTTGGGCAAGGCGGGCGTGGTGTTCTCGGGCACCTCGCCGGACGACCGGCTGGTGGAGTTCGTCGAGCTGCCGCGCGAGGTGCACCCGTTCTTCGTGGGCACCCAGGCGCACCCGGAGCTCAAGAGCCGTCCCACCCGTCCGCACCCGCTGTTCGCGGCGTTCGTTAAGGCGGCCCTGGACTACCGCGCCGCAGAACGGCTGCCGGTGGAGCTGGAGCCCGTCCAGGAGCCGGCGCCCAGTGCGTGATCTTAGTTCGCTCTAAAGTGGCGGCGTGGACACGACGGAGCAAGGTGTCGCGCGCACCGACGGCGAGCACGAATTCACCACCCTGGCCAGCGAGGACGTGTACGTGGGGAAGATCCTCGCGTTGCGGGCCGATGAGGTCGGGATGCCCGGCGGCGGGCACGCGCGTCGCGAGGTCGTCGAGCACCTCGGGGCGGTCGCGGTGGTGGCGGTGGACGAGCACGACCAGGTCGTGCTGATCCACCAGTACCGGTACCCGCTCGGCCGGCGGCTCTGGGAGCTGCCGGCCGGGCTGCTGGACGTGGCGGGCGAGGAGCCGGTGCGCACGGCGCAGCGGGAGCTCGCCGAGGAGGCGGGGCTCGCGGCGCGGGACTGGTCGGTGCTGGTCGACGTCGCCACCTCGCCGGGCTTCACCGACGAGTGCATCCGAGTGTTCCTGGCCACCGGACTGTCCGATGTGGATCGTCCGGCGGCGGTCGGGGACGAGGAGGCGGACCTGGTGATCCGGCGTTTCCCGCTGGCCGATGCGGTGCGGATGGCGCTGGCCGGGGAGATCGTCAACGGTCCCGGCGTGGCCGGGCTGCTCGCCGCCCAGGCGGTCCGCGACGGCCGGGGGCGGCCGCGCCCGGTGGACGCCGAATGGCCGGACCGGCCCCAGCGCTTCGCCGCCCGGTGAGGGGTTTCGAGGAGCTGCCGCCGGACCTGCGCGGGGCGATCACCGGATACCTCGACCACCTCGCCGTCGAGCGCGGCACCGCCCGCAGCACCCTCGACTCCTACGCCAGGGATCTGCGCCGGTACGCCGAATTCCTGGTCGGGGAGGGGATTTCCGGGCTCGCCGAGGTGCGCTCGGAGCACCTGTCCGGATTCCTGGCCGAACTGCGGGAAGGCACCGAGCAGCGGCCCGCGCTCGCACCTTCGTCCTCGGCGCGGGCCCTGGTCGCCGCCCGCGGCCTGCACCGGTTCGCGCATGCCGAAGGGCAGCTGGCGGTCGACGTCGCGCGCGAGGTCGCGCCGCCGAGCCTGCCCAAGCGGCTGCCGAAGGCCCTGCCCATCGACGACGTCGGGAAGCTGCTCGACCACGCCGGTGGCGATGACGCCCGGGGCATGCGGGACCGGGCGCTGCTGGAGTTGCTGTACTCGACGGGAGCGCGGATCTCCGAAGCGGTCGGGCTGGACCTCGACGACATCGACGGCACCAACCGCACGGTCCTGCTGGACGGCAAGGGCGGCCGCCAGCGGCTGGTGCCCATCGGCCGCCCGGCGCTGGCGGCGCTGGACGCGTACCTGGTGCGCGCCCGGCCCGGCCTGGCGGCGCGCGGGCGCGGAACCGCCGCGGTGTTCCTCAATTCGCGCGGGACCCGGCTTTCCCGGCAAAGCGCGTGGAACGCGTTGAAGATCGCCGCGCAGCGCGCCGGCATCGGCGGCTCGGTTTCGCCGCACGTGCTGCGGCACTCCTTCGCCACGCACCTCGTGGAGGGCGGTGCCGACGTCCGCGTGGTGCAGGAACTGCTGGGCCACGCCTCTGTCACGACGACGCAGGTCTACACCCTGATCACGGTCAACACGCTGCGGGAGGTCTACGCGACGGCCCATCCGCGCGCACACGCTTCGGAGTGAGTTGGTGACGCTGCGAATGCGGGCCGGCGGCGCAGGGGGTAGACGTTGATCACACGGAGATCACAGGGAACTTCCGATACGTCGGCGAGGCGCGTTGCCGCTGGTAACGAATGCCACTTAGGCTGCGTTTGATCGCCACCGGCACCAAAGGAGTCAGATCGCCATGTCGCTACCGCAGCCCGCCGCCGAAGGGCGGCCCCGGGGCGCGGTCGACCTGAGCATCGCCCCGGAGACGACGGGTCGTGCGGAAGACGTCGGCCTGGCGCCGAATCCGCGCGGTCTCGGTCCGACTGGCCGGCCACGTCGGCACATCCCGGAGCCGCCGCTGCTGGACCGGCACGGTCCCGCGTCGGTGCTCGCGATGTGCAACCAGAAGGGCGGCGTCGGGAAGACCACGTCGACGATCAACCTCGGCGCAGCGCTGGCGGAGTACGGGCGCCGGGTGCTGCTGGTGGATTTCGATCCGCAGGGCGCGCTCTCGGTCGGCCTCGGGGTCCAGCCGCACCAGCTCGATCAGACCATCTACAACGTGATCATGGAGCGCCCGGTCTCCGTCCAGGACGTGGTGCGGCAGACCAGCGTCGAGGGCATGGACCTGCTGCCCAGCAACATCGACCTCTCCGCGGCCGAGGTGCAGCTGGTCGCCGAGGTGGGCCGGGAGCAGACCCTGCACCGGGTGCTGCAGCCGGCGCTGGGGGAGTACGACTACGTGCTGGTGGACTGCCAGCCGTCGCTGGGCCTGCTGACGGTGAACGCGTTGGCGGCGGCGGACGGCGTGATAATCCCGTTGGAGTGCGAGTTCTTCAGCCTGCGCGGCGTGGCGCTGCTGATCGACACCATCGAGAAGGTCCGGGAGCGGCTGAACCCGAAGCTGGAGATCAGCGGCATCCTGGCGACCATGTTCGACCCGCGCACGCTGCACTCCCGCGAGGTGATGGCGCGCGTCGTGGAGGCGTTCGGCGACATCGTCTTCGACGCCGTGATCAACCGGACGGTGCGGTTCCCGGAGACCACCGTGGCCGGCGAGCCGATCACCCGCTGGGCGCCCCGCTCGGCCGGCGCGCAGGCGTACCGGGAGCTGGCGCGCGAGGTGATCGCCCGATGACGCGGCGGGTCGCCCTGCCCGGCGCGGCCGAACTCTTCCGTACTACTGTTCCTCGGACGGATCAGGCGGAGCAGCCGGAGCCGGAGCCGGCGCAGCCCGCAGCTGGGCGGTCCGGTACGGGTCGGCGCAAGCACGATTCGAAGATCACCGTGTACGTGTCCGACGAGGAGTTGCTGGGCTTGGAGCAGGCGCGGCTGGCATTGCGGGCCGACCACGGCATCGCCGTGGACCGGGGCCGGGTGGTGCGGGAGGCGGTTGCGGTGGTGCTCGCCGACCTCGACCGCAACGGCGCGGACTCGGTGCTGGTCCGGCGCCTCCAGGAGCCCGGCGAGTGACAGACCCCGCGGTACCGGAGGAACGGTCCAGCGAGGACTCCGGCGCGAGCGGCCGGTTCACGGTGCGGCTGGAGAACTTCGAAGGCCCCTTCGACCTGCTGCTGCAGCTGATCTCGCAGCACCAGCTGGACGTCACCGAGGTGGCGCTGCACAAGGTCACCGACGAGTTCATCGCCTACACCAAGGCGCTCGGCGAGCAGTGGGACCTGGACGAGACCACCGAGTTCCTGGTGATCGCCGCGACCCTGCTGGACCTGAAGGCGGCGCGGCTGCTGCCCTCCGCGGAGGTGGAGGACGAGGCCGACCTGGCGCTGCTGGAGGCCCGCGACCTGCTCTTCGCCCGGCTGCTGCAGTACCGCGCCTACAAGCAGGTCGCCGCGTTGTTCGGCGAGCTGGAGGCCGGGGCGCTACGGCGCTACCCGCGCTCGGTGTCGGTCGAGGAGCGGTTCGCGAACCTGCTGCCGGAGGTGCAGATCGGGGTCTCGCCGCAGCGGTTCGCCG
Source organism: Saccharopolyspora elongata (assembly GCF_004348985.1). GTDB lineage: Bacteria > Actinomycetota > Actinomycetes > Mycobacteriales > Pseudonocardiaceae > Saccharopolyspora > Saccharopolyspora elongata. The sequence continues at coordinate 28,712 of NZ_SMKW01000077.1, read as the reverse complement.
AGATCGCGGCCGCGGTGTTCCGGCCGAAGCCGCCGCCGACCGTTTCGCTGGACCACATCCACCAGCACGGCGTTTCGGTGCGCGAGCACGCGGCGCTGCTGCGGGTGCGGCTGGCGGAGAAGGGCAGCGCGACGTTCGGGGAGCTCGTGTCGGACTGCGGGCACACCGTCGAGGTGGTGGCCCGGTTCCTGGCCCTGCTGGAGCTCTACCGGGAGAAGGTCTTGCAGTTCGAGCAGGAGAGCCCGCTGGGCGAGCTGCTCGTGCGCTGGGTGGGCGGCAGCGTGGCGGAGGCTCAGGTCGAAGCCGATGCGCAGCGCGCCAACCAGGAGGAAGAGGAGTACGGGTGACGGCAGCGAACGACGAGAGCCCCGAGGCGCGCGCGGCGGAGTCCGAGGCGGTGGAGACGGCGGGCGTGCCGGACCTGACCTCCGACAGCGCGCTCGATGCCGCGTTGGAGGCGCTGCTGCTCGTGGTGGACGTGCCGGCGGGCGAGGAGCTGCTGGCCGACACGCTGGAGCAGCCGGTGGCCCGGATCCGGGTTGCGCTGCGGCGGCTCTCCGACGGTTACGCCGACGCCGAGCGGGGCATTGACCTGCGGCGAATCGGGGACGGTTGGCGGTTCTACACGCGGGATGCGTACGCGCCGTACGTGGAGCGGTACCTCCTGGACGGGCAGCGCTCGAAGCTGACGCGCGCCGCGCTGGAGACGCTCGCGGTGATCTCCTACCGGCAGCCCGTGACGCGTTCGCGGGTCGCGGCAGTACGGGGTGTGAACGTCGATGGCGTCATCCGTACCCTGGTGGGGCGCGGCCTTATCGAAGAGGCCGGAACCGACCCGGAGACGGGCGGCATCCTGTACTGCACGACCGAGCTGTTCCTGGAGCGGCTGGGGCTGTCGTCGCTGAAGGATTTGCCACCGCTCGCCCCCTTGTTGCCCGAAGTGGATTCGATTGATGACGTCTGAGCACCGTTCCCCGTCCAGCAAAGCCGATTCCGAAGGCGTGCGGCTGCAGAAAGTGTTGTCCCAGGCCGGGGTGGCGTCGCGGCGCGCGGCCGAGGAGATGATCGTCGAGGGTCGGATCGAGGTCGACGGCGAGCTCGTCACCGAGCTGGGGCGGCGCGTCGACCCGGCGACCGCGGTGATCCACGTGGACGGCAACCGGGTGATGGTCAACGACGACCTGACGCACCTGCTGCTGAACAAGCCGACCGGCATCCTGTGCACCATGTCGGACGACAAGGGGCGCCCGTGCATCGGTGACTACCTGCGGGAACGCCAGGGCAAGCTGTTCCACGTGGGCCGGCTGGACCAGGACACCGAGGGCCTGCTGCTGATCACCAACGACGGGGAGCTGGCGAACCGGCTGATGCACCCGAAGTACAAGGTGCGCAAGACCTACCTGGCCGAGGTGCTCGGGTCGGTCCCGAAGGACCTGGGGCAGCGGCTGCGCGACGGCGTGGAGCTGGAGGACGGTCTGGTGAAGGTGGACCGGTTCAAGCTGGTCGACACGAACCAGAACCGGTCCCTGGTGGAGATCGTGCTGCACGAGGGCCGGAACCGGATCGTGCGGCGGCTGCTCAAGCACGTCGGCCTCCCGGTGCAGCGCCTGGTGCGGACGCGGATCGGCGACGTGCGGCTGACCAGCGAGCGCCCTGGCGCGATCCGGCCGCTGAACCGGCAGGAGATCGGCTCGCTGTACCGGGCCGTCGGCCTCTGACGTTCCTCGGACCCTGTCTCGCGTCGGCGGGACCGGGTCCGATGTGTCTACAGTGTTAATGATTTCAGTGTTGAGTGAAATTTAACGTCCGGAAGAGAGCCTTCGGCCGATCCGCTCGGGAGCAGCCGAAGGCTCTTCGTTCAGGCCTTCTTGACCTGGCGGGGGAGGAAGAGCCGGGCCACCGGCTCGACGACCCGGGCCGCCACCGGGCCGAGGATCGCCATCAGCAGCACGTAGGCCGTGGCCAGCGCCGCGAGCTCGCCGGGCACCGCGCCGGAGGCGACCGCCAGGCCGGCGATGACGATGGAGAACTCGCCGCGGGCGACCAGCGCAGCACCGGCCCGCAAGCGGCCCATCTTGCCCACGCCCTGCATCCGGGCGGCGAACCAGCCGGTGATCACCTTCGTCGCCACGGTCGCCACCGCCAGCAGCAGCGCGATCGGCAGCACCGGCGGGATCTGGCTGGGGTCGGTGTTCAGGCCGAACACGACGAAGAACAGCGCGGCGAACAGGTCGCGGAGCGGCTCCAGCATCCGGGTCGCGTTCGCCGCCGTGGACCCGGAGATCGCGATGCCCAGCAGGAACGAGCCGACCGCCGCCGAGACCTGCAGCTCCGAGGCGATGCCCGCGACCAGCAGCGCCGAACCCAGCAGGCGGAGCAGGAAGACCTCCGGATCGGGGCTGTCGATCAGGGCCGAGACGTACTTGCCGAACTTCAGCGCGACGACCAGCACCAGGGTGATCACGACCAGCGACACCCCGACCGCGGTGAGGCCGCCGAGGAAGCTGACGCCGGCCAGCACGGCGGTCAGGATCGGCAGGTAGACGGCCATCGCCAGGTCTTCGAAGACCAGGATCGACAGGATCACCGGCGTTTCCCGGTTGCCGAGCCTGCCCAGGTCACCGAGCACCTTCGCGACGATGCCGGAGGAGGAGATGTAGGTGACACCGGCCATGGTGAGCGCGCCGAGCGGGCCCCAGCCCAGCAGCAGCGCCACCAGCGCGCCGGGCACCGCGTTCAGCACGATGTCGACGATGCCGGCCAGCCAGGAGCGGCGTAAGCCGGTGACGAGTTCACCCGCGGAGTACTCCAGGCCCAGCAGCAACAGCAGCAGGACCACGCCGATCTCGGATGCCAGGTGGGTGAACGGCTCGATGCCGTGCAGCGGGACGAGGCCGCCTGTGCCGAAGGCCAGCCCACCAAGCAGGTAGAGCGGGATCGGTGACACCCCGATTTTCCATGCGAGTCTCCCGAGGATGCCCAGACCGAAGAAAACCGCACCCAGCTCTATTAGGGAGATCGCCGTGTCGTGCACCGTGTTTCCTCTCGCGTGTTCCCTGCGTATGGAGTTGTTAGGGGTTCGGCACGCGTTGGACCGCCGTTGGTGACGCGTGTCCCGGTCCGGTGGCCGGGAAAGTGTGCGGAGCGGGCTGGATCAGCCCTTTTCCAGGATTTCGCTGGCTGCGCGCAGCCCCTTCGAGGTGCCCACGACGACCACCAGGTCGCCGGCGGCGAACACGAAGTCCGGTCGCGGCGAGGGATGCACTGTGCCGTCGCGGACGACGGCGACGATCGACACCGAGGTGCGGGTGCGCATCTCGGTGTCGCCGAGGGTCCGGCCGTCGTACGGGGAGCCCTGGGCGACGGACAGCTGCCAGGTGGTGATCCCGGCGACCTCGCTCTGCTGCTCGTTGAGCTGCGCGACCAGTTGCGGGGCGCCCAGCAGGTTGGCCAGCGTGCTGGTCTCGGTGGTGGTCAGCGCGACCGAAGCGGCCACCTTGTCCGGGTCCTCGTGGTCGGAGACGATCAGCTCGAACCGGCCGTCGCGGTAGGTGATCACGCCGATGCGGTGGCCGGAGCGGGTGGTGAAGTCCTGCTGCGTGCCGAGCCCCGGCAAGGGGGTCACTGTTACGTCCACGCCCGAGACTGTATTAGGAGATCTTTCGCATTTGTCCCGCGGTCCGGATGGATCTGGACGCGATTGGGATGCGCGCGGGCGGACCAGGCAGAATGGACGGTTGGTCCGGCCGGTGCCGGGCCGATCGGTTCCGGCTCGGGAAGGACATGCACGTGGCACACGCCAGGCTCCGCGGTGTGGTGGCGCTCGACGGCCCTTCGGGCACCGGCAAGTCGACGGTGTCCCGGAAGTTGGCGTCCGCGTTGGGGGCGACCTACCTCGACACCGGCGCGATGTACCGGGCCGCGACGCTGGCCGTGCTGCGCGCGGAGGTCGAGCCGTCGGATTCGGCCGAGGTGGCGCGTGTGGTGCGGGCGGCGGCGCTGATCGTGGGCACCGACCCCGAGCGGCCGTCGGTGTCCCTGGACGGCGCGGACGTGGGGCAGGAGATCCGCGGCCCGGAGGTGACCGGCGCGGTGTCGGCGGTGTCGGCGGTCGCCGAGGTTCGCGAGCAGCTGGTCGCCCAGCAGCGGCGGCTGATCGGCGAGGCGTTGGAGTCGCCGGGCGGCATGGTCGTGGAGGGCCGGGACATCGGCACCGTGGTGGTACCGGATGCGGGCCTGAAGGTCTACCTGACGGCTTCCGCGCACGCCCGCGCGCAGCGCCGCACGGCGCAGGACGTGTCCGAGGGACGCGCTGGCGACCTGGACCGCACGCACGCCGACGTGCAGCGCCGGGACGCGCTGGATTCCGGGCGGAAGGTGGCGCCGCTGCGGAAGGCCGATGACGCGGTGGAGCTGGACACCACGGATCTGGGCGTGGTGGAGGTGCTCGAGCAGCTGCACAAGCACGTGGAGAGCCGCGGCCTGCTGGCCGGGGCGGAGCGGACGACACCATGAGCGACGAGACCCTGCCCGAGGGCGCGACCGGCGGCTTGCACCGGTTCGGCCAGTGGATTTCGCGGCGGATCGTGCGGTTGCCGTACCGGGTGCGGATCCATGGTGCGGAGCGGATTCCGCGCACCGGGCCGGTGGTGCTGGTGGCCAACCACAGTTCGATGGTGGACGGGCCGCTGCTGTTCGGAATGATCCCGCGCAACGCGGTGTTCCTGATCAAGCAGGAGATGTTCCGCGGGCCGCTGGGCTGGTTCCTGCGCCGCATCGGGCAGATCGGGGTGCGCCGCGGCGAACCCGACCGCACGCCGCTGCTGGCGGCGGTGCGGGTGCTGCGTGCCGGCGGGTTGGTCGGGGTGTTCCCGGAGGGCACCCGCGGCGACGGCGACGTGGCGAACGCGCAGCACGGGGCGGCGTGGTTGGCGCGGGCGTCGGAGGCGCAGGTCCTGCCGGTGGCCTGCCGGGGCACGCGTCGTCCGGAGGGCGCGGGCCGTAGGCTGCTACCCAGGATCGACGTGTTGTTCGGGGAGCCGATCACGCTGCCGGCGGGCAAGGGCCGCACCGGGCTGGTCGTGGCGACCGAGGCGGTGCGCACCGAACTGGTCGAGCTGATCGCCGAGTTGGATCGGCTGGTCGCGGACCAGGACAAAGACTATTCGAGAGGGAAACGAGCGTGACCGACGAGTCGGTGGAAGGCCTGGACGGCACGTGGTCCGACGAGGCCGAGTGGGCTGAGTTCGACGAGGTCGAAGCGCCCGAGGGCGAGGCGGCGCCGAAGCCGCAGCCGGTGCTGGCCGTGGTCGGCCGCCCGAACGTGGGCAAGTCGACGCTGGTGAACCGGCTGCTGGGCCGCCGGGAAGCCGTCGTGCAGGACGTCCCGGGCGTGACCCGGGACCGGGTGGCCTACGACGCGCTGTGGAACGGGCGCCGCTTCACGCTGGTCGACACCGGTGGGTGGGAGCCGGACGCCAAGGGCCTGCAGGCGTCGGTGGCGGCGCAGGCGGAGCTGGCCATGCACACCGCGGACGCGGTGCTGCTGGTGGTGGATGCCCGGGTCGGCGCGACCGAGACGGAAGAGGCCGTGGCCAGGGTGCTGCGCCGGTCCAAGCGGCCGGTGCTGCTGGCCGCGAACAAGGTCGACGACCAGCGCGGCGTCTCCGACGTGCATTCGCTGTGGTCGCTGGGGCTGGGCGAGCCGAGGCCGGTCAGCGCGCTGCACGGGAGCGGTTCCGGTGACCTGCTGGACGCCGTGCTGGACGCGTTCCCGGAGACGCCGCGCGAGATCTTCGGCGCGACGGGCGGGCCGCGGCGGGTCGCGTTGGTCGGCAAGCCGAACGTGGGCAAGTCGAGCCTGCTCAACAAGCTGACCGGGGAAGAGCGGTCGGTGGTGCACGACGTCGCGGGCACCACCGTGGACCCGGTGGACTCGCTGGTGGAGCTCGATGGCGAGGTGTGGCGGTTCGTCGACACGGCGGGGCTGCGCAAGCGCGTGAAGACCGCCAGCGGCACCGAGTACTACGCGTCGCTGCGCACCAAGGCGGCCATCGAGGCGGCCGAGGTGGCGATCATGCTCATCGATGCTTCGGAGCCGTTGAGCGAGCAGGACCTGCGGGTGCTCACCATGGTCGTGGAGGCCGGGCGGGCGCTGGTGATCGCCTACAACAAGTGGGACCTGGTCGACGAGGACCGCCGCCACCAGCTGGAGAAGGAGATCGACCGCGAGCTGGTGCGGGTGCGGTGGGCCGAGCGGGTCAACGTGTCGGCCAAGACCGGCCGGGCGGTGGCGAAGCTGGCGCCGACGCTGCGCACCGCGCTGGAGTCGTGGGACACGCGGATCCCGACCGGCCGGTTGAACGGCTGGCTTTCGGATCTGGTCGCGGCCAACCCGCCGCCGGTGCGCGGCGGTCGGCAGCCCAAGATCCTGTTCGCCACGCAGGCGCAGTCGCGGCCGCCGACGATCGTGCTGTTCACCACCGGGTTCCTGGAGGCCGGGTACCGGCGGTTCCTGGAGCGCAAGTTCCGCGAGACGTTCGGGTTCGTGGGCAGTCCGGTGCGGATCTCGGTGCGGGTGCGGGAGCGCAAGCCCAAGGGTGGTCGTCGTTGATCACCGTGCGCTCGGGTGGCGTGCGCGCTGCGTTGACGCTGTCCCGATAATCTGCTGGCGGCGCTCGGAACAGGGGAGGTGACCGAGTGGTGCGGGCTGAGGACGGCGGGGGGCCGATCCGCGTTGTGCTGGCCGATGACGAGGCCATGCTGCGGCGTGGCCTGCGGGTGTTGTTGGAGGCCGACGGCACGATCCGGGTGGTCGCCGAGGCGGGCAACGGTGATGAGCTGCTGGCGGCGGTGCGCGCGCACCGGGTGGACGTCGCGCTGATCGATGTTCAGATGCCCGGCAAGGACGGGTTGACGGCGTTGCGGACGTTGACGGCGTTGGCGGATGCGCCGGTGGCGGCGGTGTTGACGACTTTCGACCTGGACGACTACGTGGCCGATGCCCTGCGGTTCGGGGCGCGCGGGTTCCTGCTCAAGGACGCCGAGCCGGCGATGCTGGTTCGGGCGGTGCACGACCTGGCGGCGGGCGGGGCGGTGCTGGATCCGCGGATCACGGCGCGGCTGTTGCCGAGGTTCCGCAGCGCGACCGACAACGTGCACGAGATGCAGCTGGTGCGGGGGTTGTCCGGGCGGGAGCGGCAGGTGCTCCAGCTGTTGGCCGATGGCCGGTCGAACGCCGACATCGGGGTTCGGCTCGGGCTGACCGAGGCGACGGTGAAGAGCTACGTGTCGACGGTGTTGAGCAAGCTAGGTGCGCAGAACCGGGTGCAGGCAGCGTTGATCGCGCAGCGGGTGGCGGGCGACTTCCGGTGAGTTCGGGGCGCTGGCTGCGGCTGGGGGCCGAGGCTTTGGCCGTCGGGATTCCGGCGGCTGCGGTGCTGGCCGCGCCGGATCCGTTCGGGTACGCGGTGGTGTCCGGGTTGGTGGCCGCCGCGTTGTTGCCGTTGCGGCTGTGGTTGCCGTGGGTCTCGGTGTTGTTGTGCATGCCCGCGTTGGCCGGTGGCTTGGGTTGGCCGGCGACGGTTGTGGCTCTGTACGCGTTGGGGCGTGCACGGCCGCGGGTGTCGACGCTGGTCGCGGGGGTTCTGCTGGCTGCGGTGGTCGCGGTGACCCCGGTGCTGATCACGCAGTCGCTCGGGGCGGGTTCGATCGTCCTGACCTTTGCTTTCGTGCTGGCGGCCGCTGGTGCGCCGACCGCGTTGGGGATGTTGGTGTCGCTGCGGCAGCAGCTGGCCGACAGCCTGCGGCGGCTGGAGGCGGCTACTGCGGCGGAGCTGCGGGCGAAGGATGAGACGGCGCGAGCTGAGGAGCGGGCCCGGATCGCGCGGGAGATCCACGACGCGGTCGGGCATCACGTCACCCTGATCGCGGTGGAGTCGGCCGCGTTGGCGTCGACTACCGGTGATCCCGCCGCGCAGGAGACCGCGGGCCGGTTGCGCGGGTTGGCGAAGCAGGCACTGGACGAGATGCGCGCGACGCTGGGGCTGGGCACGGCGGGGCAGCAGGTCGGGTTGGACAAGATCCCGGACCTGGTGGGGCGGACGCGCGCCGCCGGTGTGGACGTGGAGCTGTCTTCCCAGCTCAGCGAGCCGCACGGGGTGCCGGCGGCGGTGGAGCGGGCCGCGTACCGGGTGGTTCAGGAGGCGCTGACGAATGCGTCCAAGCACGCGCCGGGCGCCGGGATCAAGGTGAGCCTGTTGTGCCGCGGGGGTTCGTTGCACATCGCCGTCAGCAACGGTGCTCCTGATCGTGCGCTACCGGCCGTCGAGGCCGGTAGCAGCGGGTCCGGGCTGGCGGGTTTGTCGGAGCGGGTGCAGATGGCGGGTGGGCGGCTGGACGCCGGGCCGTCCGCGGACGGCGGCTTCGAGCTGGTGGCCGTGCTGCCGCAGCAGCGCTGATCCGTATTCTTGGCCGCACGCCCGGCTTTGATCCACCACCTGGAACGGAGTGTGCATGCGAGGCCTACGACTGCCCGGCGGGCAGGAGCTGCCGGTGCTGGGGCAGGGCACCTGGGGCATGGGCGAGCGGCGCGCGCAGCGCGCGGCGGAGGTGGCTGCGCTGCGGCACGGCCTGGACCTCGGCCTGGGGCTGATCGACACCGCCGAGATGTACGGCAGCGGCGGCGCCGAGGAGGTCGTCGGTGCCGCGATCGCGGGGCGCCGCGACGAGGTTTTCCTGGTCAGCAAGGTGTATCCGCACAACGCGGGGCGTCGCGACGCCGTCGCCGCGTGCGAGCGCAGCCTGCGGCGGCTGGGCACCGATCACCTGGATCTGTACCTGCTGCACTGGCGCGGCAGCACGCCGTTGGCGGAGACGTTGGACGCGTTCGAGCAGCTGCGTGCCGACGGCAAGGTCCGGCATTTCGGGGTGAGCAATTTCGGTCCCGGGGACATGTCGGAGCTGTTCGAGAGCGAACTGGGCCGGCGGTCCGCCACGAACCAGGTGCTCTACAACCTCACCCGGCGCGGCATCGAGCTCGACTTGCTGCCGTGGTGCCGGGAGCAGGGGTTGCCGGTGATGGCGTACTCGCCGATCGAGCAGGGGCGGCTGCTGGGCGAGCCGGCGTTGCGGCGGGTCGCCGAGCGGCATTCGGTGACTCCGGCGCAGGTCGCGATCGCCTGGGTGCTGGCGCAGGACGGCGTGTGCGCGATCCCGAAGGCGGCCACCGTGGCGCACGTGGAGCAGAACCGGGCGGCGCTGGACATCGAGTTGTCGGCGGCCGATCTCGCCGAGCTCGACGCGGGCTTCCCAGCGCCGCCGCATCCGGTTCCGCTGGAAATCCTCTAGCGCGCCAGCGATCTGCGCAGGAAGTCCACCTGGAGCAGCAGCAGGTTCTCGCTGGTGGTCTCATCGGTGGGCATGTGGCTGACGCCCGCCAGCGGTAGCACGTTGTGCGGGCGGGCCGACGCGGTCAACGCGGCCGAGAGCCGGAGTGCGTGGGCCAGGATGACGTTGTCGTCCACGGTGCCGTGCACGATCAGCATCGGGCGTTCGAGGTTGCCCGCGTCGGCCAGCAGCGAGTTCTCCACGTACGCCTTGGGAACCTCGTTGGGGTCGCCCAGGTAGCGCTCGGTGTAGTGGGTGTCGTACAGCCGCCAGTCGACGACTCCGGCACCCACCACGGCGGCGTGGAAGACGTCCGGGCGGCGCAGCACGGCCAGCGCGGCGAGGTAGCCGCCGAAGGACCAGCCGCGGATGGCGACCCGGTCGAGGTCGAGCTCGGGGTGCTGCGCGGCGGCCGCGTGCAGGGCGTCGACCTGGTCCTGCAGGGTCGGGCCGGCGAGGTCGCCGGCGATCGCGCGGTCCCAGTCGGGGCCGCGGCCGGCCATGCCGCGGCCGTCGGTGACCAGCACCGCGAAGCCCTGGTCGGCGAACCACTGCGAGGTCAGGTAGCCCTGGCGGCGGGCGAGCACGCGCTGCGCGTGCGGGCCGCCGTAGGGGTCGAGCAGGACCGGCAGGGGGCCGTCGGCCGGGTCGTAGCCGGTGGGCAGCAGCAGGGCGCTGCACAGCTCGCGGTCGCCGAGCCGGAGGAGCGTGACGTTGAGGTCGACGGCGGGGTCTTCGGCCAGGTTCTCGATCTCGGCGATCTCGCGCCCGTCGAGGTGCACCCGCACCCGGGTGCGAGGTTCGTCCATTGTGGACGTGGCGACGACGAGCACGTCGCCGCAACGAGTTCCGGTGTGGACGCCGGGCTGCTCGGTGATCCGCTCGGCGCCGTCGGCGGTGACGCGGTAGAGGTGCACCTGGGTCGGGTCCTGCTCCGAGGCGGAGATCAGGACATCGTCGTCGCCGACGTCGAGGATGCCCCGCACCTGCAGGGGCGCGGCGGTCCACGGCTGGTCGCCGACCACCAGGCGGTACGCGCCGTCGCCCGCGCTGATGCGCACCAGCCGGCCGTCCGGGGTCCAGGCAGGCCAGCCGGGCTTGATGTCCACCCAGTGCGGGTCGGTGTCGCGGTGCACCTCGGTGGTTTGCCCGGTGGCCTGGTCGACGGCCAGCACGAGCTGGGTGCGCTGGTCGCGGGTCTGCACCGCGATCAGCGGGGCACCGTGCCCGGACCAGTGCGCGGTGACGAGGTACGGGAAGGCCTGGCGGTCCCATTTGACGTCCACCCGGTTGCCGTCGAGGTCGAGGACGGCCAGCGACACGTCGGCGTTGGCGGTGCCGGCCGCCGGGTAGCGCATGGCGCTCGGCTCGCTCAGCGGGGCGGACGGGTCGCCGAGGTACAGGTGCTGGACCGGGGATTCGTCGACGCGGGCCGCCAGCAGCCGCGAACCGTCGGGCGACCACCAGTAGCCGCGGTGGCGGTCCATCTCCTCGGCGGCGATGAACTCCGCGGCGCCCCAGGTGATGTCGGCGCCGTCGGGTTCGGCCAGCGCGCGGTCGCCGGAACCGTCCACATCGATCACCCGCAGCTGGCCGCCGGAGAGGTAGGCGATGCGGCGCCCGTCGCGGTCGGGCCGGGGATCGGCGACCGGCTGGCGGGCGGGCAGCTCGCGGGCGTCGCCGGTCGCGACGTCGACGACGAACAGCCGGCCGGAGATGGTGAAGGCGGCCAGGTTCCCGTCGCCATCGGTGGCGTAGCCGGTGATGCCCAGGGCGCGTTCGCGCGCTCGTTCGCGGCGGGCCTGCTCTTCGGGCGAGACCTCGTCGGCCACCCGCAGCGCGGCCGGGTCGGCGAGCATCCGCTCCCGGCCGGTTCTGGTGTCCAGCGCCCAGAGGGCGTTGCTGCGTTCGGTGCCGCCTGCGGATCGCAGGAAGAGCACGGTGGCACCGGCGGTGAAGTTCCGCGGCGCGCCGAGGGTGAAGCCCTGGGTGCGGGCGCTGCGGCGGGGAAACGAGGCCATGCGGCCAGCCTGCCATTTCCGGCGCGTGATTGCGCGATCGGGTGGCCATGTGGCGAAAAGCCGCCCCGGGCGGATTATTCGCCGGTGTGTCGGGAGGGGGTGCCGCGCGCCCCGGACCCTACGGTCGGCGCCGATTCGTTTGGCCCACAGCGGCTTCCCGGTTCCTGCGGGAGTCGATCGACCTGGGATGAGACCTGCCATGTACCTCTCGATGGTGGTGCCGTGCTTCAACGAGGAGCACGGCCTGCAACGGTTGCACGACGCGCTGGTCGCGGCGCTGTCCGGGCGCGTCCGGGATTACGAGGTGATCCTGGTCGACGACGGCAGCACCGACCGGACGCTGCGCGAAGCGCGCCGGCTGGCGGCGCTGAACCCGCGCTTCCGCTACGTGTCGCTGAGCCGCAACTTCGGGAAGGAAGCGGCGATGCTGTGCGGTTTGCGGCATGCGCGGGGCGGCCGGGTGGCGCTGCTGGACGCCGATCTGCAGCATCCGCCGAGGCTGCTGCGGCGGATGCTGGCGCTGCTGGACTCCGGCTACGACCAGGTCGTCGCCCGCCGCGGCCGCGACGGCGAGAGCCGCGTCCGGTCGGCACTGTCCAAGATGTACTACTGGGCGTGCCGACGGCTCGTGGACGTGCGATTGCAGGACGGCGTTGGGGATTTCCGGGTGCTGTCGCGGCGGGCCGTGGACGCGGTGTTGTCGTTGCCGGAGTACCACCGGTTCTCCAAGGGGTTGTTCGCCTGGATCGGTTTCGACACGGCGTACGTGTCGTTCCGGAACGTGCCGCGGGGCGGTGGCGGTTCGAGGTGGACCTTCGGCGCGCTGGTGAACTACGGCATCGACGGGCTGACCTCGTTCAACAGCAGGCCGCTTCGGCTGTCGATCTACCTGGGCGTGCTGGTGGCGCTGCTGGCCGGCGGTTACGTGCTCTTCGTCGTGGTGAACACCATTGTGGACGGTGTGCACGTGCCCGGTTACGCGACGTTGCTCGCCGGTGTGCTGGGGTTGGGCGGGTTGCAGCTGCTGTTCCTCGGGGTGCTCGGGGAGTACCTGGGCAAGAGCTACTTCGAGGCCAAGCGGCGGCCGCACTACCTCGTCAAGGAGTCGAGCCCGGAATTCCACCCGCAGGCGCGTGCGCACCGGTTGCGCCCGGCCGCCGATCTGGCGTTGCAGGGGGAGTGATGTGGCGCGTGGCAAGCAGATCGGAGTTCGCGCGGTTCGCGCTCGTCGGCGGCGTGAACACGGCCGTGCACTGCACCGCCTACCTGGCGTTGTTGCTGCTGGTTCCGTACCTGGTGGCGCACCTGGTCGCGACGGCGGTGGCGACGCTGTGCTCGTACCTGCTCAACTGCCGGTTCACCTTCGGGGTGGTGCCGAACCGGCGGAGCCTGCTGCTGTTCCCGCTGTCCAACCTGACCGTGATCGGGTTGAGCACGGCCGTCGTCGTGGTTTTGGTGGGGGTGTTCGGCGTCGATTCGAGGTTCGCCCCGGTCGCGGCGGGCCTGGTCGTGGTGCCCGTGACGTTCCTGCTGAGCAGGGCGGCGCTCACCGGCCGACCGCGTCGCCGCGAACGGCGCGTCGACTGGCGGGGCGCGGTCGGTGTCGGGGCGGCCGTCGCGGTGCTGGGCCAGGTCCCGGTGCTGGTGAACCCGTCGTTCTACTTCTGGGACGACAGCGCGGCGCAGTTCCTCCCGATGTGGCACCGGCTGGGCGAGCGGCTGATCGCCGGGGACTGGCCGCTGGGGCTGGACGTCGATTCGTGGATGGGCGGGAACCTGGCCGCCGAGGCGCTGTTCGGGATCTGGAATCCGGTGCACCTGCTGGATTTCCTGCTGGTGGTGTGGATCGGCGATCTCGCGGTCGGCGCGGCGGTGGTGAAGACGCAGTTCCTCGTCACGCTCGGCGTCGGAACGTTCCTGCTCTGCCGCGGTTACGGGGCGACGCGCGGGATCGCGTCGGTGCTCGCGGTGGCGCTGCCGGTGTCCGGGTTCGTGCTGTACTTCCAGGCCGCGACCTGGGCGGGCGGGCTCATGGGCTTCGCGTGGCTGCCGTGGGCGTGGTGGGCGTTGCGGCGGCGGAGGCCTGCTTTCGGGGCGTGGCTGCTGTGCTACCTGTGCGTCTCCGCCGGTGATCCCTACGGTGTGCTGGCGCTGGGCGTGATCTTCGCCGGGCTGCTGGCCGAAACCGGCTGCGACCGGCCGCGCGTCCGGCGGTTGGTGCTGGTGGGGGTGGCGGTCGCCGCGAGCCTGCCGCTGGTGTTCTTCCCGGTGCTGGCGGCATCGGCGGTGGGGTGGCGATCCGGGCACGAGCTGTTCAACATCGGCCGGCTGGTGCCGGGCATCGGTGATCTGCTGACCGCGAGCATGCCCTCGTTCGTGCCGCAGATCCTGTCCTTCGGCACCTTCCGGATGTCGGTACCCGCCACCTACTTCGCGTGGTTCGCCGTCCCGCTGCTGGCCTGGCTGGACTGGCGGTCCGCCGGAGCGCTGTGGCGCCGCTGCCGGTGCGCGGTGGTGGTGGCGGGCTGCTACTTCCTGCTGTGCCTGGGGCCGTCCAACGTGTGGCTGTTCCGGTGGCCGCTGCGGCACGTTGCGGTGCTGCACCTGGCGTTGGCGGTGTTGCTCGCCGTGGCGCTGTCGCGGGGTTTGCGCACCGACCACTTCAAGGTGCGGATGGCGTGTTCCGCGGGATCTGTCCTGCTGGGCGGCTATCTCGCGTTCGCGGCGTGGCCCGCGCTGGCACCGAAGCACCTCGTGTCGCTGGGCGTGATCGTCCTGCTGCTCGCCGTCTTGGTGCACCGCAAGCGGTTGGTCGCCGCGGTGCTGCACCTCGGCACGGTCTGCGCGCTTGCGCTGCAAATGGCCTGGTTCCCGGCCAACCGGGATGTCGCCGTCTACAACTTCCCGACCTCCGTCGCCGAACTCCGGTCACGCTCCGCGGAATTCCGCGGCGGCACGCTGGTGCAGATCGCCGACCGAGACCTGATCCCGCCCGACGACGTCGCTTCCCGGAGCGCGTGGCGGCACCTGCTGTTCGGCAACATGCACGCGGCTGCCGGGGTCGCGAGCCTTGTGTCCTACACCGGAATCGGCCACGACGCGCTGCACCGCCGGCTCTGCCTGAGCTACTACGGGGCCACCTGCCCGCAGGCCTACGACCGGTTGTGGGGCGGGCTGGCCGACCGGCTCAAGGCGACCCACGTCGTGGTGCAGCGCCGCCTCCGCGAGGTGACCGAAGCGCCGGCGGGCTGGCGGATCGCCCGGCGGAACAGCGATGTCGTTGTGCTGGAACGAGAATCGGCCCTGCCTTGGCCGCGCGGGCGGTTGAGCGCCAGCCGCGGCGTGGAGGTCCTCGACGACCTGCGGCACGGGCAGCGCAGCGAGACCGTGCGGTTCGGTCGCACCGGTGACCGGGCGGAGCTGGTCTTCGCGCGCTTGGCTTGGCCCGGGTATGAGGCCACAGTGGACGGACGACGCGTGCCGGTCGAGGGCACCGAAGCGGGTTTGCTCGTCGTGCGCCTGCCGCCCGGCCTGCCCGGCGGCACGCTCGCGCTGTCCTGGAGTCCACCCGGATTCGCCCTGCACCTCCTGCTGGCGTGCGCGGGAGCGCTGCTCGCGATGGTGCTGACCGTCGTCCCGCTGAGCGCGAGGAGGCAACCGCGATGAGAGGACTTGCCGTCGCGATCGCGGTGCTGCTGATCGCCCTGCTCGTCGATCCCGCCGCTGCCGCGCAGGCGCGTTCCCACCTGCAGGTCGTGGCGCACCCCGACGACGACATCCTGTTCATGAACCCGGACCTGGCCATCTCGATCCGCTCCGGCGCGACCGTGACGACGGTGTTCCTGACGGCGGGGGAGAGCGACGTGCGGCCCGCCGCGCGGTACGCCGCGCAGCGGCAGGCCGGGGCTCGGGCGGCGTTCGCGGCGATGGCCGGAGTTCCCGACACCTGGGACCATGCCGGGCTGGCGCTGCCCGGCGGCCGTCAGGCCGAGGTGCAGACCTTGCGCGATCGGCCTCGGGTGCGGCTGGTGTTCCTGAACCTGCCCGACGACAACGATCCGCACGCCACGGGAGGAAAGCACGCGCTGACCCGGCTCTGGCACGACTCGACGGCCGGGGTAGAGACGCTGCGGCCGGAGGGTTCGGTGCTGGCGGGAACCAGCGTCCACGACCGCGCCTCGGTGCTCGATGCGCTGGCCCGGCTCCACCGGCGGTTCGGTCCCGGGATCGTGCGGACTCACGACCCCGAGCCGGACGTCCGATATCAGCCGCAATGGGGAGTCCACCACGATCACCCGGATCACGTGATGACCGCGCGATTCGCCGAGCTAGCGATGCGATCCGCCGGTTCGGCGCACCTGGTCCACTACCGCGACTACAACATCGCGGATGCGCCGCCGAACCTGCCCGTGGAGATCGTCGACGACAAGCGCGCGATCTTCGCGCGCTACGCGGAGCACGACGCCGAGGTGAGCATGGCGGAGCCCTATGCGACGTGGCTGCGAAGCATGCGGCATCGCTGGCCCTGGAGCGCGAACTGGGCCACGACCGGCCGGGACGGCGGGCTCTCGTACGCCTACGTCCGAGGTGGAATTCTCTTCGAAGGCAACGAATCAGGGGAGTCCGCTGTGGACACTTCGGGGTTCGTGCCGCGCGAGGGGTCGGTGGGGTTCGCTGATCCGGGCACGCTCGTGATCCAGGACCGCACTGGCAAGATCCTGCTCCGCAACGGGACGAACCGCTGGCTGGACCTCGGCGCCCCGTCGGCCGGGCCACCGGCGGCCGTCACGACACCGGAGGGCAGGACGCTGGTCGCGGTCCGCAACGCGCGCGGCGGCGTGAGCACGCGGTTCGCCGATCAGCCGGCCTGGACCGACCTCGGCGGCACCGGCGTCGTCGACACCGTTTCGGTGCTGCTGACCGGAACCGGGGAGGTGCACGTCTTCGCCACCGCGCGAGCCGGGCTGCTGCACTGGCGGCTCGACGGCTCCGGCGGCCGGCTCGTCGCGCCGCCGGAAGCGCACCGCGCGGCCGGATCCGTTGCCGTCGCGCGAGGCCGCCAGTCGTTCGCGGCGTTCCGAGAGGTCGCGACCGGGCGGCTGGTCGTGCTCGGCGAACACGCGGGATGGTCGCCGGTCGCCTCGATCGACGCCGCCGCCACGTCCGATCCCGCGCTCGCCGTGCTGGACGGAGACATCCCGATCGTCGCGGCCCGCGACGCCGAAGGCCGGATCGCGGTGCTCGGCACCACCACGACCGTCCTCCCCGGCCGGATCGCCGGACCGTTCGCGTTCACACCGGGCGGTCGTCACCTGGTCGCGCTCGGCGACGACGGCCGAATGCACGTGAGCCCGCGTCCTCGGGACGCGGGCTCACGACGACGGCGGACCTTACGCGGAGGACCGGGCCGTCGCGACGTGCTGCGCAGCTCGCTGCGCCAGCTTCTGCTCACCGGGGTCGCAGCCGTCCTTGACCTTCAGGCTCAGGAACGCCACCAGGATGTAGAGCACGCTGAACGCGATGGCCACCCCGCCGCCGCCGACCAGCGGGAACAGGATCGTGACCACGACCGGGCCGACGAACGCCGCGCCACCGGCGCCGAAGTTCAGGATCGCCAGGGCCGAACCCTTGTCCTTGGGCGAGACCATCGACGGCATCAGCGCCGACAGCGGGACGAACCCGGCCAGCAGGATGCCGTAGACGACGCCGAAGGTGGCGGTCACCGCGAAGCTCTGGGTGGACACGGCGGTGAAGTACCACAACGGGGTCGCGATGGCGCAGCCCACGCAGCCGAACCAGGTGATCGTGCGGCGCCAGCCGAAGCGGTCGCCGAACACGCCGAAGAACAGGTTCGCGGCGATGTTCGCGCCGTAGCTGATCGACGCGAGCGTGGCCAGCTGCGGAGCGGTGAGGAAGCCACCGCCCGGCGTGGCCGGGCCGAGCACGAACGGGAACATCGCGAAGAAGCCGTACTGCGGCGCGGTGTTGACGATGCGGATCAGGCCACCGGCCAGGGTGCGGCGGTCGCGCCAGAGGATGTCCACGCCCTCGCCCAGCCGCTTGAGGCTGCGCGGGTTGGCGACCGTCTCGTCGGCGATCGGCTTGAGACCGTGCTCCTCGCGGACCGCGAAGCTACCGATGAGCACACCGATCAGGACCACCACCAGCGACAGCACCAGCGTGCCGTGCTGGCTCAGACCGAACACACCGATGGAGACCGCGGCGACCGCCGCGCCCAGGGTCGGCAGACCACCGGTGAAGGCGAACCAGAACCACCCGGCGACTGAACCGCGCATCTTGGTGGGGCTGGCGATCTGCGCCCACACCAGGAACGCGAACGCGAACAGCGGGTAGGCGAAGCCGCGGATGCCGTAGGTGGCGACGATGAACGTCGGGTTCTGCGAGGGCAGCGCCACGAACAGGAACAGGGCCTCGAACACGACCCACCAGGCGCCACCGAGCCACATGACCCGGCGCGGGCCCCAGATGGAGGAGAGCGTCCCGGAGAACCACGCGGCGATCATGGCCGCGACGCCGTAGAGGGTGACCGTGGCGAACGCCGCGGTAGCGCCGGGCAGTCCGCCGCCCTCGGGTTGCTGCAGGTAGTCCGACAGGAAGGTGGTCTCCACGCCGTCGCCGATCATGAAGATCAGCACGGCGATGAAGCCCCAGAAGAGCTGCCTGGGGATACCGATGCGGTCGAGTCTGCTGGCCGGCCGCAACGACTCGGCATCCGCAGAGGTCTGTTGGGACATCACTGTCTCCAAGGATCGGAACTTCCCGGTGGTGCGCGGCTAGGACGCGCCCCCGGTCAACGGGTGCTGGCTATCATGCACCTTGTTCAGTTTAACGCGCAAGACGTTAATTCATTTGCAATCTTTGTGAAGATCAACAGCGTCGCTGGTCCGCTCATTCCACCGGCGACAGCCGGACGTCGGTCTCCTCGCGCATCTCCTCGACCAGCGCCGCGTCCAGTTCGCCCGCCAGCAGCACGTGGTCGAAGGCGCGCACCGGCGCGAACTGGTGCAGCGCCGAGCGGGCCACCTTGCTGGCGTCCATCATCAGCACCTTGGTCGTCGCGCTGGCCAGCATCGCCCGCTTGACCAGCACGATCTCCTGCTCCTGGTGGTAGGTCAGCCGCGCGTTCATCGCCGAGGTGGACAGGAACACGATGTCCACGGAGAAGGTGCTGATCATCTCCTGGCAGGGCAGGCCCAGGTAGGAGTCGTGGGTGCGGGAGTACTCGCCGCCCAGACCGATCAGCCGGATGTCCGGCACGTCGCGCAGCGCCTCCTGGACCTGGCGGTAGTTGCTGACCACGGTCAGCGGGCCGACCTCGGGCAGCAGCCTGGCCAGCGCGAGCGCGGTGGTCGAGTCGTCCAGCATCACCGACATGCCGGGCGTGATGAACTGCAGCGCGTCCTTGGCCAGCGCTTCCTTCTCGACGGTGTGGGTGTGCAGCCGGAAGTCCGAGCTGCTCTCGAACACCGTGGACGGCTGGGCGGAGACGCCGCCGTGGTACTTGCGCAGCAGGCCCCGGGTGACCAGGTCGTCGAGGTCGCGGTGCACCGTCATCAGGCTGACGCCGGTCAGCTCGGACAGCTCCGCGGCGCTGGCGAACCCCTGCCCGACCACGTGGTCGATGATCTTCTGCTGCCGCAGGAGCCGGGCGGACTGCTTCTTCGGTGCGGACGACATGCGGCCATCTTGCCCCGTGGTGCGGAGAACGTGTCGCCGGACATCGCGGACTCGCAGAAGTATCACTCTGAGGGTGACACTTAACGTCAATCATGTTAATTTGACGGTGTCAGTGTTTGGCGGGAGGTAAAGATGACCCAGCCCGAAGGGCCGAACGGCACCCACCGCGCGGTCGTGTTCGACATGGACGGCGTCCTGGTCGAGAGCGAGCACCTGTGGGAGCGGATGTGGGCGAAGTTCGCCGCCGCTCGCGGCAAGACCTGGACGGTGGAGCAGACCCGGCAGGTCCAGGGCATGAGCGCCCCCGAGTGGTCGGCCTTCCTGGCCGACTTCAGCGCGGCCCCCGAGTCCGCGGTGGAGACCGAGCGCATCGTCGTCGACGACATGATCGCCGCGCTCGACGGCGGTGAGATCGAGCTGCTGACCGGCGCCGAGAAGATGGTCACCGAGGTCGCCGCACGCGCCCCGATCGCGCTCGCCTCGTCCGCGCCGCGCCGGCTCATCGACGCGGTCCTGGACCGCCACGGCCTGATCAAGCACTTCACGGCGACGGTCTCCAGCGCCGAGGTGCCCAAGGGCAAGCCCAGCCCCGACGTGTACCTCTCCGCCGCGGAGAAGCTCGGCCAGGACTCGCGACACTGCCTGGCGGTCGAGGACTCCAGCAACGGGTTGCGCGCCGCGGCCGCAGCGGGGATGACTGTGGTGGCCATTCCCAACTCCGACTACCCGCCGGCCGAAGACGCCCTGGCCGGGGCCAGCTACATCGCCACCGACCTGGACGACGTCCGGGCGCGCCTGGTGAGCGCACTGCCCGAACCGGTCGGCAGCTGACGACCGCGGCAGCCGAGCTCACCGAAAGCAAGAGACAAAGGAGTCCTCATGACCAGCGTTCTGGCCGCAGGTGACCACTTCGTCGCTCCCGAGGTGTTCGTCGACGCCCTGCGCAACAGCGCCGGCGCGCACGACCTGCAGTTCAGCACCCTGAAGCTGCCGTGGCCCATCGAGCCGTTCGGCCCGGTCGGCAACGTCCACGAGGCCAGCGGCACCGAGCAGCAGCTGCTCGACGCGCTCGGCGGCGTGGAGATCGTCGCCACCCAGATGGCGCCGTTCACCGCGGACGTGCTGGCCAACAGCCCGCAGCTGAAGTTCGTCGGCGTCTGCCGCGGCGGCCCGGTGAACGTGGACCTGCAGGCCGCCACCGACAACGGCGTGATCGTCAGCTACGCGCCCGGCCGCAACGCCGCCGCGGCCGCCGAGTTCGCGGTCGGCCTGACCCTCGCCGCGCTGCGCCGCATCCCCGGCTCCGACGCCGAGCTCAAGGCGGGCAACTGGCGCGGTGACTACTACGCCTACGAGAACGCCGGCATCGAGCTGGAAGGCTCCACCGTCGGCCTCGTCGGCTACGGCGCGATCGGCAAGATCGTGGCCCGGGTGCTGAAGGCCTTCGGCGCGCACGTGCTGGTGTCCGACCCGTTCGTCAAGGTCGAGGACGCAGCCAACGACGGCGTCGAGCTCGTCGAGCTGGAGGCGCTGCTGCGGCGCAGCTCCGTGGTCAGCCTGCACGCGCGGCTCACCCCGGAGACCAAGAACCTGCTCAACGCCGACAACCTCAAGCTGCTGCCGGAAGGCGCGGTGCTGATCAACTCCGCGCGCGGCGGGCTGCTCGACTACGAGCCGCTGCCGGAGCTGCTGAAGTCCGGCCGCCTCGGCGCCCTGGCGGTGGACGTCTACGACATCGAACCGCCGCCGCGCGACTGGCCGCTGTTCGACGCGCCGAACGTCATCACCACGCCGCACCTGGCCGGGGCGACCCGCCAGACCGCGCACCGCGCCGCCGAGATCGTCGCCGGCGAGGTGGCCAGCTTCCTGGGCGGAGAGCGGCCGCGCTTCGTCGCCAACCCGGACGTGCTGGCCAAGTTCGAAGGCCTGCGGCCATGATCGTCGGGGTCGACGTCGGCACGTCGGTGACCAAGGCGTCGCTGCTCAACCGCGACGGCACGGCGCTGGTCACGCACAGCAAGCGCAGCACGCTGCACCGGCAGTCCGGCGGCCGGGTCGAGCAGGACCTCGAAGAGGTCATCGGCTCGGTCGTCCAGGTGGTGCGCGAGGTGGCCGCCGCGGCCGAGCAGGTCGGCGAGCCGATCGAGGCGCTGGCCATCACCGGCCAGGGCGACGGGCTGTGGCTGCGCGATCATCAGGGGCAGCAGGTCGGCCCGGCCATCTCGTGGCTGGATGCCCGCGCCGCGGACGTGCTGGACCGCTGGGAATCCTCCGGCGTGCAGCGGAAGGTGTACGGGCTGACCGGGTCGGGAATGTTCCCCGGCTCGGCCGGTCCGCTGCTGGCGCACCTGGCCGAACACGCCCCGGAGCGGCTGGAGCGCGCCGCGGTCGCCGGCTACTGCGTGGACGCGATCGTGCAGCGCTTCACCGGCGAGATCACGGTGGACGCCTCCGACGCGTCGTTGCCGTTCCTGGACGTGCCGAACCGCAGCTACTCGCAGGAAGCGCTGCAGGCCTGCGGCATCGAGGAGCACCGGCGGCTGCTGGCCGAACCGGCCCCGCCGAACAAGCTGTTCGCGCTGGACGGCAAGAGCGCCAAGGACCTGGGGCTGCCCGCCGGGCTGCCGGTGTCGGCGGGCCCGTTCGACCTGCCCGCCTGCGCGTTCGGCTCCGGCGTCAGCAACGTCGGCGACGGCAGCCTGGTGATCGGCACGACGCTGGGCTGCCAGGTGCTGCGCGACGAGGTCGTCATCGACCCGGACGGCGAGGTCGCGGGCATGTGGCTGGCGACGCCGCTGCCGGACCGGTACCTGCGGGTGATGCCCGCGATGGTCGGCACCGCCAACCTGGACTGGGTGCTGAGCATGGTCGGCGCCGGCGTGGACCAGCTGGAAACGTTGCTGGGCAACAGCAAACCCGGTGCCGGCGGCGTGTCGGCGCTGTCGTTCCTGTCCAGCTCCGGCGAACGCGCCCCGTTCGTCGAGCCGCACGCCCGCGGCCAGTTCACCGGGCTGTCGCTGGAAACCACGCAGTCCGACCTGGTGCGCGCGATGTGCGAGGCGGTGGCCTACGCGGCGCGGCACAACCTGGAGACCGCGGGCCTGACCGGCGAGGTCTCGGCGTGCGGTGGCGGCGCGCGATCGGCGGCGTGGAGCCAGATCTTCGCCGACGTGCTGGGCCGGCCGTTGCACGTGCCCTACGAGGAAGGTGTCGGCGCGCGCGGCGCGGCGATGACCGCGTGGGACTCGCTGGGCGAGCCGGTGGACCGGGCCAAGTGGGCCGCGGCGCGGCGCACCGTGGTGCCGCACCCGAACGCCGTGCAGTTCTACGAGCGCGGCTACCGCGAGTACCTGGAATCGATCGACCGCGCCCGCCCGCTGTGGGGCGCGACCTCCTGACCTGCAAGACATGGCGCTGAGGAGCAGCAGATGACGCGCTTGTACGACGATCCCGCGTCGTTCACCGAGGACATGGTGACCGGTTTCGTGGCGGCGCACCCCGATTACGTCCGGCAGGTGCCGGGCGGTGTGGTGCGGGCGAAACGCGCGCGGCAGGGCAAGGTCGCCGTGGTCACCGGCGGCGGCTCCGGGCACTACCCGGCGTTCTGCGGGGTGGTCGGCCCGGGCTTCGCCGACGGCTCGGTCATCGGCAACATCTTCACCTCGCCGTCGGCCGACGACGCCTACTCGGTGGGCCGAGCGGTCGACCGCGGTGCCGGGGTGGTGTTCTCGTTCGGCAACTACGCCGGCGACAACATGAACTTCGGGCTGGCGGTGGAACGCCTGGAACGCGACGGGATCCGCGCGCACAACGTGGTGGTGACCGACGACGTGGCCAGCGCCCCGGCGGCGGAGCAGACCAAGCGCCGCGGCGTGGTCGGCGACTTCGTGGTGTTCAAGGTCGCCTCGGCGGCTGCCGAGGAGGGCTACTCCTTCGACGAGGTGGTGCGGGTCGCCGAGCACGCGAACGCGCGCACCCGCAGCCTCGGCGTGGCCTTCGACGGCTGCACGCTGCCGGGCCAGGACCAGCCGCTGTTCGAGGTGCCCGAGGGCCGGATGGGGCTCGGGCTCGGCATCCACGGCGAGCCCGGCGTTTCCGAGCGCGACCTGCCTTCGGCGTCGGAGCTGGCGAAGATCCTCGTCGACGGCCTGCTCGCGGAGGCACCGAAGACCGGTGCGGCGAAGCCGCGGGTGACGGCGATCCTCAACGGGCTCGGCGCCACCAAGTACGAGGAACTGTTCGTGGTGTGGGGCACCGTGTCCCGGCTGCTGGCCGAGGCGGGCGTGGAGGTCGTCGCGCCTGAGGTGGGCGAGCTGGTGACCAGCCTGGACATGGCCGGTTGCTCGCTGACCCTGACCTGGCTGGACCCGGAGCTGGAGCGGCTGTGGCAGGCGCCGGCCGACACCCCCGCCTACCGCAAGGGGAACGTCGTCCTCGCCGAAGCAGAAGAGTCCGATGTGGACGAAGAGCTGCCGGCGGCACCGGAGAAGGTGACGGTGGTGGCTCCGCCGGAGGGCCAGGCGACGGCGGCGGTCGTGGTGAAGGCCCTGCACGAGGTGGCGGATCTGCTGCACGACAAGGAAGAAGAGTTCGGCCGCCTCGACGCGATCGCAGGCGACGGCGACCACGGCCGCGGCATGACGCGCGGCAGCGCGGCAGCGGTAGCGGCCGCGGACGAGGCCGTGGCGCAGGGCGTCGGCCCGGCCGCGGTGCTGGTCGCGGCGGGCGACGCGTGGGCGGCGAAGGCCGGTGGCACGTCGGGCGTGCTGTGGGGCGCGGCGCTGCGGTCGTTCGGCGACCTGCTGCCGGATCACCGCGCGGCCATGGCCAACGACCTGACCGCGGGCGCCTCGGCGGCTCTCGCGGCAGTGCAGCGCCTGGGCCGGGCGGAGCTCGGCGACAAGACGCTGGTCGACGCGCTGGTGCCGTTCGTGGACGAGCTGCGCGCAGCCGTCGAAGCGGGTGCGACCGGCACCGAGGCCTGGCAGCAGGCCGCGAAGGCGGCGACGAAGGCCGCCGAGAGCACCGCGGAGCTTCGGCCCCGCACCGGGCGCGCGAGGCCGCTGGCCGAGCGCAGCGTAGGAACCCCGGACCCGGGCGCTACGTCGCTGGCGCTCGCGCTCACCCGGATCGGGACGGTACTCGCCGGCGGTGCTGGGCTCGCCGGGAACGGGAAGGATGGCGAGAAGTGACTGAGCAGGCGCCGCTGCGCATCGTGGTCGGCTCCGACGACGCGGGGCTGCAGTACAAGGAAGCGCTGAAGAAGGACCTGGAGAACGATCCCCGGGTGGCCGGCGTGGTGGACGTGGGCGTCGGCTCGGACGAGCACACCGCGTATCCGCACGTGGCGGTCAACGCGGCACGGCTGGTCGCCGAGGGCGAAGCGGACCGGGCGCTGCTGGTGTGCGGCACCGGCCTCGGCGTGGCGATCAGCGCGAACAAGGTGCCGGGCATCCGGGCCGTCACCGCGCACGACAGCTACTCGGTGGAGCGGTCGGTGCTCAGCAACAATGCCCAGGTGCTGTGCTTCGGTCAGCGCGTGGTCGGCTTGGAGCTGGCCCGGAAGCTGGCGTCGGAGTGGCTGGAGCACCGGTTCGACGAGTCTTCGCCGTCGGCGGAGAAGGTCGCCGCGATCAAGGGCTACGAGTCGGCGTCGGAATCTTCCGGCGCCACCTGCTGAACGAGGGATGAAGTGAGCAGTTCGCGATTGGCCGAGCAACGGCGCGAGGTCATCGAGATCGCCCGGCGGATGACGTCGGACCGGCTGGTGGTCGGCACGTCCGGGAACGTGTCGGTCCGCAGCGGCGATCTGGTGGCGGTGACACCGTCCGGCGTCGACTACGACAGGTTGACGGTGGCAGACATCCCGCTGGTAGACCTCACCGGCGAGGTGGTGGAGGGCGACCTCAAGCCGACGTCGGAACTGCCGATGCACCTCACCGCCTACCAGCGGCACGACGCCGGGGCAGTGGTGCACACGCATTCGCTGAACGCGACGGCGTTGTCGTTGCTGCGCAACGACGTGCCGGCGGTGCACTACCAGCTCGCGGACTTCGGCGGCACCGTGCAGGTGGCGGAGTACGCCACCTTCGGCAGCGACCAGCTGGCGGAGACGATGTCCAAGGCGCTGGAAGGACGCGCCGGGTGCATCCTCCGGAACCACGGAACGATCACCATCGGGGCAAGCCTGTCGCAGGCCTACAACCGGGCGCGGCAGCTGGAGTGGCTGTGCGAACTCTGGCTGACCGCGAGCCGAGCGGGCGAACCGAGCCTGCTCAGCGACGCGGAACTCGCGCGCTGCGCGGAACTGTTCGCAGGCTACGGCCAGAAATAGCACGGAGCTCGATGTCGCGGGCCGCGCACCGGCGCGTCCCGCGACATCGTCATTTCCGGCCCCGACGGACCTGCTTCACCTCGCGGTCGACGGCCCAGGCGTCGCCGACCGGCCCGATGTGGCCGAGCTCGTCGGGATTGATCACGCCCCGAATGGCCTGGATCTGCCCGTCGAGCACATCGAGGACCATGGTGTACAGGATCTTGCCGTCCCGGTCGCGGAAGATGGCGCCGGGCTGGCCGTTGACCTCGCGCGGCTCGAACATCACGTCGACCCGGATCAGCCAAGGGAAGAAGGTGCCCAGCACCCGGGCCACGTTCTCGGCGCCGACGACGCTCCGGGCCAGCTGCGGGGCCTTCCCGCCGCCGTCCCCGACCAAATGCACGTCGGCAGCAAGCAGGCTCTGCAGCGCGCCCACATCG
Source organism: Saccharopolyspora elongata (assembly GCF_004348985.1). Lineage (GTDB taxonomy): Bacteria > Actinomycetota > Actinomycetes > Mycobacteriales > Pseudonocardiaceae > Saccharopolyspora > Saccharopolyspora elongata. Next base: position 2,850 of record NZ_SMKW01000077.1, on the reverse strand, counting down.
CCGTCCTTCAACGCGTCGAAGAACCGCGTCGCCAACTCCTGCCGCTCCTGCCGATCGGCTGCGAACCGTGGCCGCCCGGCCTCCATATGACGTCGCGCCCGCACCAGCAGCTGCCGGCATGCCGGCTCCGAGCGCCCCACCGCCGCAGCGATGTCGTCGAACCCGAAGGCGAACACGTCACGGAGCACGAACACCGCCCGCTCCAGCGGGCTGAGCCGCTCCAACAGCAGCAGCGCCGCCATCGACACCGAGTCGGCCAGCTCCGCCGCCCGGCCCGGATCCTGGTAAGGATCGCTGAGCAACGGCTCGGGAAACCACGGGCCGACGTACTCCTCGCGCCGCACCCGCGCGGAACGCAGCACGTCGATCGCTATCCGCGTCACCGTGGTGGACAGGAAGGCCTTGGTCGACGTGGGCAGGGTCGAGGAGCCGTCGAAGCGCAGCCACGTCTCCTGCACCGCGTCCTCGGCCTCACCGACACTGCTCAGAATCCGATAGGCGATCGAGAACAGCAGCGGCCGCAGCTCTTCGAACTCCTCGACCTTGCTCACGCCGACTCTCCTCCCGTTGACGCTGACGTTCAGTGGAACTGCCCGGGTACGTAGTCGCCGGCCGGTTGCTGGGTGATGATGTTCAGCCGGTTCACCATGTTCATGAAGGAAACCATGATCACCAGGGCGGTGAGCTGCTCCTCGTCGTAGTGCTCGGCGGCGCGCGCCCACACGTCGTCGCTGACGCCGGTGGCCGCATCCGCGACCCGGGTGCCCTCCTCCGCCAGCTCCAGAGCGGCACGCTCGGCCTCGGTGAAGACCGTGGCCTCCCGCCACGCCGCGACCAGGTTCAGCCGCACCGAGGTCTCACCGGCAACGGCGGCATCCTTCGTGTGCATGTCGATGCAGGCGGCGCAGCCGTTGATCTGGCTCACGCGCAGCGCCACCAGCTCCTTCGTCGCGGCGGGCAGCGGAGCTTCCTTGAGAGCCTTGCCCGCCGACATGATGTACTTGCTGGCCTTGGCGGCGGTCGTGCTGGCGAGGTAGTTCAGTCGCGCGTCCATGGTGTGCTCCTCCGTGGTCGTCAGTGGCTACACCTCCCGAGACGAGGTGACTCGACTCCCTGTGACATCGCCGAATGTGACCTGCGTCTCCTCGTTTTTGGCACGTGCACTTCCGAGGCCCAGGCCCGTCCAGCCGACACCTGGTTCCGCGCTGCACATGGAGCGGCCGCAGGCCGAATAACTCCGACAAACGGGCAGCTCCATATCCGGGCGTCATGATTCGCCCGCCGGGCCCCGTGGTGGGGGATGAGTTCCCGGAGGTGTTCGCGGTGCCGGGCGGGCAGTGCTGTGCCGCCTGGTCTGGGTGTTCGTCTGGGGTCCACTGTGGGCGGTGGGATGAATTCGGGTCGCCCGTCGTGCATGGTGATGTCCCAGCGCTGGTTGTGGAGTGTGCGGTGGTGGTGTGCGCAGAGCATGACCATGTTGTTGAGGTCTGTGGCACCGCCGTCGACCCAGTGCTCGACGTGGTGCGCTTCCGGAGTCCCTGGCGGGCGGTCGCACCCGGGGAAGGCGCACACGCCATCACGCCGAAGCAACGCGGCTCGAATGTGAGTGGGCGCGGTGCGTTTCGTCCTGCCGACGTCCAGTGGGAGGCTGTCGCCGTCGAGGACGATGGGCAGGATTTCGGCGTCGCAGGCGATACGGCGTGCGTTGTGGGCGGTGATGGCGCGTTCGGTGTTCAGCGTGCCGGGCATGCCGTCCTCGCCGATGACCTCCAAGCCCCGCTTGAGGTCGTCGAAGTCGATGGCGATGGTCATCTGCGGTCGTTGCCCGCCGGTACGAGGCATCCCGTCGTGGTCCAGCGCCAAATCCAGCAATGCCGCGAACCCATCGGCGTTGCGCTGCCCCGCAGTGCGGGGATCTTTCTCTCCATCGATCTCGGGCCGGGGCGCGGCCAGTGGTTGCATGAGCGCGGCGAACTTCGCCCCGGTCTCGCGGTCCAGCTTCGCCTTGATGACGGTCATGCCATCCCGGGTGGTGCCGTAGTGGAGCTCGCGTTCTTCGTGCTGGGCTTCCTCGTCGCGGTAGGCGCCGTCCTGATCCAGGAGGTAGCGGATGCGTTCGGCGAGTTTCTCCAGTTCTCTCGGCGACATTGTCCGCGCATACCCGGCAAGGGTTGATTCGACGTCGGTGGCCTGGTGGCAGCGGGCGTAGTCGGGCAAACGGCGGATGCCGTTGACGATGACGCGCGCGTGGTCCAGTCCGATCGCGCCCTCGGCCAGGGCGGCGGCGGTGTCGGGGAGGTCGGGAGGCATCGTCTCGCCGTACAGGCTCCGCCAGTCTTCAACATTGCGGGCGACTGTTACGCGGGTTTTCGCGTCGCGCGGGTCGATGTTGAGCAGTCCCTGCAGCCAGACCTGGAGCGATCGGGCGGTGGTTTCGGTGTGGATGGCTCGGTGGTCGGCTTCGGCGATGTATTGCAGCTGTTCCCACATCAGCACCCGCATCTCGGTTTCTAGCTCTTGGATACGGGCCGCGAGTTCAGCATCGGTGCATGACACCGCTGACTGTGCGGGCATGGCCTGCACAGTCGTGTCGTGGGTGTTCAGTAGCGGTGTCATGCCTCAATTGTCCCGCACTCGAACACGCGTTCGCACTGTTTTTATGGTCGCTTGATCAGGTGAAACACCCCGCCGAAGGCGAAAACTGAGTCGTGCCAGGGGAAAGGGGGGGTGTCAGGTGGGTTGTGTACAAGATCCGATAGTTGATGGAGTACGCAGATGACCACGACTGATCCGCAGCAGCAGGAAGGGAATCCGTTCGGGGCGGCCGGGCAGCCGCGGTCGGCTCGGGAC
>NZ_SMKW01000076.1 GCF_004348985.1 Saccharopolyspora elongata | reverse complement strand
CTCCTCCGCCACCCCAGCCGACCACGACCCCGACGCCGTCCACGACCGCATCCACGACGCCATCGACGCCGCTGCCCACCCCGTCCCCGACTTCGGCGCCGCCCAGCCGGCGCCCGGCGCCTCCGAGCAGAACGGTTCCGCCTCCGCCGCCGCTCTTGCCTCCGCCGCTGCCGGAACCGGGCGGTTACGCGCCGACGACGCCGGAACGGGGCGGCGGGACCGTTGGCCACGACACCGAGGAGAAGCGTCGCTGGGCCCTCGCCGCGCTGCTCCTGCTGATCGGCGGCAGTGCCGCAGTGCGCCGACTCCGCTAAGGGAGGCGCGCCGGGTCCGCACCCCCGACGGTGAGAGGTCCACTTTGGACGTGATGGGTTTCCGCAAAAGGCATTCTCCTGCAACTGATTCCCAGTAGCAGCGTTGTCGCATGCCTGGTCGGCGGCCTATCGTTCGGGGTGCCCCGCTCGCCGGACCGGAGGAGGTCACGTGGATTCCGGGAAGCCTCCACACCACGGCCACGGCCATGGACATGGACACCGCAGCGCTTGGGCGGGGTTGAAGCACGCGGTGACGCCGCACAGCCACGACGCCGCCGACGTCGTGGACGGGCCGCTGGCGGCCAGCCGCAAGGGCATGCGGGCGCTGTGGATATCCTTCGCGGCGCTGCTGGTCACCGCCATCGGGCAGGCCGTGCTGGTGGCCCTCACCGGCTCCGTCGCGCTGCTCGGCGACACCCTGCACAACTTCGCCGACGCGCTGACCGCGGTGCCGATCGCGGTCGCCTTCCTGCTCGCCCGGCGCGCGGCGACCCGCCGCTTCACCTACGGGCTCGGCCGCGCCGAAGACCTCGCCGGACTCGTCGTGCTCGCGGTGATCGCGGCGTCGGCGGCGCTGGCGGGCTGGGAGGCGATCCGGCGGATGGTCGACCCGCAGCAGGTCGAGCACTTGGGCTGGCTCGCGGCGGCCGGGCTGCTGGGCTTCGCCGGCAACGAGCTGGTCGCCCGCTACCGCATCCGGGTGGGCCGGGAGATCGGCTCGGCCGCCCTGGTCGCCGACGGGCTGCACGCGCGCACCGACGGTTTCACCAGCCTCGCCGTGCTCGGCTCGGCCGGCGGTGCCGCGCTGGGCTGGCGCTGGGCGGACCCGGCGATCGGGCTGCTGATCACGGCGGCGATCGCCATGGTGCTCTGGGGCTCGGCCAAGGAAGTCCTCGGCCGGGTGCTCGACGCGGTGGATCCGGAGCTGGTCGGCCGGGCGGAGCTCGCGCTGGCCGGGGCGCCCGGGGTGCGCGCGGTGGGCGGGCTGCGGATGCGCTGGATCGGCCACGAACTGCACGCGGAGGCCGAACTGGACGTCGCCCCGGAACTCAGCCTCGCCGACGCGCACCGCGTTGCGCACGACGCCGAGCACCGCCTGCGGCACGCCCTGCCGCGGCTCGGCGGCGCGACCATCCACGCCCACCCGGCGGGCGCCGAGCACGAGCTGGTCGCGCACCACCACTGATCCCGTTGTCACCCGGGAAGATCTACCGCCACCAGCGGTCTTCTGCGTAGCCTCGCCAGGTCCGCGACGTGGGAGGTAGCGATGGCCGTGCCGGATCCCGATCGGGCCGAACTGCAAGCCGCGGCAGCCGAACTGGGGCTCGAACTGGACGACGCGACAACGGATTCGTACCTGGCGCTCATCGCGGCGAACGTCGAGGCGTACCGCGTGGTGGACGCGTTCGAGGAGCCGGTCGCCGAAATCCCGCCGCGGCAGTGGAGCGAGCCCGGCGACAACCCGTTGGGCGCGTGGTACGCGCGCACCGAGCTGCGCACCCGCGACGACGGGCCGCTGGCGGGCCGCACCGTCGCGCTCAAGGACAACATCTGCCTGGCCGGGGTGCCGATGATGAACGGTTCGTCGACGCTGAAGGGCTACGTCCCGGACGTCGACGCGACGGTGGTGACGCGGCTGCTCGACGCGGGCGCCACCATCGCCGGGAAGGCGCACTGCGAGTTCCTCTGCTTCTCCGGCGGCTCGCACACCGGCGCCGACGGGCCGGTCCGCAACCCGCACAAACCGACGCACTCCGCCGGCGGCTCTTCCTCGGGCTCGGCGGCGCTGGTCGCCGCGGGCGAGGTGGACCTGGCCATCGGCGGCGACCAGGGCGGTTCCATCCGGATCCCGTCGTCGTGGTGCGGCGTGGTCGGGATGAAGCCGACGCACGGACTGGTGCCCTACACCGGGATCATGCCGATCGAGGCCACCATCGACCACGCCGGGCCGATCACCGCCAACGTCGCCGACAACGCACTTGTGCTGGAGGCGATCGCCGGCCCGGACGGGCTCGATCCGCGCCAGACCGCAACCCGCACCGACACCTACACGCGGGCGCTCACCGGTGATTGCGGTGGCCTGCGCATCGGCCTGGTGCGCGAGGGATTCGGCACGGCCGGCGCCGAATCCGACGTGGACGAGGCGGTCCGCGAGGCGGCGGGCGTGCTGGCCGGGCTGGGCGCGAAGGTCGCGGAGACATCGGTGCCGCTGCACAGCTCGGGAGTGGCGATCTGGAGCCCGATCGCCCTGGAAGGGGCGGTGTGGCAGATGCTGCTGGGCAACGGGTTCGGCATGAACTGGCGCGGCAAGTACGTGACGAGCCTGATGACCGCGATGCGCGGCTGGCAGGACCGGGCCGACGCCTTCAGCGAGTCGCTGAAGGCGTCGATGCTGGCCGGGAACCTGTTCCGGCGCCGCTACGGCGGCACCACCTACGCGAAGGCGCAGAACCTGGCCCGCGTCCTGACCGCGGCCTACGACGCGGCGCTGGCGGAGTTCGACGTGCTGGTCATGCCGACGCTGCCGATGAAGGCGACGCCGCTGCCGGCCGCGGACGGCCCGCGCGAGCTGATCGTGCGGCGCTCGTTCGAGATGATCGGCAACGTCGCGCCGTTCGACGCGACCGGCCACCCGGCGCTGAGCCTGCCCTGCGGGAGCGGTGACGGCCTGCCGATCGGCATGATGCTCATCGGCCGCCACTGGGACGAAGCGACGCTCTACCGCGTCGCCCACGCCTACGAAACCGCCGCCTGACCCGTGCCGTGAGCGCTTCGGGCCACTGCGAAGGCTGCTCGCGGTCTGCCGCGCCGTTTTCGCGCGAAACCGCCGCCTGCCGTGCGCCTTCGGGGAGCTTGCCCGGGGCCTTTCTGGAGCGCTCTTTCAGGAGTCCGGAAGCGGCCCGGACGGCTCTAGGAGGCCTGCCCGGCGAGGATCGTGGCCGCGGTCGCCGCGACCCGCACGACGTCCAGCTGCGGATCGCGGTAGTCCTCCAGCCACGCGTCGGTGGCGCGGTTGGCGTGCACCGCGAGGACCGCTCCGACCGACAGGCCGACCGCGCGCCCGACGGCGAGCACGGTTTCGGCCTCCATGTCCATTCCGTCGACGCCGGACCGCTCCACCTCGCGGATGCGTTCCGCGGCGCGGTCCTCCCAGCGCGGCAGCGGTCGGCCCTGGCCGAGGTAGTAGGAGTCGGTCGACAGCACGGTGATCGGGCGGGACGGCCGGGCGAGTTGCCGCGCGGCGGTGGCCAGCGCCTCGGCGACGGCCGGCGTGGGCACCGCGTCCCCGTCCGGTAAGTAGTGGCGCGCCGCGCCGCTCTCGCGCCGGGCGCGCCGCACGATGCCGAGCGTGCCGGGCTCGATCTCCGGGCGCATCGCGCCCATGCCTCCGATGCGGATCACCGTGCGCACGCCCAGCCCGGCCAGTTCCACGAGCGCGATCTCGGTGGACGGGCCGCCGATCCCGGAAGAGCAGACGCCGATCTCGACCCCGTCGAAAAGCCCGGTGCCGGCGCGGAATTCCCGGTTCTGCCCGAGGACGCGGAAGGAGCTCAGCACCTCGGCGGCGAGGTCCACCCGCGCCGGATCGCCCGGCAGCAGGCAGATCTCCGGCAGTTCCCCGCGGCGGCACGGGAGGTGCGGCGGCCGGTCACCGTCCCAGGGATCCGCGGCCCGGCGCGCCATGAGCGATCCTCCGAAATGCGTCGTATGTCCAATATGGACTGTCCAGGTGGGAGTGATGCGCGCCTCGTCGGGCGCCCTCGGCCTTTACCCGCCGGGAAGCCCGGTGGATGCTGATGCACGGCATCCGCACGGCGAAAATCTAGCACCGTAACGCGCCGTGCCCTTCCGCAGACCAGGAGTCGTCGAATGGGCCGACAGGTGACGCCTGCCCGCGAACAGGGCAGTTCCGATGAGCGACCGAGCCGCTACGCGAAGCAGGCGATGGTCGCGTCCGCGGTCGGCTACGGCATCGACGGGATGGACAACCTCATCCTCGGCGTCGCGCTGACCGCGATCAGCCTCGACGTCGGGCTGTCCCAGACCGAGGCGGGCTCGCTGGCCACGGTGACGCTCATCGGTGCGGTGCTCGGCGGCGTGCTGTTCGGCATCCTGGGCGACTACTTCGGCAGGGTCCGGACGCTGACCTGGTCGGTGATCCTGTTCGCGGTGTTCACCGGCCTCACCGCGCTGGCGCAGGGATACCTCGACCTGGCGATCTACCGGTTCATCGCGGGAGTCGGGCTCGGCGGCGAGTTCGGCGTGGGCATGGCGCTGGTCGCCGAGACCTGGCCGGCGAAGATGCGGGCGCGGGCCACGTCGCTGGTCGGCGTCGGAGGCCAGGCGGGCGTGCTGATCGGCACGCTGGCGGCCGGGCCGATCGTGACCGCGTGGGGCTGGCGAACGCTGTTCGTGATCGGCGCGATCCCCGCGTTGATCGCTTTCCTGCTCCGCAACCGGCTCGCCGAACCGGAGGCGTTCACCAAGATCGAGCGCGACCGGCGGCGCTTCCCGCTGCGGCTGCTGTTCGCCGACGCGCGGACGACGCGGTCGAGCATCGCGCTGCTGGTGCTGTGCTCGGTGCAGACCTTCGGCTACTACGGCATCATGACCTGGCTGCCGACCTACCTGTCCAAGCAGTTCGGGTTCAGCCTCACCAAATCCGGCACCTGGACCGCGGTGACGGTGCTGGGCATGGCCGCGGGCATGTGGATCTTCGGGCAGCTCGCGGACCGGATCGGCCGCCGCCGCACGTTCTGGATCTTCCAGGCCGGGGCGATCCTGTCGGTGCTGGGCTACAGCCAGCTCACCGATCAGTACGCGCTGCTCGTCGGCGGTGCGGTCATGGGCGTGTTCGTCAACGGCATGCTCGGCGGCTACGGGGCGCTGATGGCCGAGCTGTACCCGACGGCGGCGCGTGCGACCGCCGAGAACGTGCTGTTCAACCTCGGGCGCGCGGTCGGCGGATTCGCGCCGATCGTGTTCGCGCTGATCGCCCAGTCGTCCAGCTTCGCGGTCGCCATCGCCTTCCTCGCGGTGCTGTACGCGGCGGACATGCTGATGATGTTCCTGCTCCCGGACCGCAAGGGCGAAGCCCTCCAGTAGCGCCCGGAACCCCTGCGGGCGCGGCATTCACGCCTCAGGTCTTCAATTTCAATGGAAATCGGACCTCCGATTTCCATTGAAATTGCGGAAGTTGTCCACAGGAGCCGGCATGTCGGGCGAAGCACACCTGGTCAGGATGTTCATGGACATTGCAGCACCGGCGTAGGCTGTGCCGCCATGGCGGGGATTCGGCGCTTCGAGCGGGTGTTGCTCGGTTGCGGTGCGGTCGGCGTGGTGCTGTTCGTGGTGCTGTTCCTGGTGGAGGGCGCGTTCCGGGCGGACTACAGCCCGCTGCGGCATCCGGTGAGTTCCCTGTCGATCGGGGAGTCCGGCTGGATGCAGGCGGTGAACTTCATCGTCACCGGCCTGCTGGTCCTCGCCTTCGCCGCCGGACTGCGGCCCGCGCTGCGGAGGCTGGGCGGTGGACGCTGGGCGCCGGTGCTGATCGGGCTGGTGGGAGTCGGGCTGATCGGCGCCGGGTTTTTCGCGGCGGACCCGATCAGCGGCTACCCGCCGGGCACGCCGCCGGTGACCGCCGTGCGGACCACGCGCGGTGTGCTGCACGACCTCTTCTCGACACCGGTGTTCACGGCGCTGCCCGCGGCTTGCTGCGTGGTCGGCTACCGCCTCGCCCGCACCGGTCATCGGGCTTGGGCCGTCTATTCGATCGGCACCGCGGTCGTGTTCCTCATCGGGTTCGCGCTGGCCGGCGCCGGGTTCGCCCAGAATCCGGTGCTCATGCCGGTCGGTGGCCTCCTCCAACGCCTGACCCTCGTCGTCGGCTTCGGTTGGCTCGCGGCCCTCGCGGTCGCCCTCCCGCGATTCCAGGGGGTGCCCGGCCCCGCGTGACGCGGGTGCCGGTTCTGCGGGAAACCACGCTGATGCGCGCCGGGTCGTGCTGGTCGTTCCGCAATTTCAATGGAAATCGAACCTCTGATTTCCATTGAAATTGCGGGAGTTGCCCACAGTCGTCGGCGTGTCGGGGTGCGACACGCCGGTGGTCCGCAGTTTCAATTGAAACTGCGGCGAGGGGGTGAACCAGCGCGGCGGCGCTAGCCGAGGCGGGGTGGGAAGCCGCCGGTGGCGATCGGGCCCCAGCGCTCGATGTGGATGCGGATCAGCGACTTGCCCTGCCGGGCCATCGCCTCGCGGTACTCAGCCCAGTCCGGGTGCTCGCCGGAGATGCACCGGAAGTACTCGACCAGCCCGTCGAGCGCGTCGGGCATGTCCAGCACCTCGGCGCGGCCGTCGACCTGCACGTACGGCCCGTTCCACTCGTCGGAGAGCACGCAGATCGACACCTGCGGATCGCGGCGGGCGTTGTGGGTCTTGGCCCGCTCCGGGTAGGTCGACACCACGATCCGGCCCTCGGTGTCCACCCCGCAGGTCAGCGGGGACATCTGCGGGCGGCCGTCGGAGCGGGTGGTGACCAGGACGCCCCGGTGCCGGGGCCGCAGGAACTCCAGCAGCGCTTCGCGGTCGACTCGATCGGCGCGGGCGATCGCCATGGGTTCGCTCCCCACATCCGGCGGCAAGGTCTGGCACAAGCCTAGTGGCCGGGTACGACCCCCGCGTGCGGCGTTGTGGAAGCCGCGTTCGACGGGTGACAATGCGGCACCCGATCGGGAGGCACGGATGCCATTCGCGACCACCGACGACGGAATCCGCCTGCACTACGAGGAAACCGGCACCGGCGTGCCGCCGCGCTCGCCGGTCGTCGTACCCGAGTAGTCGTTGACACCCCGGGCGATCCGGGTTAGAAGGAGATTCCAGAAAAGCCCTCTGCGTTCACGGCAGGAGACGCCATGCAGTGCAAGGCCGCAGTGCTGGAGACCGCCCCCGGACCGCTCGTGATCAGCGACGTCGACCTCGATTCGCCCGGCCCGAACGAGATCCTGATCCGCACCGCCGCGGCCGGGGTGTGCCACTCCGACCTGCACTTCATGGAGGCCAAGTACCCGCATCCGCTGCCCGTGGTGCTCGGCCACGAGTCGGCCGGGGTGATCGAGGCGGTCGGCTCGGCGGTCACCGGCCTGGCGCCAGGCGACCACGTCATCACCTGCCTGTCGGTGTTCTGCGGGCACTGCGAGTACTGCACCACCGGCCGGCCGAACCTGTGCACCAAGGAGGACGTGGTGCGCCCGGCCGACGGTCCGCAGCGGCTCAGCCGCGGCGGCGAGCCGATGCACCAGTTCCTGAACACGTCGAGCTTCGCCGAGTACATGCTGGTGCACGAGCACGCGGCGGTGAAGGTCCGGCCGGACATGCCGCTGGACAAGGCGGCGCTGATCGGCTGCGGGGTGACCACGGGGCTCGGCGCGGTGTTCAACACCGCCGGGGTGCGGCCGGGGGAGACCGTGGCGGTGATCGGTTGCGGCGGGATCGGGCTGGCCGCGATCCAGGGCGCGGCGATCGCCGGCGCGGGCCGGGTGATCGCGGTCGACCGCCTGCCGGGAAAGCTGCGCCTGGCGGCGAAGTTCGGCGCCACCGACGTGGTCGATGCGTCCGATGTGGACGCTGTGCAGGCGGTGCTGGAGCTGACCTCCGGCGGCGTGGAGCACTCCTTCGAAGCGGTCGGGCTGGCCAGCGCCGCCGAGCAGAGCTTCCAGATGCTCCGGCCCGGCGGCACGGCGACGATCATCGGCATGATCCCGTTCGGGGAGAAGATCTCGCTGGACGGCTACTCGTTCCTCCGCGAGCGCAAGATCCAGGGCTCGACGATGGGCTCGAACCGCTTCCGCGTCGACATGCCCCGCTACGTCGACATGTACCTCTCGGGCAAGCTCGACCTCGACTCGATGATCAGCGGCACGTCCACGCTGGCCGGCATCAACGAGGCCTACGAGAACCTCAAGCGGGGCGAGGTCGCCCGCCAGCTCATCACCTTCGGCTAACGGCTGCTCCGTTCGTGGAGCGACGTTTCCGCAGCCACGTGGCCTGTGTGCGTTTTGTTGCTATAGCGACACAAAACGCACACGGGTGGTCGCCTCAGCCCGCTCGGCGGTAGCCCGTCGGGCCCAGGTGGCGGTGGTTCTCCGCTCTCGGGCCGGGCTCGTGGTCTTCAAGCGCCTCGGCGGTCGTGGTCGTGCGCGGGTTCTGCGCGTCTCCCGGGCGCGGGCGCCAGCGCGACAGGTCGCGGCGCACCACGAGCAGCAGCACCAGGCCCACGACGAGCAGGCCGTGGGAGAGCAGGCGGGTGGCGGGGACCGCGTTGTTGATGATGTCGAAGACGCTGAAACCGCCCAGCACCAACAGGAACGCGGCCATCACCGGCAGCAGGCCGGTGCTCGCGCGGACCCGCCAGGCCGTCCACAGCATGCCCAGGCCGAGCGCCAGGTTCCACGCCGTGCTCTCGTTGAGCAGATGCCCGGTCATGACGTCGCCCATGCCGTGGTCCGCGAAGTGCGTCACGCCCAGCACTTGCGCGATGCCCAGCGCCACCTGGCACAGCGCGACGGCCGCGAGCAGCACTCGCGGCCACCGGCGCGCGACGGGGGCGCGCATCGTGCGGGCGGCGTCGAGCACGGAGTGCGCGAGGTCTGGTGTCGGTTCGACCGGGCGGACCCGTAGCGCTCGGTTCAGCTCCGCCGCGCGCTGCTGCCAGGACCGGCAACCGGCGCATTCCGCGAGATGGCCCTCCAGCCGGTCATCGGGCACTGGCGCCGGCTCGCCGTCCAGCCTCGCCGACAGTGCCTCGCGGTACGTGTAGCAGTCCACGTCCATACTGTCGCTCGAAGAGCGGCCCGAGTTCCCGGCGGGTTGGTGCTTCAACCGGTTCCTTCCGACTGCTGCGCCGTTTTCTCGAGCAGCTGCTCCCGCGCGCGAGCGACCCGGGAGCGCACGGTGCCGATCGGGCAGCCGCAGACCTCGGCGGTTTCCTGGTAGGACAGACCCAGCACCTGGGTCAGCAGCAGCGCCTCGCGGCGTTCGCCGTCTAGCTCCTCCAGCAGCATGTTCAGCTCGACGATGCCCTCGAAACCCGCTCGCTCGCCCGCGCCCCGGTCGGCCGCGGCGGCCCAGTCGGCCCCGGCGTCGGTGCGGGGCCGGGAACGCTCGTAGCGCACCTGGTCGACGACCACGCGCCGCGCGATGGACAGCAGCCAGGTGCGCGCCGAGGAACGCCCGGAGAACCGGCGGATGCTCTTGAGCGTCCGCAGGTAGGTCTCCTGCGCGAGGTCGTCGGCGAGGTGAACGCCGGCGAGGTGGGCGATGAAGCGCCACACGTCGCGCTGGGTGCCCCGGATGAACCCCTCCAACGCGCCGCGATCACCTGATCGCGCCGCCAGCGCCAGCTTGGTCAGGCGGGCGTCCTCGGCCTCCGAGCGACTCATAGCCCGGCAGGCTAGTAGGCCGGTGACGCTGTGAGTACAGGCGCCTGCGCGGTGTGCCCAGGAGCACAGGCCCCTTGCAGGATGTTCCCAGTCGACGGGAAATTTCACGTCCGGCGGCGGGAACCGCGGGCGCCCCCGGTCCGACAGGTGTGTCGACGGCGCGCATCGATTCGAGGAGGACCGCCGGGATGGCCTGGTACGCGGACGACGAGTTGTGGTCGGTGTTCTCGCCGGTGATGTTCTCGCCCGAGCGGGCCGCATTGGCGGCCGAGGTGGTGGCGGACTCGCCGCTGTTCGACTTTCCCACCGGGGCGCGGGTTCTCGACCAGTGCTGCGGGGTCGGGTTGTTCACGGTGCCGATCGCACGCCGCGGATATCCGGTGACGGGCGTCGACCTGAGCCCGCTGCTGCTGGCGCAGGCGGAGAAGGCGTGCGCGGATGCGGGCGTGCGGGCCCGGCTGGAGCGTTCGGACGTGCTGGATTACGTGCGTCCGGGCGAGTTCGACGTGGTGCTGAACCTGTTCACGTCGTTCGGCTACTTCGACGATCCGGAGCGGAACCTGCAGGTGCTTCGCAACGCGCACGCGTCGCTGGCGCCGGGCGGGCAGCTGCTGGTCGACGTGCTCGGCAAGGAGATCTACGCCGGTTGGGTCGGGCCGCCGAAGGTGGTGGAGCTCGACGACGGCATGGTCGTCATGCGCGACACCGTCTTCGACGGCTGGACCCGGTTCCGGACCGACTGGACGCTCGTTCGCGGCGAAACGGCGAAACGGCGAAGCACGCGTCGATCACCTGCTTCGTCTACAGCGCGGCGGAGCTGATCGCGCTGTTCGAGGCAGCGGGTTTCGCGGACGTCGAGTGCTTCGGCGGCTTCGGCGCGGAACCCTACGACAACCACGCGAAGCGGTTGGTGGTCCGCGGGATCCGGCGCGATTGATCTCCCCGGGAACTTCGAGCGGTGACCGCCCGACTAACGGGACGACGGATTCGCCAGGAGGATGCCGAATGCAGCAGGGCCGGGACGTGTCGACGGTCGAAGCATCCCGCCCGCCCGCGCGAAGCGGCCGGGCGCGGCTGTTCGCGGTCGTGCTCGTGCTGTCGGCGGCGCTGGTCGCGTCGGTGCTGGCGGGCATCGCGCTGGGGCCGACGGTGGTGGCACCGGACGAGGTCGTGCGCTACCTCCACGCGGCGCTGACCGGCGGCACGATCCGCTCCGACGAGGTGACCGGCTACAGCATCGTCTGGCAGGTCCGCACGCCGCGGGTGCTGCTGGCGGTGGTGGTCGGCGCCGGGCTGAGCGTGGTCGGGGTGGCGATCCAGGCGATGGTGCGCAACGCCCTGGCCGATCCGTTCGTGCTGGGCATCTCGTCGGGAGCGTCGGTGGGCGCGACGGCGGTGGTGGTGTTCGGGGTGTTCGCCAGCCTCGGCGTGTACGCGCTGTCGGTGGCCGCGTTCCTCGGTGCGCTGGCCGCATCGGTGCTGGTCTACGCCGCCGCGAGCAGTCGCGGCGGGATGACCCCGCTGCGGCTGGTGCTCATCGGGATCGCGCTGGCGTACGGGTTCCAGGCCGTGATGAGCGTGCTGGTTTTCCTTGCGCCCAACGGCGACGCGGCGCGGACGGTGCTGTTCTGGCTGTTGGGCAGCCTCGGCGCGGCGAACTGGGGATCGCTGCCGCTGGCTGCGACCGCAGTGCTGGTGTGCGTGGTGGTGCTGAGCCGCCACAGCCGCTCGCTGGACGTGCTGTCGATGGGCGACGAGACGGCGGCGAGCCTCGGGGTTGATGCGGTGGCACTGCGACGCTGGCTGTTCCTGCTGACATCCGCGGTCACGGGCCTGCTCGTCGCGGTCAGCGGCGCGGTGGCGTTCGTCGGGCTGGTGATGCCGCACCTGGTCCGGATCGTCGTCGGCTCCAGCCATCGCCGGGTGCTGGCGTTGGCGCCGCTGGCCGGGGCGTGCTTCCTGGTGTGGGCCGACCTCGTCTCGCGCACCCTGTTCGCCCCGGAGGAACTCCCGCTGGGCGTGATCACCGCGCTGGTGGGCGTGCCGGTGTTCATCACCCTGCTGCGGCGCCGCGGATACCTGTTCGGAGGCCGGTAGATGAAATTGCGCTTGGACGGGGTGGCGGTGGAGATCGCCGGCCGGACGCTCGTCGGCGGCCTCGATCTCGACGTCCACAGTGGAGAGATCGTCGGGCTGCTCGGCCCCAACGGCAGCGGGAAGTCCACCGCGCTGCGCTGCGTCTACCGGGCGCTGCGCCCCACCGCCGGGGCGGTGCTGCTCGACGGCGCGGACGTGGCCGGGATGGCGCCGCGCGAGAGCGCCCGGTCGATCGCCGCGCTCACCCAGGAAAGCCGCAGCGAACTGGACTTCACGGTCGCGGAAGTCGTCGCCCTCGGCCGCACCCCGCACCTGCGCGGCAACCAGGCCCTCAGCGAGCGGGAGCACGAGCTGTGCCGGCAGGCGATGGAGCGGGCCGACATCGTGCACCTCGCCGACCGCGGCGTGCTCGGCCTCTCCGGCGGCGAGCGGCAGAGGGTGCTGATCGCGCGGGCGCTGGTGCAGGAGCCGCGCGTGCTGGTGCTCGACGAGCCGACCAACCACCTGGACGTGCGCCACCAGGTGGAACTGCTGTCGTTCCTGCGCTCCTCGGGGCTCACCGTGCTCGTCGCGCTGCACGACCTCAACCTCGCCGCGAGCTGCTGCGATCGCCTCGCGGTGCTCTCCGGCGGCTCGCTGGTCGCCACCGGAAGCCCGGCCGACGTCCTCACCGCCGAGCTGATCCGCCGGGTGTTCGGCGTGGAGGTCACCCTCGTGACCCATCCGCGCAGCGGCGCGCCGCAACTGCTCTACGACCTCAGCGCCGACTACGAAGGGACCCGATCATGATCCGATCCGCGAAGCGGCGGTCGCTGGCAGTGCCACTGGTCGCGGCATTGCTGGCCACCGGTTGCGGCGCGTCGGTCGAACCGGCTGCCCAGAACGGCCCGGCGCCGGTCACGGTCACCAACTGCGGCGTGCCGGTGCCCTATCCGCGCCCGCAGCGGCCGGTGTCCTACGACGTCAGCGGCACGGAGAAGATGTTCGCCCTGGGGCTGGCGGACCGGATGCGCGGGTACGTGATGAACGCGCAGGCCGAACCCTCGATCGCGGGTTCGCCGTGGCGGGACGACTACGCTCGCGTGCCCAGGCTCGGGACCTCGCGGATCACCCGGGAGATCGTGGTGGACGCCCAGGCCGACTGGGTGCTGGCCGGCTGGGGTTCGGGGTTCAGCGAGGAGCGCGGTATCACCCCGCAACTGCTCGACCAGCTGGGCATCCGCAGCTACGTGCACACCGAAACGTGCTGGGACTACGGCGACAAGCAGCCGGTGCCGCCGCTGGAAGCGCTCTACGCGGACCTGCACAACCTGGGCCGGATCTTCGGCGTCGAGCGGCGGGCCGCCGAACTCGTCTCCGAGCTGCGGGGACGCATCACGAAGGTGAAGGGGAGCGGCCCGGTCGTCGGCGAACCCGTCCCGGTCTTCGTCTACGACTCGGGCGCGGACCAGCCCTACACCGCGGGCCGGTACGCGGCGCCGACCGACATCATCGCCGCGGCGGGCGGGCGGAACGTGCTCGCCGACGTGGGGAAGGGCTGGACGACGGTCGGTTGGGAGTCCGTCGTCGCCGCGAAACCCGAGGTGATCGTCATCATCGACTACGCGGGGCAGTCCGCGGCGGAGAAGCAGGCGTTCCTCGAATCGCTGCCCGCGATGCGGTCGGTGCCCGCGGTGCAGCAGAAGCGCTACTTCGTGCTGTCCTACGGGGACGCCGTCAGCGGGCCGCGCAACGTCAAGGGAGCCGAAGACTTCGCCGCCTACCTGCGTTCGATCGGGCGGTGAGGCCGTGACCGCGACAGCCCCCGCCGCCGCGGCAACGGTGCACGAGCACATCACCGACGCGCTCAAGACGCCCTCCTTGATCCGGTTGGGCGGCAACGTCGTCCTCGCGCGGTTCGAGACCATGAAGGTCTACGCCGCGCTCGGCGCGGTGCGTACTCTCCTGGAGCGCGGCACGATCCGGCCTGGTCAGACCCTTGTGGACAGTTCGAGCGGCATCTACGCGCTGGCGCTGGCGATGGCCTGCCACCGCTACGGCCTGCGCTGCCACATCGTGGCATCGACCACAGTGGACTCCTCGATGCGCGCGCAGCTGGAGGTCCTCGGCGCGACCGTGGACCAGATGCCGCCCTCGCAGGACCTCCGGCTCGACCAGCGGCGGCGCGTGGAGCGCGTGCGGCAACTCCTCGCGGAGCTCCCCGGGATGCACTGGATGCGCCAGTACCACGACGGCGTGCACTACCTGGGCTACCGGGAGTTCGCCGACCTCGTCACCGACGGGCTGCCGGACGGGCCGCTGACGGTGGTCGCCGCGGTCGGCACCGGTGCCTCGTCCGGCGGACTCGTCGAGTCGCTGCGCGGACGGGGCCGGGAGGTGCGGCTGCTGGGCGTGCAGCCCTTCGGCAGCGTCACGTTCGGCAGCGACGGCCACAGCGATCCCGACGCGATCATCGCCGGGATCGGCAGCTCGATCTGGTTCGACAACGTGCGCCACCACCTCTACGACTCGGTGCACTGGGTCGACTTCCGGCACGCGATGGCCGGCGCCGTCGGACTGCTGCGCGAGCACGCCGTGTTCGCGGGCCTGTCGACCGGCGCGGCGCACCTGGTCGCCGGCTGGGAGTCGGCGCGGCGCCCGGAGGGCACGCACCTGGTCATCGGCGCGGACACCGGGCACCGCTACGTGGAGCGGGTTTTCGCCCGACATCGCGAGGCGCTGGACCCCGCCGGGTTGCGGCCGAAGGAGATCACCTCGCTGGACGACCTCGCGCCGCCCTGGTCGGCGATGGAGTGGGCGCGCCGGCGGTGGAGCGAACAGGAGCCGGTGGAATGACGATCGCAGCGCTGGAAGCCCTGACCTTCGGCCTGGGGCGCCTGGTGGACGCCGCCGACCGCGCCGGGCAGCGGCTGTGCCTGCTCACCGGCAACCGCGACATCTACCGGCACGAGCTGTCGCGGCTCGACCCGGGCGCGCTGGACGTCGTCGACGTCGACACCCACGACATGGCAGCCTGCGCCGCCGAGCTCGAACGGCTTCCCGGGCTCGACGGCCTGATCAACTCCACGGACACCTGGCTGCTGCCGGGCGCCGAGCTCGCGGCCCGGTTCGGCCTGGCGGGCCCGGATCCCGAGGCGGCGCGCACCATTCGCGACAAGCGCGCGGTCCGGGTACTGATGCACCGGCACGGCCTCAGCCGCGGCACGGCCATCGCGGTGCCGGACGGCTCGTCGGCGGCCGAACTCGTCCGGCGGGAGGTCGGCCTGCCCGCGGCCCTGAAGGATTCGGCGGGCACCTCCTCGCGCAACGTGTGGCTGGCGCACGACGAGGACCAGTTGCGCAGCGCCGTCGAGGAAGCAGCCGACCAGAAGCTGTTCGGTCGGCTGCTCGCCGAGCCGTTCTTCGCCGGACCGTTGTACAGCGCGGAAACGCTCACCTGGGCGGGCAGGACCCGGTTGCTGGGCGTCCACAGCAGGCAGTTGTCGCGGCAGCAGCACGTGCGGGAGGAAGCTGCCGGGTTCCCCGTCGCGTTCCCGGACGCGGACCGCGCCGAACTGGAGCAGTGGGTGTCGCGGGTGCTCGCGGTCGCCGGTCACCGCGGCGGGTTCGCGCACGTCGAGTTCGTGCTCACCGCCGAGGGGCCGGAACTGGTCGAGATCAACGGCCGGATCGGCGGCGCGATGGTGGGGGAGGCGCTATGCCGGTCGCTGGGCACCAACGTCTACGAAGCCATGGTCGACATGGCGCTCGGCAAGGAACCGGAACTCCTTGGCGCCACCACAGGATCCGGCCCTGCGGTGGCGTTCGTGCTGGTCTACCCCGACCGGGCCGGCACGTTCACCGGCATGGCCGGGATCGAGCGGCTGACCGGTTTTCCCGGCAGCCCGGAGTGGTATCCAACGATGACGATCGGGAACCGCATCGAGAGCCTCGGCGACCAGCGCGCCTGCACCGGAATCGTGCTGGCCGAGGCGGCGACGGCCGAACTCGCGCTGCACCGCGCGCTCAGCGCCGCCGGCGGTGTGCACCCGGTCGTCACCGGGCGCTGAGGTGGCGTCGTTCACCCACCGGCAATGGTTCCTGCTGGCCAGCTCGTTCTTCATCGCGCTGGGCGGGTTCGCGGTGCTGCCGTACATGTCGGTGGTGCTGCACCAGCGACTGGGCCTGAACCTGGGGATCGTCGGCGTCGTCCTCGCGGTCGCCTCGCTCGTGCAGTTCGCCGGGGCGATCGTGGGCGCGGCCGTCGCCGAGCGCATCGGCCTGCAGCGGACCATGGTGCTGGCGCTGGTGATCCGCACCGCCGGGTTCGCCGGGTTCGTCGTGGGGCTGCGCTGGCCGGCCGCGGCCGTCGCCGCGCTGGTGCTGACCTCCTGCGGCGCGGCGCTCTACCTCCCGGCGAACAAGGCGTACCTGCTGCTTGGCGTCGAGGAGGACCGCCGCCCGCTGCTGGTGTCGGCCGGGAACTCGGCGATCAACGGCGGAATCGCGCTCGGGCCGGTCGCCGCCGCGCCGTTCGTGCTCGACGACTCGACGGCGTTGTTCGCAACGGTCGCGGTACTGTTCGCCGTCGTGACGATCGGGCACGCGCTGCTGCCCGCGGAGCGGGGCGCCGACCGCCCGGTGGGGAAGCCGGACCGGGTGCTGGCCGGAATTCCCCTGCTGCCGTTCGCGATCACCGCCCTGACCTTGTACCTGCACATGTTCTTCTACAACTACCTGGCGCTCTACGCCGTTCCGCGAGTGTCCACGGTGTTCTACGGCATCGCGCTGATGCTCCACTCGCTGGGATTGGTGGTGATGCAGCCGCTGCTGGCCGGCTGGATCGGGCGGCTGCCGTACTCCCGGGCGATGCTGATCGGCTTCGCCGCGATGGCGACCGGCACGGCCGCGCTGGCGTTTGGCGGTGCCGTGGCGATCCTGGCCGGTGCAGTGGCCATCTGCCTCGGCGAGGTGGTGCTGTTCCTGAAGAACGACCTCGAATCCCTCGCCCGTTCCGGGCGGGCGCCGGCGGTCGTGTTCGGGCAACAGCGACTCGCGGCCGGGATCGGTGCCTTCGCCAGCGGCATCATCGGCGGCCTCGGCTACGGCGCGTTCGACGGGGCCGGCAACGCCCACCTGTTCTGGCTGGCAGTGGCGGCGCAGTGCGCGCTCCTGCCGCCGCTGCTGGTCATCGTGTTGCGGCACCGAGAGAATCTCGAGGAGAGACATGGACCTGGTTAGCGCGAAGGCGGTCGCCGATCGTCTGCGGGCCGACGCCGCCGACCGGGACCGCGCGAACCGGCGGCCGTTAGCGGAGATCGAGCTGCTCCGCGGGTCGGGGCTGCTCTCCGTTCCGCCGGACGACCACGTGACCACGCACGCGGTGACCAGGATCGTGGCGGCGGCCGACCCGTCCATCGGGCATCTTCTCGGGTACCACTACCTGCACCTGTGGCGGGCCGGGCTGTTCGGGGACCCCGAGGCGGCCGCGCGGATGCGGCGGGAAACCGCCGAGCGGCGGTTGTTCTGGGCGGGTGTGAGCAGCCCGCCCAACCCGGCGGAAGCCGGGCTGAGAATGACCACTGTGGACGGAGGTTTCCTGGTCAACGGCCGGCGGACGTTCGCCACCGGTGCCGCCGTCGCGGACCGCCTGGTCGCGAGCGCCCGGGACGACAGCGGCGAGATCCGCACCTTCCTGGTGGACGCCCGCGCGTCCGGCATCGACCATCCCGATGACTGGGACAACCTCGGGCAACGCCTGTCGGCCAGCGGCAGCGTCGTCTTCGCCGACGTGCGCATCGACGCGGACGATGTCCTGGGCTCGCCGCCGAGCGGTGACGTCCGGATCTCCCTGACATCGCTGGCGTTCCAGGCGATCCTCGCCCAGATCTGCGTGGCGATCGCCGAAGGCGCGCTCGAAGAGGCCGCCGACTACACCCGCTGCCGCGCCCGGCCCTGGCTGCTCAGCGGCGCGGCCGCCGCGGCAGAAGACCCGTACGTCCTGGCGGGCTACGGCGAGCTGGTCGCGAGCGTCCGGGCGGCCGGGCTGCTCGCCGACCACGGCACGGCCGCGCTGCAGGACGCGGCGGATAAAGGCGCCGAGCTGACCGCGGAGCAGCGCGGGGCGGCGGCCGCGACCATCTCCGCGGCGAAGATCGTCGCCACCAGGACCGTCAACGAGACGACGGCCAGGATCTTCGAGTTCCTCGGCGCGAGGGCTACCGCCGGTTCCTTCGGATTCGACCGCTTCTGGCGAAATGCCCGGACCCTGACGCTGCACGACCCGGTGGCCTACAAGGCCCGGGAACTCGGCGCCCACTACCTCACCGGCGAGCCGCCCGAACCCACCGCGTACAGCTGAGCGGCCGCACGTCCGCGTGACCGCGGCATCCGCATGTGGAAGTATGCGACCGCCCGCGAACGAGGTGCGGGCCGAACTCGTGTGGCGGTCGTGCCTCGAGTGACGCGGGGAGCCTTCTCGGAGAGCGGCAGTCGAATGGCAAGTGGTAACCGGTACGTCCAGCTCGGGCTGATCGCCGCTGTGCAGGTGCTCGCCATGGCGATGTGGTTCTCCGCCTCCGCCGTAGTGCCCGCGCTGCGCGAGGCGTGGCACATCAGCGACGTGCAGGCCGTCTGGCTGACCGCATCGGTGCAGGTCGGGTTCGTCGCCGGGGCCGTCGTGTCGGCCGCAGCCAACCTGCCCGACCGCTTCCCGCCGCAGCGGGTGGCCGCCTGCTCCGCGCTCGGCGCGGCGGCCGCGACCGCCGCCGTCCCGCTGTTCGCCGACGGCTTCGGTCCGGCGGTGCTGTGCCGGCTGTGCGCGGGCTTCTTCCTCGCCGGGGTCTACCCGGTCGGCATGAAGCTGATGGCCTCGTGGTTCGGCGCCGCCGGGCGCGGGCTCGCGCTCGGCGTGCTCATCGGCGCGCTCACCGTCGGCTCCGCGCTGCCGCACCTGATCAAGGGCCTCGGCGGCCTGCCGTGGCAGGGCGTGCTCATCACTGCGGCCGCCATCGGGGTCGGGGCGGCGGTGCTGGCGGCGATGTTCGTGCGGCCGGGACCGCACCTGTCCGGCGGCGGCGCGAGCCACCGGCCGCGGTACGCGCTCGAGATGTTCCGGGAACGCGGGCCGAGGCTGGCCAACCTCGGCTACTTCGGCCACATGTGGGAGCTGTACGCGCTGTGGACGTGGCTGCCGTCGTTCGTGGCCGCGAGCACCGGGAGCGGGGAGGCGACCGTCGGCCTGGTCTCGTTCGCGGCCATCGGCGTCGCCGGAGTCCTCGGCTGCCTGCTCGGCGGCTGGGCCGCCGACCGCTTCGGGCGGGCTCCCGCGGCCGGGGCGGCCCTCGTCGTCAGCGGCGCGTGCTGCCTGCTGTCCCCACTGGTGTTCGACGCGTCGTGGCCGCTGCTCCTGGTGCTGCTCACGATCTGGGGCGCGGCGGTGATCGCCGATTCCGGTGTGTTCTCCACGGCCCTCAGCGAGGTCGCCGACTCCCGCTACATCGGCACGGCGCTGACCGCGCAGACCGCGATCGGCTTCCTGCTGACGGTGGTCACGATCAACCTCGTGCCGGTGCTCTCGGCGCTCGTCGGCTGGCGCTTCGCCTTCCTCGTCCTCGCGCCGGGCCCGATCCTCGGGGCGCTCGCCATGCGGGCGCTGGGGCGCCGGTCCGAGACGGCCAGCTAGCGGCTGTTCCGGATGTGGCGGTGTGCGTGGGTGCGGCAGGGCGGGTTTGCGCCTTGAGGGAGATGAAGTGAACGGCCTGTTCACCTCGCCTATCGGGACGATCGGTCCGTTCACTCCGCGTCGGCTGGTGTTGGGTGGGTGGAGTGAGCGGCCTGTTTGCCTCGCCTATTGGGACGGTTGGTCCGTTCACTCCGCGTTGGCTGGTGTTGGGTGGGTGGAGTGAGCGGCCTGTTTGCCTCGCCTATTGGGACGGTTGGTCCGTTCACTCCGCGCCAGGCAGCGCGGACGCACCACTGCGCGGACGAGTTCTCAAGCGGGCTCCCTAGCGCACGCTGCGGAAGTTGTCCGCGGGCACGTGGACGGAGTCGCCCGAGTCCAAGGTCACCGCGACCTCGTCGGGCCGCCACTCGACGGACCGGATCCGCGGCTCACCGGAGCCGAACCGCAGCCGCACCGGGTAGTAGTGGTCGGCCGCGCCCGGGCCGATCCGCAGCTCGTACCAGGTGCCGGTCAGCCGGGTGACCCGGACCAGGTAGAGCTCGCTCGCCCACTGGGAACCCGAATACTCGTAGGTCACCCCGGAATCCTGGGACGATTCCTCGTGCAACACCGCCTCGCGTAAGGTGATCGAGGGGCCGAGGAAGACCAGCGCGCCGAACAGCACAGCGCCGACGAGGAGTCCTGCCGCGACCGGCAAGATCAGCAGTTTGCGGGACACCGCGCCCAGTATGCCAAGGGGCGCGGTTCAGCCGGACTTCTCCCGGAACACCCACCATCGCGATGCGGTGTAGGTGAACGCCGCAACGCACGCCCCGGCGGCCATCCGCGACAGCCGGAAGTCGACGCCCAGCGCCGAAACCCCCGTGGTCACGCCCATCGTGAGCAGGTAGTCGCAGGCGATCACCACCGCGTAGCGGAGGACCTGGCCGCCGACCGGGGCGTGCGACCGGAAGTTGACCGTGCGGTTGAGCACGAAGTTCAGCCCGAAGGCGGCCACGTACGCCACGGTCACGGCGACCGGCAGCGGCAGCGCGGTCCAGGCGCGCAGCGCCGCCAGGATCCCGAGGTCGATCAGGAACGTGAACCCGCCCAGCATCAGGAACCCGACGAGTTCGCGGGGCAGCACCCTGCGCAGCCGGGCGGGAAGCCGGTCGACCCACGAGGTGAGCAGGTCGCCGATCCGCTCGGCGGTGCTCGTCCTGGTCGTCGTGGTCTGCTCGTCCATCCTCATCCCGCTGCGGCGATGGCGTCGTGGGTCCGCACCCGTGCCTATGAGATCTCGTCGGAGGAAAGTTGTCCGCCGGATCCATGCCGTCGGCGGTATTCCTTCGCCAGGTGTTCAGGGGTTGTTCGGCATCCGTTCCGCCACCGTCCCCGAACCGCCGCGATCCCGTGAATGTCCACATCGGATCACCGTCGTGGTTACCGGCTGTCAGCGCCGAACTTGGCCACCGCCCGCGGGCGGCGGACAATGGCAGGGGCAACTGCCGCCGGTGGTCCAGGAGTCAGCGATGCGCCACACCAACCTCACCGCGGAACCGGCCGAGTACGCCAGCGCCCGCGAGGAACTGCGCCAGGCCGAGATCGAGCTGATGCGCCAGCGCGAGCAGGTCGCCGACCTGCGCCGCAGGCTGCCGCCGGGACCGGTCGTCGACGACTACGCGTTCGAAGAAGGCCCCGCGGACCTCGATGCGGGCGACGAGCCCGTGCGGACCGTGCGGCTGAGCGAACTGTTCACCGGGCCCGGCCGCGATCTGGTGGTCTACCACCTGATGTACGGCAAGCAGCAGACCGAGCCGTGCCCCATGTGCACGATGTGGCTCGACGGCTTCAACGGCGTCGCCCGCCACGTCGCGCAGAACGTCGACCTCGCCGTCGTGGCCGCCGCCGGCCTGCCGGAGCTGCGCGCGCACGCCCGGCACCGGGGGTGGACGAACCTCCGCCTGCTCAGCGCCGGGACCAGCACGTTCAAGTACGACCTCGGCAGCGAGGACGCGGACGGCGTCCAGGACTCGACGGTGTCGGTGTTCACCCGCGACGGCAGCGGAGCAGTCCGCCACTTCTACTCGGCGCACCCGCGCATGGCCGACGACATCGACGAGCGCGGCATCGACCTGCTCAGCCCGGTCTGGCACCTCCTCGACCTCACGCCCCGGGGCCGGGGCGACTGGTTCGCGGCCCTGGACTACTAGGTCGGTTTTATAAGCGGCGGTAGCCGCTTGCGGTGCGGGACTCAACTCGCACCGCCGCGGGTTCACGGTGCCCACTCCTCTGGAGTTCTCCCAGCGAGGACAGCCCCGACGTGGTGAATTGGCATTCACGATGTCGGGGATCCCACAGCGAGGGGGCAGCGGTAATTCCCGCAGGGGGGCCGCCACCCGCACCGCTACGCAAACCAGCTTCGAAACACTCTCTAGCCCGGGTCACTCCGGGTGGACGAGGATCTTGACGTTGGCCTCCTTGTTGCCGACGAGCTCGTCGAATCCCTTCGCCATGATGTCGTCGAGGCCGATGCGGCCGGTGATGAACTGGAACGGGTCGACCAGGCCGCCGGCGATCATCTCGATGGTCGCGGGATGGTCGCCGGCGTAGGCGAGGCTGCCGACCAGGTTGATCTCGCCGAACACCAGATCGTTCATCGCGACCGCGGCCTCGTGGCCCCAGATCGCGACGTTCACGCAGGTGCCGCCGGCACGCGTGGCGCGGATCGCCGACTTCAGCACGGCGTCGATCCCGGCGCACTCGAACGTCACGTCGGCGCCGCGGCCCTCGGTCAGCTCCAGCACGGCAGCAGTGACATCCACTGTGGACGGATCGAGCACGTGTTCGGCGCCGGCCGCGTGCGCTTTGGCCTTGCGCACCTCCGCCGGTTCCACGGCGATCACCCGCTCGACGCCCGCCGCCCGGAGCGCGGCGGTGGTCACCAGGCCGATGGGGCCGGTCCCGAAGACCGCGGCGGTGTGCCCCGGGCGGGCACCGGAGAGCCGCACCGCGTGGTAGGCGACCGCCAGCGGCTCGACGAGCGCCCCGACGTCGGTGCCGAGCTCGCCGAGCGGGTGGATCCAGCGGCGCTCGGCCACGACGAACTGCGAGAATCCGCCGCCCCCGCCGGAAAGCCCGACGAAACCCAGGCTGCGGCAGACGTTGTACCGGCCCTGCAGGCAGGGGTCGCACCGCCCGCACACCAGGTACGGCTCGACGGCGACGCGGTCGCCGACCCGCAGGTCGCGCACTCCGTCGCCGAGCTCGCTGACGACTCCGGCGAACTCGTGGCCGAGCGTGAGGGGCACGGTTTCGCCGGTGAGGGGGTGTGGGGCGCCCGCGCGCGGCGCGAAGATCGGGCCTTCGAGGTATTCGTGCAGGTCGGTGCCGCAGATCCCGCACCACTCGACGGCCACCTTGACGGTGCCGGGGCGGGTCGCGGGTTCCGGCACGTCGTCGATGCGGATGTCGCCACGGCCGTGGAAGCGTGCTGCTCTCATCGCGGATCCCTCGCTCGGCAGGAGATTGCGGACGCCATTCCGAGGATGCGCCGAGCCGGGCCGAGGCGGAAGGGCACCGGGCCGGGACGCGGAACCTGCTGGTCCAGGTCGATGAGGCGGGATCAGGATTCTTCCGCGGGTTCTTGGTGCGTGCGGCCGGTCAGGCCGGCTGCGGTCAGGGTGAGGTGCTGGGCCAGTGCCTCGGCCGCGGCGTCCGCGTCGCGGGCCAGCGCCGCCTCCTCCAGCCGGCGGTGCTCGCCGACGTGATCCCGGCCCGGGGTTCGGTGCGCCGACCAGCGGCGAGCCAGCTCGCTCGCGGACCACATCCGGTCGAAGGTCTCCAGCAGGACGGCGTTGCCGCACCCCTCCAGCAAGGTGCGGTGGAAGACCCGGTGCGCTTCGGACCATGCGCCGCTGATGTACTCGCCCTCTTCCGGCGCGAACGCCGAGGTGCGGGAGAGGCGGTGGTGGGCGGCGCGTACGCGGGCCTCCCAGTCGACGTCACCGCGCTCGATGGACATGCGCAGCACGAGCGGTTCGATGGTCCGGCGGGCCTCCGCGATCTCCTGCCAGCGGCGGTCGGAGAAGGCGGGGACGGCGAAGCCGCGGTTGGGCAGCCGGTCGGCGAGGCCCTCGCCGACCACCCGCACGAGCGCCTCGCGCACGACAGCCAGGCTCACACCCTGGTCCTTGGCGAGGTCCTGCGGTTTGAGGGCCTCACCAGGGGCGTAGTCCCCGCGCATGATCGCGTCCCGCAGGCGTGCGTAGACCTGCTCGGAGAGCATCTGCTTTCCCGACGTGGTCGAGGTGTGGGCCGTCCGGGGCATCTCGCCAGCGTAGACGATCCGGTAGAAAATCGATTATTTGTGTTATGGTCGATTTGTTGGTGGGCGACGGTGGTTCCGCTACGTGAAGGGCTTCCGCCGGCCGGACCAGCGCCACCCCGCAGCACGCCTTGAAAGGTAGGACGACGCCATGAGCGCCAGCGACCCTGCCGCCCTGATCGGTACGGCGGAAACGCCGCGCGTGGGCGAAGACGCCGAACGGATCGAGGTTTCCCGGCTCATCCCCGCCCCCGCCGGCGACATCTTCGCGGTCCTGACCGACCCGAAGGGCCACGTGGACATCGACGCGTCGGGAATGCTCATGGACGCCGAAGGGGAACGGGTCGAGCGGCCGGGCGACCGGTTCCTGGTCCACATGGACCGGGACGCCCTCGGGGACCTCCCGCTGGGCAAGTACGACGTCGAGGTCGTCATCACCAGGCTCACCCCGGACGAGGAGATCGCCTGGACCGTCGAAGGCCGGCTCCGGCCCCATGCCCGCCACATCTACGGCTACCGGCTGGAGCCGGCCGAGGGCGGCACCCTCGTCACCTCCTACTACGACTGGTCGGAGATCGACGAGGAGTGGAAGGAGCGCATCGTCTTCCCGGTGGTCCCCGAGTCCGCTCTCAAGGCCACCCTCGGGATCCTCGCGCGCACCGTCCGCCGGCGAGCCGCCGCCGAGACCTGCTGAGGCAGAAAGATCAACGGGCTGACCGCAAGCTTCCGCTGGTCGGGCCATGTGGTGAACGACGTGGAGTCCCCGCGAGGCGGCCGAGTGCTCGCCGTCACCGACGATGCCGTGGGCACAGGACACTTGCGTGCCCGGCTAACCAGGCCTGGTCAGAGCGCGAGCGATGCCCAGCCGCCGCCGCGTGCGAGCAAGGTCTGCACGGCCAGGGCGTGGTCGGCGAACCCGGCGAGGTCGCGGTGCAGCAGGGCGGCGCGCTCGTCGTCGAGCGGCGCGGTGTCGTCCGCCCACAGCTCGCACGTCCAGCTCGCGGCCGGGTACATCGAGGTCAGCAGCCTCGCAACCTCGGCGGACTCGGTGCCGCCCGCGGCGAGGTAGTCGGCGAGGATCTCGTCGCACGCCGCCATCAGCTCCCGCAGGTCGCGCACCGCTTGCCCGGGCGTGCCGTCCCAGTCGGCGCCGGGCCAGGCCGACGAGCCGAGCGCGAGCCACAGCCGCCACCCCGCGATCAGCTCCTCCTGGTCCTGCGGCGTCCACTGCCCGTCCATGACCCGAGTGTGCGCCCGATCCGGCCCCGCGAGCGGATGGCATTCCTCACTCCCGGGGCGTCCATTGTGGACGAATATCGTCGTGGCAGCCCCGGTCGGGCGCGGTGACCTCCGTGAAAGGATGGCCCGGTGACGACGGAGACGAGCGCGGATCGCGTGCTGTACGGGTGCATGGGGCTCGGCGGGAGCTGGGATGCCGAACCCCTAGCCGCGGCCGACATCGACGCGGCCGAGGCGGCGATCCAGGCGGCGCTGGAGATCGGGATCACGACGTTCGACCACGCCGACATCTACCGGCGCGGCAAGGCCGAGGCGGCCTTCGGCGAGGTGCTCGCCCGCACATCCGGGCTGCGCGAACGCATCGTGCTGCAGACCAAGTGCGGCATCCGGCAGGCCGAGGGCGACCGGCCCGGGATCTACGACCTGCGCGGGGACAGCATCGTCCGGCGGGTGGAGGAGAGCCTCGCCCGGCTGCGCACGGACGTGATCGACGTGCTCCTCCTGCACCGGCCCGACCCGCTGGCAGACCCGGAAGACGTCGCCAAGGCGCTCATGTCGCTGCACGAGCAGGGCCTCGTGCGGCGCTTCGGGGTGTCGAACATGAGCGCGGCCCAGATCGCGTACCTGCAGGCGCACCTCGGCGTTCCGCTGGTCGCCAACCAGCTGGAGATGAGCCTGCACCGGCGCGACTGGTGCGAGGCCGGGGTGCTGGTGAACACCGCCGAAGCCGCGTCGATCGGCTTCCCGCTGGGCACGATCGAGCACTGCCGCGCGAACGGGATCTCCCTGCAGGCCTGGGGCCCGCTCGCGCGCGGTCGGTTCACCGGCGGCCAGGAAACGCCGACCGAGCGGGCGACCGCGGAGCTCGTCGCGGCCCTGGCGGAGGAGAAGGGCACGACGCCGGAAACGATCGTGCTGTGGTGGCTGCAGCGCCACCCGGCGAGCATCGCGCCGGTCATCGGCAGCGCGAAGCCGGAACGGATCCGCGCTTGCCGCGACGCGGCGCAGCGGGAACCCGACCTCACGCACGAGGAGTGGTACCGGCTCTGGATCACGGCCCGCGGCGCCGCACTGCCCTGACCGGTTCAGGCGGGCGCGGTGGTCGATGCAGCAATCCTCGCCGAACCAGGACGTGCGGTCGGCTGTTGAGCAGCCGGCGGATTCTCGAACACCGGGACAGGACTTGCCGACTCACGTGTCGAGCGGCTGCGGGCGACGCGCCGGGGCGACGCCCTCGACCGCCACCTCCTGGAGATCACCGCCGCCCGGCTTCGAGTGCGCCGACCGCCGCTCGGCTCTCGTTCGCTCCGCAGCCGCGGCGGCTTCGCGAAGTGCGGCGCGGTCCAGCTTGCCCACTCCGATCAACGGCATCGCATCGAGGAGTTGCAGGCGCTCGGGCAGCTTGTACCTGGCCAACCCGCGGGATTCAAGGTGCTGGCGCAGTTCTCGCAGCTCGGGGAGTTTCTCGCCGGCAGGTACCACGTACAGGCATACGATCTCGCCGTGCATGGGGTGCGGCCCGGCGACGGCAGCCACCTCGGCGATGTC
This sequence comes from Saccharopolyspora elongata, assembly GCF_004348985.1. Taxonomy (GTDB): domain Bacteria; phylum Actinomycetota; class Actinomycetes; order Mycobacteriales; family Pseudonocardiaceae; genus Saccharopolyspora; species Saccharopolyspora elongata. The sequence goes on along the minus strand of NZ_SMKW01000076.1, from coordinate 19,876 downwards.
GTCCAGCTCCCGGAGGAGCTGCTCCAACTCCTCGGCGCACACCTTCTCGCCACTGCGGTTGATCACGTTCTTGATTCGCCCGACGACCGCCAGGTTCCCGCTCGGCAGCAGCCGGACCAGGTCGCCGGTCCGGTAGAAACCGTCGGCGGTGAAGGCGTTTTCGGTGGCCGCTTCGTCCCGGTAGTACCCGGCGATCGTGGCCGGGCCACGGGTCAGGAGCTGCCCGGTTCGCCCTGGCGGGACCGGTTCGCCTGCGTCGTCGACGATCAGCAGTTCCTCGGCAGCCGAGACGGGCCTACCCTGCGAGGACGAAACCACCTCTGCGGGGTCGTCGAGCCGGGTGGAGTTGACCAGCCCTTCGGTCATGCCGTAGACCTGCTGCACCACGGAGCCCAGTACCGACCGGGCCTGTTCGACCCCGGCAGGGTCCAGCCTGGCGCCCCCGACCTGGACCGCGGCGAGGCTGGAGATGTCGAAGTGATCCGAGCGGAGCACGGTCGACCACTGGCCGAGCAGCGCCGGAACCACGGCGCAGTGCGTCACCCGCTCCTGCTCGATCAGCCGCAATGTGCGCCGCGGGTCCTCCGCGCTGCCGAGCACGACCCGCCCGCCGAAGGCGAGGGTGCCCAGGATGCCCGGACAGGCCAAGGTGAAGGTGTGGGCGGCGGGCATGACCGCGAAGTAGACCGAATCGGCATCGAGCCCGGCGGTCTTGGACGCGGTTCGAATGACGTGACCGTAGTCCTCGTGAGTGCGGGCGATCATCTTGGGGGGCCCGGAAGTGCCGCTGGAAAGCAGCAGCAAGGCCGCGTCGTGCGGCTCGGCACGGGCCGATGGCTGGTGCGCCGGCACCGCCGCACGGGCGGAAGCGCTCGCGGGATCGCACAGTTCGGACAGATCCACGATGTCAGGGCCGACGGGTGGTTCGCCGGTGAGCAGCAGGGTTTCGAGGTACGGGTGCCGGGGGCGCAGTTCCTGCACCATCGCGAGGTGATCGAACCGAGGCATGCGGTGCGGCAGGGCCATCGCGCGGGGCCGGACCAGCCGCAGGACGCGCTCGATCTCGTATCCCCGCAGCGCCGGCAGGATCAGCATCGGGAGCGCGCCGATGCGCATCAGAGCTAGGACGAGAACGACGAATTCGAGGCTGTTCGGGAGCTGCACCACGACTGCGTCGCCGCGACGCAGGCCCCGCGTCGCCAGCAGCGCGGCCGCGCGATCGACAGAGCTGGCCAGCTCACCGTAGGTCATTCGCCGGTCGCCGGCCACCAGCGCGCACTTCGACGGGACGCGATCGCCGTGACGCAGGACGAGTTGGTCCAACGTCACGGGCTGCCACCACCCGTCCGCGCGGTACCGCTGCGCGCGTTCCTCGGGGATGCGGGGAATCGTCGGCTGATCCCGAATCGTCATCGGCGCCCCTCGATGGGTTCCCCGCGGAAAAGTGCCGCCACACCTGCGGGTTCGACGCTACTCGCCAGGAGTTCTTCGGTAACTGAAAGGAATTCGCCCATTCTGCTCTTTCCTCGGTTCCGGCCCCCACTTTTATAGGCGGCTGCCGAGTTGGCGGGCAACTCGATTCGCTGGACGAACCTCCATCGGGTAGCGGTTCGATTGTCGCGAACTTTGCTCGGTTTCAACGAAATCAACCGGGGGACGGTCGATCGGGCGAACTGATCGGCAGGCCTGACAGTGCCGAGACCCAAGCGCATCGGGAAATGCCGCGATCCACGCCGAGATCTTGCCCAGGCGACACGCGTCACCCACCACTCGGCTCGCCGCTGTGGCGCGAGGATTCCAGAATGAACGCGCGTGTCCCAGTCTCGGAATTCTGCAGGAAGGTCGACGCATGCGGACCTTGATCGTCGATAACTACGATTCGTTCACCTACAACCTCGCCCACTACCTTGCGGAAGCCAACGGAGAGCAGTGCGAGGTCATTCGCAATGACGATCCGAGTTTTCGCCTGCAGGGTCTGCAATACTTCGACAACGTGGTCCTGTCGCCAGGGCCAGGCCATCCCGAGCGGGCGTCGGACTTCGGCATCGGCGCGGACATCGTCCAGTACGCCGATTTGCCCTTGCTGGGTGTGTGCTTGGGCCATCAGGGGTTGTGCTCCGCATACGGCGGGAAGGTCGGTCCTGCACCTGAAGTGCGTCACGGCCGGCTCTCGCCGGTCGTCCACGGCGGCGAGTCGCTCTTCGCCGGCGTGCCTTCACCTTTCTCCGTGGTTCGCTACCATTCCCTGGTCGTGGTTGAACTTCCTGACGATCTCGTCGCGGATGCTTGGACTCCGGACGGGGTTTTGATGGCCGTTCACCACCGGAACCGCCCCCAGTGGGGAGTCCAGTTCCACCCGGAGTCGATCTGCACCGCGTACGGCGATCGCATGCTGCGGAACTTCACCGACCTGACCAGGCAATGGCAGCGCACGACGGGAAGACGGGCGCGACTACCTCGCCAACGGCGGCGCAGCACTGTCCCCGATCGCACTCCGCCCAGCGCGCGATTCCGGGTAGTCGTCGAGGAACTGGAGGGCTGGTGTGATCCAGAGCGCGTGTTCGACCAGTTCTTCCGATGCAGCGAGTACTCGTTCTGGCTGGACAGCAGTCTCTCCGACGGTGCCAACGGGCGATTCTCGTTCATGGGTGATGCGGCGGGCCGGCTCGCCCGAGTAGCGGAGGCCGATACGTGGCGCGGCACGACGGTCGTCCACTCCGCGGCTGGAAAGGAGGAAATCCGGGGAGCCTTCCTGGATTGGCTCGAGGCCGATCTCGATTCCCTGGTGGTGGATGTCCCGCCCCTGCCGTTCGACTTCGCCCTGGGGTGGGTCGGTTACCTCGGGTACGAGCTGAAGTCCGAGTGCGGCGGACGTCGTGCACATCGGGCCGAGACCCCGGATGCCACGATGATCTTCGCGCCGCACGCCGTCGCTTTCGATCACCATGAGCGCCGGGCGTACTTGCTGGCCTTGGCCGAAGTGGGGGACGAAACCGCTGCCAGGCAATGGATACGGGAGACGGAAGCGCAGTGGAACGCGATGTGCGCGCTCGGCGCGGCCCTGCGGGAACCCGCAGTGTCGACAGAGGCCGAGGGCCTCGAACTGCGCCACGACAGGCAGCACTACCTCGGCCTCATCGAGGAGTGCCAGCGCCAGATCCGGGCGGGCGAGACCTACGAGGTATGCCTGACGAACATGGCCCATGGGCGTGCGGCCGTCGATCCGTGGGACGGCTATCGCTTCCTGCGCGCGCACAGTCCAGCGCCGTTCGCCGCGCTGCTCAGGTTCGGTGCGTTGTCGGTCTTGAGCACCTCGCCGGAAAGGTTCCTCCGGATCTCCGCCGATCGCGTGGTGGAATCCAAGCCCATCAAAGGAACTCGGCCCCGCTCGGACGATTTGCGCGAGGACCGGCGACTTCGAGAGGAACTGCGGGCCAGTGAAAAGGATCGCGCTGAGAACCTGATGATCGTCGATCTGGTTCGAAACGACCTCAGTACCTGTGCGGAGCCGGGTTCGGTGCACGTCCACGAGCTGTTCGACGTGGAGTCCTTCGCCACCGTGCACCAGCTCGTGAGCACCGTCCGAGCGCGACTGCGTGCGGATGCCTCAGCGGTGTCCTGTGTGCGGGCGGCTTTTCCCGGGGGCTCGATGACCGGTGCCCCCAAGATCCGCACGATGCAGATCATCGACGAACTGGAGGAAGGTGCGCGGGGAATCTACTCCGGCGCACTCGGCTACTTCTCCCTCAACGGAGCCACGGATCACAGCATCGTCATCCGCACGCTGGTAGTTGACGCGGGTCGGGTGAGCTTCGGAGTGGGCGGGGCGATCACCGCGTTGTCCGACCCGGACGAGGAATGGGAGGAGACCGCGGTGAAGGCGGTAGGGCTGCTGCGGCTGTTCGGCGAGCGTTTCCCCGATCACGACGTCGTGCACAGCGAGTGAGCTGACGTGCTTGCCATGGCATGAGGTGAGCCGACCGCCAACCGCGTTGCTAGGTGAGTGCCTGTAGGGATTGCACCCATTCCGGTATTTGTCGATTCTGGCGCTCGCGGTGGTTCTGAATTTGTGGTTAGCCTCTCGTCGTCGACATTGGAGGTTGAACATGGGAAAACCCGAGGACGATTTGGACGCCATTCTCGGCGCGCAGTGGAATTTTCATCTCCTCGGTGCTGCGGCCAGATTGGGAGTTGCTGATGAGTTCGCCGGAGGGCCCCGTACGGCGGCCGACTTGGCTGCGGCGATTGGGGCCGGTGACGTCAAAGCGGTATCCGCATTCCTCAACAACGCCGAGTCGATCGGTCTCGTGCAGCGGGTCGATGCGGATCGATTCGCGGAAACTCCGATGCTTGCCCTGCTTCGGCGTGATGGGGGCGCGTATCGCAATATCGTGCTGATGCTCACATCGCCTGGGCTCTGCCGTCCCGCGGAAATGCTGCACAGCGTTGTGCTGCACGGCCGATCGCACACCGAGGACGCGCTTGGGAAGGGGTTGTGGTCGTACTACCAGGAAAACCCGGACGAGGCGGCCGCATTCGCCGACTTCATGAGCGAGCTGTCCGACATGGTGGCCGACTCGGTGCTGTCCCGGTACTCGTTCCACGAGCACCGCAAGGTCGTGGACGTCGGAGGCAGCAATGGCACCTTCTTGTCCCGCATTTTGTCGCAGTACCCGGATGTCGCCGGCGTTCTGTTCGATTTGCCGCACGCAGTCGAAAGGGCGCGAAGGATCATTGCGGAGCGCGAATTGAGTTCTCGCGTCGAGTTCGTCGGTGGCAGTTTCTTTGAAAAGGTTCCTGAAGGGGGCGACGTCTATTTGTTGAAGTGCGTGCTGTCCGACTGGGATGACGAGAGCTGCGCGCGAATCCTGTCGCGGTGCCGGGAGGCGGCGTCGCCCGGAACTCCAGTGGTCGTCATCGATTGGCTGTACCGCGAGGATTCGGCGCAGCTGTTCGACGCGATCCACTTGCGGCAGTTGGCCAGGGTCGATGGGAAGGTGCGGACGTTGCCGGAGTATGAATCCCTTTTCGCGGCAGCCGGTCTCGCGCTCAAGAGGGTCGACAGTCCGGCGGAGGTCGATGCGGTGGAGGAGTCGGCTCCGGCCACCGTGTTCGAGACGATTCGCCGTTAGCTCGGGGCTGCGAGCACGCGAGCGACTTCGGGGTCCTTCGCCCCGATCGTCGGCGTGCTAGGGGCTGTCCCGTAACGGCTGATCTTGGTGTCATGATCTTGCCGTCTCGGACCGTCGCTCGCGCTTCAGCCCCGTCAGCGGTTCCGTAAGGACGCCGTGCTGATCGTCGACGGCACTCTGGTCCCGACGCGGGATCATACGGTTGCCGGGCAGTCGAAGAACTACCGGTATTCGACCAACCACCAGGTCGTCATCGACGCCGACACCCCCCATATGAGACCAGCGGGGGCCGAAGGGGGTGGCCCCCACCTCTCCGCCTCGGAGAATGCTCAGTCGATACAGAACTCGTTGCCCTCGATGTCCTGCATCGGGATGCACGAATCATTGCCGTCATACAGTGTTTGCACATGTACCGCGCCGAGCGGGATCAGTCGTGCGCATTCGGCCTCAAGTGCAGCGAGGCGCTCCTTACCCACGAGACCGGTGCCGACCCGCACATCAAGATGCAGCCGGTTCTTGGCGGCCTTCCCTTCGGGGACGCGCTGGAAGTACAGTCGCGGGCCCACTCCTGAGGGATCTATGCAGGCGAACCATGAATCCCGCTGCTCGGGTGGCTGCGAGCGCTTGAAATCGTCCCAAGTGGCGAACCCCTCCGGTGGCGGCGGTACGACGTACCCCAACACCTCGCACCAGAAACGAGCGAGACGCTCAGGTTCTGCGCAGTCGAAGGTGACTTGAAACTTCTTGATCGCTGACATCGGCGCACCATAGCAGGGGGACTCTGCCGCTCTATTTCCCCAGGTGGATCCGCCCGCAACCCGTCGCGCCCCGGGCCACCTCGGACGCCAAGTGATCAAACCGGACAGTCCACGAGAACGACGCGACCCTGACGACGGAGCCCACCGGTGGCCCCCAGGATCCAGTCCTGACCAACCACCCTCATACCAAAGATCAGTTACGGGACAACCCTTGGGGGCAACCGGATTCGGGTTGGCTAAGCGTGGTTGTTGTGGCTCATGCCGACCGCGGGGCAGGTGGCGTGGGCCGGTGTCCGGACGCGATCTGCTCGACCTGCGCGACGACGGCCGCCTGCCACTCGGAGGGAACGACGGCGAAAACACCGTCGTCAACTGCCCGCAGCGCCTCGTGCGCGACGAGGTCCGGCTCGATCCCCTCCGGCGACATGCCGGTGGCGACCAGCGCCGGGCAGATCATGGTGACCCGCACCGGTGTGCCGGCCAGGGCCATCGCCGCGTGCTGGGCGACGGCGACGACGGCGTGCTTCGACGGCCCGTACGCCCCGCCGCCCGGGAAGACGGTGAGGCCGGCCAGCGATGCGGTGATCAGCACATGGGCCTGCTCACCGGAGGCGAGCAGGCCCGGCACGAACGCCCGCAGCCCGTTGACGATGCCGCCGACGTTGATGCCGAACACGCGATCCCACTCGTCGGCCGGCACCTCCCACGGCGCGCCCAGCGACGCTCCCACGACACCGGCGTTGAGGCAGATCAGGCGCGCCTGCGGGGCCTGCGCAGCCAGGGCGCTCATCGCGGCCGGGTCGGACACATCGGCCGTCACACCCGTCGCGCCGAGCCGGTCCGCGGTCGCGGAGAGCGCGTCGGCGTCGACGTCGGCCAAGACGAGGTCGGCGCCCTTGGCGTGGAGCGCCTCGGCCAGTGCCCGCCCGATCCCGCTCGCGGCACCGGTGACGACCGCGGTCAGTGCGTCGGTTGCCAAGGACTTCCTCCAGGGTTCGCCGGAATGATCGAGAAGGAGCTTAGGCCGGGCGACAGCGCCGGCGCACGCCATTAACGACCGATCGTCGAATTGTTGTGGCGATGCGCGCGGTGTTGGGAGCGGAAGGCCGGAAATACCTGGCCGTGCGACATGTTCACCCCGTCGTACCGGGTGGTGGCATGACGAGTGTTGTGGGGAAGTGGTTGCAGCACAACGAAATTAGACAGGTGGCGAACACCGGGAAGTGGCCGCCGGGATGTCCTTCTTCGATCGAGTGGTGAAGCAGGCAGGACGGTTGTGAGGGCCGTAACTTACGCGTCGGCAACGGTCGATGGCACTTGGAGCGTCGCATGTCGGAACCGAGGAAGTTCCCGTTCAGCGAGCAGAAGCGGTTGGAGGTCGACCCGCTCTACGCGGTGCTCCGCGCGCAGGAGCCGGTGTGCCGGGTCCAGTTCCCCTACGGGGAACCCGCTTGGCTGGCGACCCGGTACGAGGACGTCAAGGTGGTGCTGACCGATTCCCGGTTCGGCTGCGCGGCCGTGCTCGACCACGACGAGCCACGGACCCAGCCGACGAAGAACCAGGGCGGCATCCTGACCATGGACCCGCCTGAGCACACCCGGCTGCGCAAACTCGTCGCGAAGGCGTTCACGCAGCGCCGGGTCGAGCAGTTGGGCCCGCGGGTCCAGGAGATCGCCGACAGGTTCGTAGACCGCATGATCGAGCAAGGGCCGCCGGTGGACTTCGTCGCGGGGTTCGCCCGGGTGTTCCCGATCACGGTGGTCTGCGAGCTGCTCGGTGTCCCGGATGAGCGGCAGGCCGAACTCCGGGCGTGGTCCGACGGGTTCATGGCGACCGACAGATTCACGCCGGAGCAGACCGAGGAGTGCATGAGCCTCATGGCCGGCTACATGGCCGAACTGATCGAGCGGCGGCGAGCGGAACCCGAGGACGACCTCATCAGCGTGCTGATCCAGGCCCGCGACCAGCACGACAAGCTCACCGAAGAGGAGATGGTGCGGCTCGCGGTCACACTCCTGGTCGCCGGGCAGGAGACCACCTCGACGCAACTCGCGAACTCCGCGTACGCACTGCTGACCCATCCCCGGGAGCTCCAATGGTTGCTCGCCGACCTCGATCGGGTCCCGAGGGCGGCCGAGGAGCTGATGCGATACCTGCCGCTGGGCTTCGTCGGCGGGCTTCCGCGCTATGCCAAGGAAGATGTGGAACTGGGCGGGGTGACGATCCGCGCCGGTGAGCCGGTGGTCGTCGACATCCGGTCGGCGAACCGCGACGAGGCGGTCTTCGCCGACGGCGATCGCCTCGATCTGTCCCGGGTGGACAACGCGCACTTCGGTTTCGGGCACGGCCCGCACTTCTGCATCGGTGCGCAGCTCGCCCGGCTGATGCTGCAGGTCGGGCTCCGCACGCTGCTGGCGAGGCTGCCCGGCCTGCGCTTCGCAGGCGATGAGGACGACGTCGTGTGGGGGGAGGGGATGATTCTCTACAGCCCGTCGCGCCTGGACATCGTCTGGAACCCGGCTGAACTGGGCGCGACCCGCGCCGAATCCGCCCGCACGGGTGTCCGGTGAGCTGGTCGATCGAGGTGGACGCCGATACCTGCATCGGCTCGGCGCTGTGCGTCGGGATCGCGCCCGAGCACTTCGAGCTGGTGGAGGGGTTCTCCTGCCCACGCCGGTCGGAGGTCGGTCCGGCCGAGGAGGTGACCGACGCGGCGGAGTCCTGCCCGGTCGAGGCGATCACCGTGCGGGACGCCGGCACCGGCGAGGTGCTGGCGCCCGAGCGGTGAGCCCCGGTCAGCCGCGCGGCTTGGCCGCGACGAACACCGCGTAGCCCAGCGCCGATCCGTCGGCGATCCTGGGCAGCATTTCGCGCGCTTCGGCCCAGTAGTCCTCCTGGCCGGACGGGGTCGTGAAGGTGTGCTGCAGGCGGGCGATGTTCTCCTGGACCACCGCCAGGGTCTGCCGCCAGCTGCGGTCGGAGACGTCGATCGCCTCCACCATGACGAGGCCGGCGTCCGCGACCGTCTCGGCGTAGTCCTCCAGCGTCGGCATGGCGGAGATGTGGAACCCGGCGAGCCGTTCCTCGACGGCGGTCTGCTCGTCCAGGTCGGGGCCGCGCCGGATGAAGTCCGCGACGGCGAGCCTGCCGCCGGGGCGCAGCACGCGCGCGGCCTGCGACAGCGCGCGGCGGCGGTCGGGCATGTGCAGCAGGGACTCGAAGAACCATGCCGCGTCGAAGGATTCCGGTGGGAAGGGCAGGTCCAGGGCGTCGGCGAACGCGAAGCGCACCCGGTCCTGCAGGCCTTCCACCGTCGCGCGTTCGGTCGCCGCGGCGAGCTGCTGGCGGCTGACGTTGATGCCCACCACGTCGACGTTCCTGGCGCGGGCCAGGCGGACAGCGGGTTCCCCGATGCCGCAGCCGATGTCGAGCACGGACCGCGCCGGCTCGACCGCCAGCTTCTCGATCATCAAGTCGGTCATGTTGTCGGCGGCCTCCCGCATGCTGCGGGTGGCGTCGTCCCAGAGTCCGAAGTGGAGGCTGCCGTCCAGCAGCGCGGTGAACACGTCGCCGTGCTCGTCGTGGGTTTCACCGGCGCCCGGTGATGGTCGCTGTGCTCGGTTCATCTCGTGGATCTCGCCTTCGAGGCTGCGGTGATTGCGGAATTCGTTTCGGCGCGATCCGGCCGTGCCGGACCGGAAGAATTCGGGGACCGCACTGCACGCTATTGCAGCGGAATGGGGTGCTGCAACCGAGGAAACGACTTCGACCTGATCGTGGAGCCGCCTCGGAAAAGTGGATCAGCGGCGCCGTTTCGTCGCGTCGCGTGCGGGTGTCGATAATCCGCTGGGGTGAACCGGTGGAATACCGGGTGTCGGCGATTCTCGGCCGTTGCTGGGCCATTTCGGGACACCTAGCATCGGGTTCGTCGTCCGCAATTCTCACCGAATGTTCCAGCATCGGATTACAGGAGGAAAGATGGGCACGAGCGACGTGGCCGGCCCGGTGGAACTGTCCATGAGCGACGAGTTCTTGGCCAATCCCCACCCGTGCCTAGCGGCTTGGCGGGAGAACGGTCCGGCGCAGCCGGTCGTCCTGCCGGACGGGCGCGAGTGCTGGGTGGTGACGCACTATCCCGACGTCGTGAACGTGCTGTCCAGTCCTCACGTGAGCTGCGACCTCTCGCCGGAGCGCAGCGGCGCCGACGAGGTGGCGCCGGAGGTGGCCGAGGCGTTCCGGTCCATCCGGCAGGGACTGTTCATCAACATGGATCCGCCCGACCACACCCGGCTGCGCAAACTGGTGGTGCGCGAGTTCAGCGCGCGCCGCGTGGAAGCGCTGCGGCCGCAGGTGCGGGCCATCGCCGACAGGCTGCTGGATGCGTTGCACGGCGAGGACGAAGTCGACCTCGTCCGCTCGTACAGCTATGCGTTCCCGGTGTCCGTGCTGTGCGCGCTGCTCGGCATTCCGGAAGCGGACGCCGTGCAGTTCCGGGAGTGGACCAACCAGGCGCTCGGATTCGTCGGTGACCCGGAAAAGGCGCCCCAGGTGGTCTCCGCCGTCAACTCCTTCTACGCCTACTTCGAGGAATTGCTCGACGCCAAGCGCAGGAATCCGGAAGACGACCTGCTGAGCGCGCTCGTGACGGGTGCCGGCGGCGAAGTGGCCGATCGGGAGCTCGCCGGCGTGGCGCTGCTGCTGTTCGTCGCCGGGCACGAGACGACGTCGCACTCGCTGGCGCTCGGCGTGCTGTCCCTGCTGGACCACCCGGCGGAACTCGCCGCCGTGCGGGAAGATCCCACCGCGTTGGCGGCGCACGTCGACGAACTGCTGCGCTACGACGGGCCGTCCACGCCAGGGGTTTTCCGCTTCACGACGGCGGACATCCAGCTCGACGACACCACGATCCCCGCCGGTTCCTGGGTGCTCGCGTCGCTGGCCGCCGCGAACCGCGATCCCGAGCGGTTCGCCTCGCCGGACGCGTTGGACTTCGACCGCGCGGAGAACGGGCACGTCGCGTTCGGGCGGGGAATGCACTACTGCCTCGGCGCTTCGCTGGCCAAGGTCGAGATGGAGATCGGCCTCGGCTCGCTCTTCGAGCGCTACCCGAACCTCGAACTGGCCGTGCCGGTCGAGAAGTTGCGGTGGCGGCCCGGCTACATGCGAGCGGTGGAGGAACTCCCGGTGCGCCTAGGCCCACTCCGGACCCCCTGATCCTAAGAGATGGTTCCAGGCTCGTTTTGCGTGGCGGTGCGGGTAGCGGCCCCCCTGCGGGAGTTACAGACGCCGCCTGGACTGTGGGAGCCCCGACTTACGTATGACCAATACGCGGCATCGGGGACTGGCCTCGCCCAGTAGCCCGATAAGGGCGGGCACAGTCTGAGAACCCGCGGCGGTGCGAGCTGAGTCCCTCACCGCATGCGGCTGACGCCGCATCCTGAAAGGATCGCTGATCCCGGCCGGTGCGCGGTGGCGGGCGGTCCGCCACCGCGCACGCGGCCCTCAGACCCAGGCCGACAGCCGGGGCAGCACGGCCCGCAGGACCTCCGCGATCTCGTCGAACTCCGGCTGGTCGCAGATCAGCGGCGGGGCAAGGTGGATGTAGGGCTTGTCGTGGTCCCCGCACCGGATGTGCAGGCCCGCTTCGAACAGCTCGCGGCGCAGCCGCCGGTCGATGAGCTGCTCGCACTCCTCCGGCGAGAACGGCTCCTGCGTCGCCTTGTCCTTGATCAGCTCCAGGGAGAACAGGAACCCGGCGCCCTGCACGTCGTTGACCACCGGCAGTTTCCGCAGACCCTCCAACGTGTTGCGCAGCGCCGCCTCCTTGCGCAGCACGTGCTCGTAGATGCGCTCCTGCTCCAGGATGTCCATGTTCGCCATGGCCACGGAGGTCGACACCGGGTGGCCGCTGAAGGTGTAGCCGTGGGCGAACATGACGTGCTCCGGCAGGAATGGTTCCAGCAGCCGCTCGGACGCGATGGTCGCGCCGAGCGGCGCGTAGCCACTGGTGATCCCCTTGGCGCAGCAGATGATGTCGGGCTGGAAGCCGAAGCGGTCACAGCCGAAGAGGTGGCCGAGCCTGCCGAAGGAGTCCACGATGTCGTCGGAGATCAGCAGCACGTCGTACTGGTCGCAGATCTCGCGGACGCGGGCGAAGTAGCCCTCCGGCGGCACCACGCAGGCGCTCGGGTGGGGCAGCGGCTCCAGGATCACCGCGGCGACCGACTCCGGGCCCTCCTGCTCGATGGCCGCCCTGATCTCCTCGGCGTCGTACGGGTCGGCCACGTTGCGGCTGACCGGCCCGCGCGGCTCGAAGATCTGGTGCAGCAGCGCGAAACCGCCCATCGCCACGGCCGCGTAGGTGCTGCCGTGGAAGGACCACTCGCGGCTGATCACCTTGTGCTTGCCGGTCCTCCCGGTCAGCGCGAAGTACTGGCGGGCCAGCTTCCACGCGCTGTCGACGGCTTCGCTGCCGCCGCAGGTGAAGAACACGCGGTTGAGATCGCCGGGCGCCGCGGCGGCGAGCCGCTCGGCGAGCTCCACGGCGGGGCGGGGCGCGTGCTCCATCGCCGGGAAGTAGGCGAGCTCGGCTGCCTGCCGCGCCGCGGTGGCGGCGAGGTCCGGCCGCCCGTACCCCACCTGCACGACGAACGCGCCGGCGACCGCGTCGAGGTAGCGGCGCCCCTGTTCGTCCCAGACGTAGGGCCCCTCACCGCGGGTGATGATGGACACCGGCCCGTCCGTCGGCTCGCCGTAGCCCCGCATGAGGTGATCGCGGGCGGCGAGCCCGAGGCGGCCGTCGGCGGGCTGCGCGGTGGTGGATTCGGAGGTCAGAGTCATCGGCGATCCTTTTCTCTCAGCGGACTTTCGAGCACTCGTCGCGGTGCTCGAAATTCGTGGTGATCCAACCGTCCACGAGCGACGCGGTCTGCTCGGCGTAGCGGTCGATCATGGTGAAGTGGTCTCCCGGCACGAAGAGCACGTGCCGGTCATCGGGTGCGGCGTCGGCGGACAGGTTCCGCGGGAAGTCGGGCGTTTCCCGCTCCGGGTGGACGAACAGCAGCGGCGTGGACACCGGGCCGGGCGTCCAGTCCTCGAACAGCCGCAGGTACGCGCCCATCGCGGTCAGCTGCGCCTGGTCGGTGCGCAGGTTCGGCAGCGTGCCGTCGAGCCGGTGGGCGACCCGGGCCATCTGCGCGAAGCAGCCGCCTCCCGGCGCGGGGCTGTCGAGCAGCACCAGTGCCACCGGGGCGGCGCCTCGCTGCTCCAGCAGCGCGGTGACGGCGTAGGCGAACCAGCCACCTGACGAATAGCCGACGAGCACGATGGGTTCGCCGCCGGCGCATTCGAGGACCTTGTCGGCCTGGGTCTCGATGGCGGCGGTGAGCGTCGCGGGAAGCGGCTCGTCGTTCTGGTAGCCGGGGGTCGGCAGCACCTGGGCCGGCCGCTGGTCGCGGAACACCGACGCGAACCTGGCGAACTGGTAGGGGCTGGTCGGCGCGACGAGGGACGGGAAGCAGATCAGCCCCGGCCCGGTTCCGCCGCGCGTGAGCGGCACGGGCTCCACGGCCGCGCTCGGGTCTCCCGCGTCGAAGGCCGGGCGCAGCCGCGACATGATCTTCAGCAGCTCGATGCCCTCGTCGAACCGGTCCAGGTCGCCGAGCTGCCGGTAGGAGCGGACGAGTTCGTCGTCGACCGGGCTGGACTCCTCGCCGGAGCGTTGCTGCAGGACCGGATTTTCCGGGGTTTCGATGGATTTCCGGAGGAAATCGGCCAGTTCGGCTGGGGTGGCGTGGTCGAAGACCAGCGTCGTCGGCAGGTGGCGGCCGGTGGCGGTGGCGAGCCGGTTGCGCAGCTCCACCGCGGTGAGGGAGTCGAAACCGAGCTCCAGGAACGGCCGGTCTGCGGTGATCGCCCCGGCGTCCGCGTGGCCCAGGACGACGGCGGCGCGGGAGCAGATCAGTTCCAGCAGGGTGCGGCGCTGCTCGGCCTCGGGCAGGCTTGCGAGCCGTTGGAGGAGCGCTTCGCGCTCCGGTCCGTTGCTGCGGCGGCCGTCCTGGGCACGGCGCCGGATGACCTCGCCGAACAGCGGCGGGAGCGCATCGCCGTGGGACCGGAGGGCCTTGCCGTCGAGGCGGAGCGGCACGACGTGCGGATCGGGCAGGTCGCGGGCCGCGTCGAAGGCAGCCATGCCGTCATCGGGGCCGAAGGGCAGCACGCCGCCGGCGGCCATGCGGTCCCGGTCGGTGTGGCTGAGGTGCTCCGTCATGCCGCTGGTGGTGTCCCAGGGGCCCCAGGCGAGGGACTGGGCGGGAAGTCCGCGGGCGTGGCGGTGTTGGGCGAAGGCGTCGAGGAAGGTGTTGGCGGCGGCGTAGTTTGCCTGGCCGGGGTTGCCGAGGATTCCCGCGGCGGACGAGTAGACGGTGAAGAACGCCAGGTCGTGGTGCCGGGTGGCGTGGTGCAGGTGCCATGTCGAGTCCACTTTGGATTCCAGTACTGCGGCGAGTTGTTCGGCGGTCAGCGCGTGGAGGGCGCTGTCGCGGAGTGCGCCGACGGTGTGGACGACGCCGGTCAGCGGGTGCTCGGCGGGGATGCCGTCGATCAGGTCGGCGAGCTGGCGGGGGTCGGTGGTGTCGCAGGCGGTGATGGTGACCTTCGTGCCCAGGGCGGTCAGTTCGTCGCGGAGGCTCTTGGCGTTGGGCGCTGCTGGGCCTTGGCGGCTGGCCAGGAGGAGGTGTCCGGGGTGTTGTGCGGCGAGGTGGCGGGCGAGGGTGGTGCCGAGGGCGCCGGTGCCGCCGGTGATGAGGATGGTGCCGCGCGGGTCGGGCGCGGTGGGAATGGTGAGTGCGAGTTTGCCGGTGTGGCGGGCATTGCTGAGGTGCCGGAAGGCTTCCGGGGCCTGCCGGATGTCCCAGGCGGTCACCGGCAGCGGGTGGATGTGTTCTTGATCGAACAGCGCGGTGAGGTCGCCGAGCATGGCCTGGAGGTGGGTCGGGTCGACTTCGGTGAGGTCGAAGGCGTGGTAGTGCAGGTTGGGGTGTTCGGCGGGGTCTCGGGGGTCGGTCTTGCCGAGTTCGATGAAGTGCCCGCCGGGTGTGAGCAGCTCCAGCGAAGCGTCTAGGAGCTCACCGGTGAGGGAGTTGAGGACGACGTTCACGGCGGGGAACCGGGTTGCGAACTCCGTGGTGCGGGACGACGCGATGTGGTCCTCGGGAATGCCGAGTTCGCGCAAGGTTGACCATTTGCTGGGGTGTGCGGTGGCGTAGATGTCGGCGCCGTAGTGCTGGAGCAGCTGGATTGCGGCCATGCCGACACCGCCCGCGGCGGCGTGTACCAAGACCTTCTGCCCGGGTTGGACCTCGGCCAGGCCGTGCAGCGCGTGATAGGCGGTCAGGAACACCGCGGGAGTTGCGGCGGCCTGGGCGAACGTCCAGTCCTGCGGTACGCGGGCGAGCAGCCGGTGGTCGGTGATCGCGAGCGGGCCCATCGCGCCGGGCAGGATGCCCCACACCCGGTCACCGACCCGCAGATCGGTGACCTCGTCGGCGATCTCAGCGATGACGCCGGCGCCTTCCGCACCGAGCGGTGGGGTGCCGGGGTACATGCCGAGGGTGTTGAGGACGTCGCGGAAGTTCACGCCGACCGCCCGCACCGCGACCCGGACCTGACCGGCTTCCAGCGGTCCTGCGACCTGCGGGAACGAGGCGAGGTGCAGGTTGTCGATGCTGCCACGCTCGGTCACGTCCAGCCGCCACGCACGCCCCTCGGGCGGGGTGAGAGCGTCCTTGGCGCGGATCAGACGCGGCACGAGTATCGCGTCACCCCGCACCGCGAGCTGCCACTCGCCGTGACGCATCGCCATGCCGACGGCCCGCCCCAGCACATCGTCGAGATCGGCGCCGAGGTCGACGTCGACGAGCAGGATGCGATCCGGGTGCTCGTTCTGCGCCACGCGCAGCAGGCCCCACAGCGGGCCGGTGACCAGGTCCGGAACCTCTCCCGGCTGCGCGGCAACCGCGTTCCGGGTCAGCAGGACCAGCCGGGTCGAGGCGAGTTCCTCGCGGGCCAGCCACGACTGCACCAGATCCACCGCCTGCTGCGCCGTGCGTGCCACCGCGCCCGGAACACCGGAGTCGCGCCGCTCGTCGGTGCGGAAGTCGGCGACCACCACATCCGGCACCGGCTGACGGCAGAGCTCGTCCAGGTTCGCGTCCGGTTCGATGCGCACCCACTGCGCCGCGGCGGCTTCCTCCGCGAGGCCGTGCGGTAGCCAGGAGAGGCGGAACAGCGGGTCGTGCGCCGGGCCGGTCACCGGGCGCAGGGTCAGCGAGTCGATACCGGCGACGAACCGGCCGCGGTCGTCGGCGGTGACGACCTGCAGTGCATCGCCGGTCCGGCGCAGCCGAACCCGGAGCCGCGTGGCGCCGCGGTGCGCGCGAACTCCCTTCCACGAGAAGGGCAACCGGAGACCGGTGTCCCAACCGATCAGGAACGCGGTGTGCAGAGCGGCGTCGAGCAGCGCCGGGTGAACGACCCAGTCGCCCCGGTGGTCCTCGTCGAGACCGACCTCGGCGTAGATGTCGTCGCCGTGTTGCCACGCGCTGTGCAG
The DNA here is from genome assembly GCF_004348985.1 of Saccharopolyspora elongata. Taxonomy (GTDB): domain Bacteria; phylum Actinomycetota; class Actinomycetes; order Mycobacteriales; family Pseudonocardiaceae; genus Saccharopolyspora; species Saccharopolyspora elongata. The sequence continues at coordinate 3,376 of NZ_SMKW01000076.1, read as the reverse complement.
CCCTTGGAACGTGGGCCCGTACTCGAAGCCGTGGTCGGCCAGATCGTCGTAGAGCCCGACGACATCGACCGGGGTTGCTCCACGCGGCGGCCAGGTCTCGAAAACCGGTTCCTCGTCGGAGGAAGCGCCTTGTGCGACGAGCGTTCCCGTGGCGTGGCAGACCCAGTCGTCGTCGCCGGACCGGGAGTGGATCGTGATGGCGTGGCGGCCCGACTCGTCGCACGCGACGACGAGGTTCAGGGTGATCTGATCGTCGCCGGACAGCGTCAACGGGCTCTGCAGGACCAGCTCCTCGACCTCGTGGCCGCCGAGGTCCCCGGCCGCGAGCAGCGCCATCTCGGCGAACACCGTGCCGGGTAGGACCATTCGGCCCTGGACCACGTGCTCGGCCAGCCACGGGTTCGTCCGAGCGGAAACCCTGCCGGTGAACAGGATTTCGCCGGTGCCGGGCACATCGGTGCGGGCGGTGAGCAGCGGATGTCCGGTGGCCGTCAGGCCGAGGCCGTCGGGATCGCCGCCGGACGAGCGCGGCGACAGCCAGAAGTCCTGGTGCTGGAAGGCGTAGGTGGGCAGGTCGAGGTGCCGGGGGTTCGGGAAGTGCGGCGCCCAGTCGACGGCGACGTGGTGAGTATGGGCGAGAGAGACGTTGGCGAGCAGCTGGTGCCCGCTGTCGTGGTCCCGGCGAAGGGTCGTGATGGTGATCGCGTCGGGGTGGTTGATGTGGTGCGTCAGCGTGGGGTGCGGGCTGGGTTCGAGGTAGACGTGGTGTCCGGTGGTGTGGAGCCGGGTGATGGTGCGGTGGAAGTTCACGGTGGTGGCGAGGTTGGTGTACCAGTAGTCGGCGTCGAGTCCGGTGGTGTCGAGTGTTTCGCCGGTGACGGTGGAGTGGAACGGGATTTCGCTGGTCTGCGGGGTGAGTCCGGCGAGTTGGTCCAGCAGTGGCTGTCGGAGGGTTTCGACGTGGTGGCTGTGGGAGGCGTAGTCGACGGGCAAGATCCGCGACCGGATGTCCTGTTCGCTCAGGAAACGGTGGAGATCGTGGATGGCGTCGGTGTCGCCGGAGAGCACGGTGGCGGTGGGGCTGTTGATCGCGGCGATCGAGGCCCGTTCGTCGAGATGGGGTTTGAGGTCGTCGACGGAGAGTGCGGTGGAGAGCATGCTGCCGTGTCCGGCGAGGTGGGTGCGGATCAGCTGGGATCGCAGCGCGACGACGCGTGCGGCTTGGTCGAGGTCGAGTGCGCCCGCGATGTGCGCGGCGGCGATCTCGCCCTGCGAGTGGCCGACGACGGCGGCTGGCCGGACCCCGTAGGACTGCCAGACCCGGGCAAGGGAGACCATGACGGCGAACAGCGCGGGTTGGATGACATCGACCCGTTCCAAGGCGTCGCCGTTGCGGAGCAGGTCGGTGACCGACCAGTCCTGATACCGCGATAGCGCCTGATCGCATTCGGCCAGGGCTGTGGTGAAGACGGGGTTGGTGTCGAGCAGTTCGCGGCCCATGCCGGGCCATTGGCCGCCTTGCCCGGGGAAGACCATGACGATGCGATCGGCGCTGCGAGTGGGAATCTGCGTCGGCCGGATGATGCCCGGTGCCTCGGTGCCGCTGGCGAGATCGGCCAGGTGCTGCAGCAGGTTCTGGCGGTCCTCGCCGAGCAGAACGGCACGGTGCGAGAAGGCGCTGCGCTTGCTCAGAGCCGCCCCGACATCCACCGGTTCCCAGCCGTCCTGGCCACTGAGGTGGGTGTGCAGGCGCCTCGCGTGCGCTTCGAGCGCCTCCGGCGTCTTGGCGGAGACCGCCCACGGAACCAACGCGCTGCCGACATCCTGGGTCTCCACCAAATCGTCCCTTGTGGATCCACCAAGCGATGGCTGTTCCAGGATGACGTGGGCGTTCGTGCCGGAGACGCCGAAGGACGACACGGCGGCCCGGCGAGGCCGGTCGGCATCCGGCCAGGGCTGCGGTCGCGATAGGAGAGCGACGGTGCCATCGCTCCAGTCGACGTGCGTCGAAGGCGTCTCGGCGTGCAGCGTGGCGGGCAGTTCGTCGTGGTGGAGCGCCTGGACCATCTTGATGATCCCGGCTACGCCTGCGGCGGCCTGGGTGTGGCCGATGTTGGACTTCAGCGACCCCAGCCACAGGGGGCGGTCCTTGGTGTGGTGCCGGCCGTAGGTGGCGAGAAGTGCCTGGGCCTCGATCGGATCGCCGAGAGCCGTCCCGGTTCCGTGCGCTTCGACGGCGTCGATGTCGCTGGGGGCGAGCCCGGCGTTGGCGAGCGCCTGCTCGATGACGCGTTCCTGGGAAGGCCCGCTGGGTGCGGTCAGGCCGTTGCTGGCGCCGTCCTGGTTGACCGCGCTGCCGCGGATCACGGCCAGGATGCGGTGCCCGTTGCGTTCGGCGTCGGAGAGCCGTTCCAGCACCACCACGCCGACGCCCTCGGAGAACACCGTGCCGTCCGCGCCGGATCCGAACGCCTTGCACTTGCCGTCCCGCGCCACGCCCCGCTGGCGGCTGAACTCCAGGAAGATGCCGGGCGTGGCCATCACGGTCGCGCCCCCGGCCAGGGCCAGGCCCGACTCGCCCGACCGCAGCGATTGGCACGCGAGATGCATCGCCACCAGCGACGACGAGCACGCGGTGTCGACCGTGACCGCCGGGCCTTCCAGGCCGAGCGTGTAGGAGATGCGGCCCGACATGACGCTCGCGGTGTTTCCGGTCGCGACGAATCCCTCGAACTGCTCGTGGTCCTGGCGCAGCACGGCCGCGTAGTCCTGCCCGTTGGTGCCGGTGAACACGCCGGCGTTCGCGCCGCGGAGGGAGTCGGGGTCGATCCCGGCGTTCTCGACGGCTTCCCAGGTGGTTTCGAGCAGCAGGCGCTGCTGCGGGTCCATGGCGAGCGCTTCGCGCGGGCTGATGTTGAAGAAGGCCGCGTCGAATCCCGCCGGGTTGTCGAGGAACCCGCCGTGCCGCGAGTACGACTTCCCGACGGCGTCGGGGTCCGGGTCGAAGAGGTCGTCGAGGTTCCAGCCGCGGTTGGTGGGGAACCCGGTGATCGCGTCGGTGCCGGAACTCACCAGTTCCCACAGGTTCTCGGGCGTGTTCACGCCGCCGGGGAAGTGGCATGCCATGCCGACGATCGCGATCGGCTCGTCCGCTGCGGACGTCCGCGACGCCACCTGGATAGTCGACTGTGGACTGTCGGGAACCAGCTGGGACAGGACGAACGTCGCCAGCTGAGCGGGCGTCGGGTGGTCGTAGATGAGCGTGGTGGGGAGGGACACCTGGGTGGTGGCGGTGAGCTGGTTGCGGAGCTGGATCGCGGTGACGGAGTCGTAGCCGAGTTGGTGGAAGGTGTGGTGGGTGGGGATGGCGTTGGGG
>NZ_SMKW01000075.1 GCF_004348985.1 Saccharopolyspora elongata | reverse complement strand
GTCGCCTGATCGGAATGGGTCCGCTGGTGGCGACAACGCAGCCGTGCAACGACAATCCCCGGTGCGAACCCCTCGATGAGGGGATCCGCCAGCCAGTGGGTGGGTGAGACCTTCTTCGACTGCAACAGCGGATGGTTCTGAAACCCGGAGCCGCCACGGGCTCCTGCCAATGCCCCGAAGGTCGGCAGGAGTCCGCACCAGCGTCGGTTGTGGCGCCCTACTCGACGGGAATCCGCATCAGGTCCCGGGCGACGAGGATCTCGCCGTCGAAGTGGCGGCTCGCCTGCCTGACCCATTCGTCCTCGTCGAGGTCGTACGGGATGAGGTGCCAGAGGACGAGGGTGCGGATGCCCGCCTGCTTCGCGATCTTCCCGGCGCTTTCGGCATCGGTGTGCGCGCGGGCGAAGTGCCGCTGCAACTCGGCGACCCCGGCGTTCGTGCCCGCGAGCAGCCGGTCGAGGTGGTTCGGCGAGTACACCTCGTGCACGAGGACGTCGGCGCCCCTGGCGAGTTCGGCGACCTGCTCGGAGGCGGCGGTGTCGCCGGACACGACCACCGAGGCGTCATCGGCGTCGACCCGGTAGGCGAAGGCGGGCATCGGCGGATGCAGCGCCGTGCCGGCGGTGATGGTCATCGTCGGCGTGGTGATGACGACCCCGGGTTCCTCCACTTCGCGGAGGCGCAACAGCCCGGCGAGCTTCGGCCTGCCGAGCAGCTCGCGATGCTCGATGTCGGGCCTGCCGGCCTCCAGGAGCAGTTCGACCATTCGCGCCAGCGGCGGCGGTCCGCACACGTCGACGGGGCTGACCAGGCCCGCGGTCCACGCCAGGTGGAGCAGGGCCCCGAGATCCGCGTTGTGATCGACGTGGTGGTGCGTCACGAGCACGGATCGAAGGTTCCGCAGGCGGAGGCCCGCCGCCACCAGCTGCCGCGCGACGCCGTTTCCGCAGTCGATCACGTGGATGTCGTCGCCGCGCACGATCGCCGTCGCGGGAGCGGATCGTTCGCGGTTCGGCTGCGGTCCGCCGGAGCTGCCCAGGATGACGAGTTCCATCTTCCCTCTTTCCAAAACGGTTGTTCGACGACGTGGTTCAGCGCACCTCGGTCGGAGCGCTCGCTTCGTGGACTGGTGCGGCATCCCGGCGCGGAATCGCGTTCGACGCCGCGAGGCTCACCACGGAGATCGCCAGGAGGTAGGCCGTCACCGACCACGACGATTGCGTCGTCGTGAACAGCGCGGAGGCCACCAACGGCGTGATGCCGCCGCCGAGCAGCGAACCGATCTGATAGCTGATCGATGCACCGGAATATCTGACTTCCACGGGGAAGAACCCCGCGGTCAACGTGCCGATGGGTGCGTTGGTCACGGACAGGACGAGCCCCATCGACACCATGAACAGCAGGATGATCGGCTCGTTCCCGGTGTTGACGATGGGGAAGAAGGCCAGGCACCAGACGAGGCGGATGACCGACCCGTGCACGAACACGGCCCGCAGGCCGAACTTGTCACCGAGACGCGCCCAGAACGGCACGGACACCAGCCATGCAGCCGAGCCGAGGATCACGCACCCGAGCACGAACGGCCGGCTCAGGTTCTGCGCGGTCGTGCCGTACGACAGCACGTAGACCATGAAGATGTACGCAGCGGTGCTGTTGCCGACGATGACGAGGGTCGCGTGGATGAGCGGCTTCCAATGCTGAGAGAAGACGACCGCTGCCGGTGCTCGGTCGACCTGCTTGCGCTGCGCGGTCCGCACGTACTCCGGACTCTCCTGGACGTGCACGCGGAGGTAGAGACCGACGGCCACGAGCGCGATGCTGATCAGGAAGACGATTCGCCATCCCCATTGGACGAATTCCTCCTTCCCGACAACTGCGAGGCAGCCGAGGAACGCGCCGTTGGCGAGGATGAGCCCGGCCGGGGTGCCCAGTTGCGGGAACGAGCCGTAGAAACCCTTCCTGTCCTCGGGGGCGTGCTCGAGCGTGAGCACGATGGCTCCGCCCCATTCGCCGCCGAGACCGATCCCCTGGACCAGTCGCAGGAGCACCAGGAGGACCGGAGCCCAGATGCCGACGTCGGCGTAGGTGGGCAACGCTCCGACCATCGTGGTGGCCAGGCCCATGAGCAGCAGGGACACGATCAGCGTGTTGCGCCTGCCGGCGCGGTCTCCGAAGTGGCCGAAGATCACGCCACCCAACGGGCGAGCCAGGAATCCCGCGGTGAGCGTGCCGAACGCGGCGATGGTGCCCACTGCGGGATCCAGCCCGGGGAAGAACTGGCTGTCGAACACGAGCGCGGCCGCGGTGCCGTAGAGGAAGAAGTCGTACCACTCGATGGTGCTGCCGATCGCCGATGCCCAGGCGACCTTCCGCACTGAGCCGTTCCGCGATGTCGAGCGGCCGGGATCTGTTGTTGCCGAACACATCTCCAGGAACCTCCGTGGTGACGAGCCGGGATCAGGGAGCGTCGCCGGGTCGCGTCGAGGATGTGCCGAGGATCCGGCGGAAGCGAATGCCCATCTCGTCCGGGGCCATGTGGTGGATGCATAGCTGCAGGTCGCGACGATGTTGTCGGAGCGCCCGGGGCGCCATGGCGGCTTGACTTCCGGCTATGCGGACTGGGTATGGCTCGCGCTGAAAAGCGCATTTGATCGCTATCGGCGCGGCGGTCAGATTGGAACGCATGACGGCACAGCACGGGCTCTGGACGCGCAACTTCGTCGACGGGCAGTTCGTCGAACCCGACACCGATCGCGGTTTCGAGCAGGTCGAACCGGCGACGGGGCGGCTGATCGCCCGGGTGCACGAGGCGGATGCCGCGCTCGTCGATCGCGCGGTCCAGGCCGCTCGCCGGGCCCTGGCCAACGGATGGGCGGACACCCCGGTGCGCGAGCGGGCCGCGCTGCTGCGCCGCGCCGCCGACCGGATCGAGGAACGGTTCGCGCGGCTTCGGTGTGGACGAACGACCTGCGCCGTGGACATCGCGTCGCGCAACGGATGAACGTCGGCATGTCCTGGGTGCGCGCGTCTTCGTATGTCGGTACTTGAGTTCCGTTGGGGTGACGGGTTGATCCCGGTCGGACCAGCAACCGCACCTTGCGGAGCACGTCCCGGGGCAACCGGTGCGGGCAGCGCTGCCGGGAACGCCCGATCGCTCGGGGTGAATCGCGTTCTTTGCTTGCCGAGTTGGCGTTCCAGCACCGTGATCTGATGACGCAGGACGAGGACCTCTACGTATTTGTCCCGATCGCTCATAGGCAGCAGGCGCAGCATGGCGAACGCTTTCGTACGGTCGATCATCATGTTCGCGCCCACCGTCAGCTGCGTGGGAGCGCCGACTCGAGCGACCACGACCGGCGCCCCTGAAACCGCTCCGACCTGCTCACGCGGCCCGCACCACCGCGAAGCGGTCACCGCCGCGCTCGGCGAGGACAACGTCGACCAGGCCGAGGCGATCGTTGCCGAGCTGGCGCAGTGCCTCGCCCGGCGGCGGCGATCACCTCGGATTCTCGGCAGACTCTGATGGCCGTCGCAGCGGCACGCTGCTGACGTCGTGCCGTCAGTCGTCGAGGTAGGTGCCGATGTGCTCGGTGATCTCGGCCTCGGCGCGTTGCGGGTCGCCGGAGCTGAGGGCGTCGAGGAGTGCGCGATGCTGTTCGACCACGGCGTGCGGGCTGTCGTGGTGCGGGGCGTCGCGGAGGAAGTATGCCCGCACCCGAGGCTGGATCGTGCGCCAGATCTGCAGCGACTGCGTGTGCCGCATGGCCGCGATCACGGTCTCGTGGAACGCGACGTCGAGGTCCGCGAGACGTCGAGCGTCGAGCGGGTGGGCCGCTGATTCCATTTGCTGAACGATCACCTCGAGCGCAGCGCGGAGCTCCTCGTTCCCCGCCTTCGCCGCATCGCGGAACGCCACTTTCTCGATGACGAGGCGGATCGGCACGAGAATCTCGGAGATCTCCGTCTGGGGGATCTCTGCGACGACGGCGCCGCGATAGGAGTGCGAGACGACGAGGCCCTCTCGTTCGAGGACCATGATCGCTTCGCGGACCGGTCCCCGGCTGATGCCGTAGTCCGCAGAGATGTCGCGCTCGACGAGCCTTTCGCCGGCGGCGAGTTCACCCGAGGCGATGCGTTCGCGCAGGTTGCGCAGGACCCAGTCGCGCCTTGACTCGGGCGGCGAAGCAGGCAGTGCCGACATCGTGCAGGACTCCTTGGTTGGGCTCCTCAGCCTAGCAGATGGCCGATGGTTGACCATCTGCCATTTGCGGCCTACTGTCAGCGTCTCGTCAGGGAGTCCCGTGGAGAGGCTGGGCAATGAAGCTAGGGACATCAGCACGGCAGAGGCGCACGGACGCCGGACATCGAGTACCGGGCAAGGTCACGACCGCGGCGGTGCTGGGGACGGTGCTCGAGTGGTACGACTTTGCGATCTACGGCGCGATGGCCGCTGTCATCGGACGCCTTTTCTTCCCGACGGACGATCCGACGGTCTCGCTGCTGGTGGCCCTCGCCTCGTATGCGGTGGGGTTCGTGTGCCGCCCCCTCGGTGCGATCTTCCTTGGTCGTCTCGGCGACCGTGCCGGCCGTCGGAGCATGCTCGCTCTGACGATGGTGATCGTCGGCGTCTCGAGCCTGCTCATCGGTCTGCTCCCGACGTACGCCTCGGTCGGCTTGCTCGCCCCGGCGCTGCTCGTGGCGTTGCGGATGATCCAGGGCCTGGCGGTGGGCGCCGAGTGGACCGGCGGGGCGACGTACCTCCTCGAGCACGCACGCACTGGTCGGCGTGGGTTGTTCTCAGGCATCGTGCAGGCATCGACGGTTACCGGGTTCCTGCTTGGGACCGGCATTGCCACCGTCATCGTCCGAGTCATACCTGAGCAGACAGTCGACGCGTGGGGGTGGCGCGTCCCGTTCCTCGTCGGCGGCGTCGTCGCGGCGATCGGGCTGTTCGTCCGCCTCAAGCTCGACGAGTCCCCGGCCTACCGAGAGCTCGGCGAAGACGTTCGCTCGCATCAGCAGAGCACGAACGATGTCCCTGCCTCCGACGACGAGCGGCGAGCACCAACGCGCCGCAACTGGTTGCTCGTGCTCGGCATCGTCTTCGGCGTGACCCTCTACGGGTACACGGCGACCAGTTTCCCGGCGTTCCTGGCCGGCATCGACGCCCTTCCGCTGGCGGACGCCCTGACGACCAACGTCGTAGCTCTGCTGATCGAAGTGCCGCTGATCATCGCCGCGGGCGCCCTGTCCGACCGTGTCGGACGCAAGAAGCTGATGATGGGCGCCATGGCGCTCTTCGCGCTCGGCACCTACCCGGTCTTCGCGCTCGTCGCCAGCGGCACCTTCGCCGGTGCCCTCCTCGGCCAGGTCGTCTTCGTCGTCCTGTTCGCCACGGTCTCGGGCCCGATGGCGGCGATGTTCATCGAGTTGTTCCCCACTCGGGTCCGTTCGACCGCGTTCTCCAGCTCGTACAACATCGGCGTGGCGGTCTTCGGCGGCACCGCGCCCTTCGTGAACACGTTCCTCGCCACATCGACCGGCGTCGACGTCGCCCCAGCGTTCTACCTCACCTTCGGGGCGCTGATCTCGCTCGCCTTCCTCAGCCGCGTGCGCGATCGTCACGACCAGGAGCTCCGCTGATGCCCGCGGTCATCGCTCCCGCGGTCGACCTCGTCCTGCTCGGCGGGAAGCTCGTCGACGGCACGGGCGCACCCGCACGGGTGGCCGACATCGCTGTCAAGGATGGGCGAGTAGTCGCCGTCGAGAGCGGCCTGCGCGCCGAGGCGGGGCAACGCATCGATGTCACGGGGCTGACCGTTGTCCCCGGTTTCATCGACCCGCACAGCCACAGCGACTGGTCGGTCCTCGGCAACCGCGACGCCCAGAGCACCATCCGTCAGGGCGTGACGACCGAGGTCGTCGGCAACTGCGGCGTCACGTACGCACCCGTCGCTCCGGCCGGCGTCGACGCAGCCCGCAACGCGCTGAGCGCGTACGGGTACGACGGAGAGGTCACGTGGCGCCGCTTCGCAGATCTGCTCGACGTCGTGCATCGCCACGGCGGGGGAACGTCTCAGAACCTGGCGTGGTTCGTCGGGCACACGGCTCTGCGCGATGCAGCCGAGGTGCGCGGTACCGGCGCCGACGCCGGCGGCATCACGCGGATGGTCCGACACCTCGAGGAGGCGATGGACGCGGGGGCGCTCGGGATGTCGAGCGGCCTGGAGTACGGCTCCGGGCGTGATGCGACCACCGATGAGCTCACCGGCGTCGCCGCCGCGCTCTCCCGGTACGACGGCATATACGCCAGCCACATCCGCAACCGCGACGCCCACCTCCTCGACGCAGTGGATGAGTTCCTCGCCATCGCGCGGCGCAACGACCTTCGTGCGCAGCTGTCGCATCTCAACGTTCGCCACGACACCGGCGCGTCGCCGGATGCCTGGCACGAGGCGGTCGGCCGACTCGCCGCCGAGCGAAAGGCAGGGATGGACGTGCTTGCCGACATGACCCCCTACCCGCACGGCATCGGCCTCGCCACCGGCCTGCTGCCGGGATGGATTCTCGCCGACGGTCCTGCCCAGACCGCACGGCTACTGGATGACGCCGGGGTTCGGGGCCGACTGCGCGGCGACTGCGACCGGTACTGGCGGTTCGTGCACAAGGGGCAGTGGGACCGCGTCGTCCTCGCGACCAGTCCGGCGACACCGGAACTGGAGGGCCTGTCCTTCCCGCAGATCGCCGAGCGCCGGGGACAGGACTGTTGGGACGCGTTCTTCGACGTCCTCCAGGCAGCCGGGGCGGACATGCACGCCGTACAGCTGATGGGTCGATTGTTCACCCCCGAGCACGTCGCCGAGGCGATCGCCCATCCGCTGTTCTGCCTCGGCGTCGACGGGTTCACCAGCCGCACCGACGGGCCTCTCGCCGAACGCACGCGCCACCCGCTCTTCTTCACCGGCCACACCCACTACATCGCCCACCACGTCCTGCAGGCCGGCACCCTCACCCTCGAGGAGGCAGTGCGGAAGATGACCTCGATGGTCGCCGACCGCTTCGCACTGAGCGGGCGCGGGCGCGTCCAGGTGGGAGCACACGCCGATCTCGCCGTGCTCGATCTCGAGGCCCTCGCAGCACAGGACACGTTCGCGTTCACCGGGCGCTACGCGGCCGGGGTACCCCACGTCATCGTCAACGGCCGGCTCGTCGTCCACGAAGGACAGCACCTCGGCACCCGTGCAGGGCAGTACCTGCCGCGAAGCTGACCACGCATCAGAACACCACTACACCGCGAAAAGGGAAACAGTGAAGATCATCGACGTCAGGGCCACCGGACTGCGCGGCGCGACGCCCGAAGGAGGCTGGCAAGAGGAGCTGACGCAGGACGACGTGGTGCACACCCTCGTCACCGTCCACGCCGAGGACGGATTGATCGGCATCGGCAGCGTCTTCACCAGCGAGAACCTGGTGCGAGGCGCGCTTGAGGTGCTGCGTCCCCTGATCATCGGTTCCAACGCGCTGGAGCCCGAGCGCACCAGCGAGCGGCTGCACCGCACCACGTTCTGGATGGGGCGTGGCGGATCGATCACACACGCCATCAGTGGCATCGACACCGCGCTGTGGGACATCCTCGGCAAGGTCACCGGCCAACCGGTCGGCCGCCTCCTCGGCGGCCGCTATCGCGAACGCGTCCGCCCGTACGCCTCCCTGCTCATGGACCAGCCCGAACCGCTGCGCGACCACCTGCTCCAACTGCGCAACGCCGGCTGGACGGCGTTCAAGATCGGCTGGGGACCGTTCGGCCGCACCGATGAGCGCCTCGACGAGCGCATCGTCGCCGCCGCCCGCGAGGCCATCGGTCCCGACGCGATGCTCATGGTCGACGCCGGCGGCAGCGACAGCGCTTGGGCCCAGGGATACAAGTGGGCCCTGCGCACCGCACACATGCTGCGCGACTACGACGTCGCCTGGTTCGAGGAACCCCTGCCTCCGGACGCGCTTGACGATTACACCCACCTGCGCCGCCTCGCCCCCGTCGCGATCTCCGGTGGAGAGGTGCTGACCCGCCGGCAGTCGTTCCACCCGTGGATCGAGGCCGGCGCGCTCGACATCGTCCAGCCCGACGTCACCAAGGTCGGCGGCACCAGCGAGCTGAGGCGCATCGGCTGGGCGGCCCACGACCACGGTGTCAAGCTCATCCCGCACGGCTGGAACACCGCCGTGGGCCTCGCGACCGATCTCCAGCTCGCGTCCGCGCTGCCCGACACGGATCTCGTCGAGTACGTCACCGGATCGCCGTACATCGACGACATCACCGCTCGGCCCTGGCAACTCGACGACGACGGCATGCTCGCCATCCCCGACGAACCCGGCCTCGGCATCGACCTGGACCCCGCCAAACTCGCCCAGTACACCGACGCCGCCCACCTGCTGGGCGCAGCATGACGCGCCCGGTCCGCACATCAGACAGGAGAGCACGAACCGCCCCGGTCCTGGTGGAGACGCGGTGGGCGGCGGTCGCACCGTCTGACGGTGCGAGCGCGAGCCGGTGCGCGGAAGGGCACAGTTCCGGCCACTGTGGACACCGGAATGCCTACGGGGTCCAGCGGTTGTCGAGGAGTTGCTCGATGGGGGCGGGTTTGCCGATGTAGAAGCCTTGTGCCTGGTCGCAGCCGAGGCGCCGGAGGAGCTCGAGTTGCTGGGCGGTTTCGACGCCTTCTGCGACGACCGTGAGCTTGACCGCGTGCGCCATGGCGATGATGCTGTTCACGATGGCCTCGGCGTCGGGGTTCTCATCGATCCCGGTGATGAACGATCGGTCGATCTTGAGGGCGTCCAGGGGTAGTCGTTGGAGCTGGGCGAGTGAGGAGTAACCGGTCCCGAAATCGTCGATGGCCAGCCTGACCCCCAGTCGGCGCAGGTCGCTGAGCACCTGCGCTGCCGCTGTCGGGTCGTGCATGAGGGCGCTTTCGGTGACCTCGAGGCAGACGGCGCTGGCGGGAAGCCCGGCTTCGGCAAGGGCTTCGTGCACGTCGTTGTGCAGGTACGGGTCCTCGAGTTGGCGCGCGGAGAGGTTCACCTTGAGCCGGAGGGCGAACTGGTGCCGGGTGCGGTGGGCGGCGAGTTCACAGCTGGCCATGCGCAGCATGTGCGCGCCGATTTCGTGGATGAGGTCGCTTTCCTCGGCCAACGGAATGAATTCTGCAGGCGATACCGTGCCGTACAACGGGTGCGTCCACCGCAGCAAGCCTTCCGCTGCGACCGTCTGCCCGGTGCCCAGGTCGATGATGGGCTGGTAGGCCATCCAGAGTTCGTCCTTGTGCGCCGCCTCGCGGAGGTCTTGCTGCAGGAGGAGGTGACGCTGCAGGCGTTCACGCAGTTGCACGTCGAAGAACGCGGTTCGGCCGCGGCCGAGCGTTTTGGCGTGGTACATGGCCACATCGGCGTCGCGGAGCACATCCGCGGCGGTCCGGGGATCACCGGGTGGCGCCAGCACGATCCCGATGCTGGCATCGACATGCAGTTTCCTGCCTTCCACGCTGATCGGATCGGTGAGGCTCCGGCGCAGCCCTTCGGCGAGCAAGCGGAGCTTCTTGCGATCGTCCTCGTCGTGGGAGATGACGACGAACTCGTCACCACCAAGCCGGCCGACCACCTCGCCCTCGCACACCAGCTGCCGCAGTCGTTCTCCCACAACGCGCAGTACTTCGTCGCCGACACCGTGACCCAGTGAGTCGTTGATGACCTTGAACTTGTCCAAGTCGATGAACAGCACCCCGGTAGGGCGCGTTCGGTGCGCGGATCGCAATGCGGACTCGAGGTGCCGGAGCACCAAGGTGCGGTTGGCCAGGCCGGTCAGCGGGTCGTGCGTGGCCTCTCGCTCCAACCGTTCCCGGATGGTCCGGGACTCGGTGATGTCGGTGAACGAGATGACAACCGGGTGCGGCGCGTCGTTGTCCGGCGTGAGCGATCGCGAGGCCACCGCGAGCCACACGCCGCGTCCGTCGCTTCGCCGGGCGCCGAGCACTCGGGCGTTCTGCGGGACTCCGGTGCGGCGGGTCTGCGTTGACGGGCGAGCGTCAGGCGGCAGCGGTGCCCCGGTCTCGTCGAACAGCGGCCAGGCTTGGAGCGGTGAGCCGACGAGCTCCGCACGGGTGGTTCCGAGAATGTGCGCCGCTGCAGGGTTCGCCGATAGGACGAGTCCCTTCGCATCGGCCACGATGACGCCTTCGTCCAGCGCGTTCACGACGGTGGCGTAGTCCTGTTCGGCCCGCCGTCTTGCGGTCTCGTCGGCGCACACCAGGACGAAGCCGGATGGCATCTCCGCAGCGGAGACGCGGATGGCCAGTGCGGATCCGTTGGCGTGCAGGTGCCGCGCTTCGGTGATGCCACCAGCGGCGAGCAGTGCCGCGGGATCCAGCGGCGCGCCGACCACCGCACCGATGTGCTGGCCGAGGGCCCGCTCGGCGGGCCTCCCGTAGATGGCCGCTGCCGCCCGGTTCCAACTGGTCACCACCCCTTCCCGGGTGGTGGCGATGATGGCGTCGCTGACGTGCTGGACCAGTGCGGCCTGGTGGTGCAGCGCGACCTCGGCCGTCTGGTGGGCCGTGACGTCCCGCTGGATGACCTGGAACGCGGGCCGGCCCTCCCAGTTGATGAGCACCGCCACCGACTGGACCGGAATCGTGCTGCCGTCGAGGCGCTTCATCTCGACCTCTGCCGGCATCGCGGCCGTGCCCGGGGTCGTCAGCACCGCGAGCCGTTCCTGGATGCCTGGAATCGCGTGCCCGGCGATGAAATCGGTGATCGGGCGACCGACGATCTGCGCGCTTGACTCAGCCGCGAGCATGCGCGCGGTAGCGGGGTTGGAATAGACGACCATTCGGTCTTGGTGAACCCAGATCGCGTCCGGACTGCGCTCGACGAGGAGCCGGTAACGGGCGGCCAGGTCGGCCCTCGCCTGCCGGTCCTGGTGTCCCTGCGTGACGTCGGTGGTGATTCCGAGCAGGCCACCGGTACAGGTGTCCCCGACCATGCGGGCGCGGGAACGAAGCAGCCGCTCTTCCCCGGTCGCCGTGGTGCAACGCTGTTCTTGTTCAAGGACCTCCCCGGCCGGGGCCGAGCGGGCGGTCGCGATCAGGGGGCCGATGAGCTCGATCAGCCGGGCGCGGAGGTCGTCGCGGGTCGCACCGGGCAGGCCCAGCAAAGCGTCCAGGCCGGCCATCCAGGTCGGCTGATCACTGGCGAAGCTGAACGACCACGGGACCGCCTCGTTCAACGACCACACCGCATCCAGAAGCTCGCGATCAGATGCCGCGAACCCATCGGAATCATGCCGCTCGGTCATGGTCCTCCGGAACCGCCAGGAAAGGATGGAGATATCTGCCCGATTGGAATACCCGCTTGCTCGGGCAATCTTTCATGACGTGTCGTCATTTCTAGACGTGCTCCGGTGTGCTTTTCAAGCCGAGTTCGTTCAAGTCCGAACTTGACCGATTCGGTACAGGATTGGCGCTGTGCCCAGCGGAAACTGTGCTCCGCGTGTGACGGCAGGGAGGCTCGGGGCCAATTTCAAGCCAAGTTGTGAATCGTCTTACGAGTTCTGCTGCCGGTGTGACGCGCGGCCCCGACGCGCCTGGCCGTGCTCAGCGCACGGAGTCCGGCGAGATCAACCGCGGGTGGAACCGCCACACCCACGGGCTGTTCCCTTTGTCGGTCATGCTCTCCTTCGCAACGGAATAGTCGGCAGAAGCCGACACGCCGCGGCCCGTCGGCGATGGACGGCGTGGTGACGACGCGGGCCTAAGCTCGGGCCTCCCCGCATGGGGCTCAGTCCCAGGCCACCGGGAGCGACAGCACGCCGAAGATGCCTTCGTTGAGCTTGTAGCGGAGTTCCTCGGCGGGAACGGCCAGCCGCAGGCCCGGAATTCGCCGCAGCAGTGTGGGAAAGACGATCTGCAGTTCGGCCCGGGCCAGCGATTGGCCCACGCACTGGTGCGGTCCGAAGCCGAAGGCGACGTGCTGCCTGGACTTCCGGTGGATGTCCACAGTGTCCGGATCCGGGAAGGCCGTCGCGTCCCGGTTGGCCGACGGCGTCAGGGCCACGATCCCGTCACCGGCGCGGATGAGCCGGCCGCCCACTTCCAGGTCTTCGGTGGCGACACGGGTGGTGGCGAACTCCGAGATCGACAGGTAGCGCAGCAGTTCCTCGACCGCGCGGGAGGCGAGGCCTGCGTTCTCGCGCAGCGCGGCGGCCTGCTCCGGGTGCTGCAGGAGGGTGAGGACACCGAGCGAGATCATGTTGGCGGTGGTCTCGTGCCCCGCCACCAGCAGCAGCATCGAGGTGGTGAGCACTTCGGGCCGGGTGAGCTTGCCGGCCTCGTGCTGCCGGACCAGCCGGGAGACGATGTCGTCGGCCGGTTCCCGCTGCTTGATCGCGATCAGCTCGTCGAAGTAGCCCAGGATCGCCGCGTTGGCCTCCTGGGTCTGCTCGGGGGTCGTGTCGGCGTCGACCACGGCTCGGGTCCACTCGTTGAACTTGCCGATGTCGGCGACGGGCACGCCGAGCAGCCAGCAGATCACCGTGCTCGGCACCGGCAGCGCCAGCTCCGCGACCAGGTCCACCGGCTTCGGGCCGTCGAGGATGCGGTCCACGCGCTCGTCGACCAGCCGTTGGATGGCCGGTCGCAACGCCTTCACGCGCCTGATGGTGAAGTCCGCCGAAACCATCCGGCGGAGCTGCCCGTGTTCGGGAGGGTCGGTCCGGATGAACCCGGGGTGGAAGCCGACGTCGACCAGGGTGCGCTCGGCCGCGGAGATGATCGGGAAGCCGGGTTTCCGCAGGTCGGCGCTGACCCGCGGGTCGCGCAGCACCGCGCGCACGTCGGCGTACCGGCTGATCAACCAGGTCCGGCTGCCGTCGGGCAGGATCGCCGGGGTCACCGGGGCCTCGGCCCGCATCCGCCCGTACTCCGCGGGTGGGTCCAGCGGGCAGCCCGGTGGCCGGGCCATCGGGAACGCCGGGGCGTCGTGCTGGACGTTGGTCATCGCGTCTCCCGTTTCACCACGCCACCGGCAGGGCGCGCACGCCGTGCACCAGGGACTGCGGCAGGTACTCGATCTCGTCGAACGGCACGGCCAACCGCAGCGCGGGGAACCGCTTCAGCAGCGCCGGGAAGGCGATCTGCATCTCCAGCCTCGCCAGCGGCGCGCCGAGGCAGTGGTGGATGCCGTGGCCGAAAGCCAGGTGCGCGCCGGGAGCGCGCCCGATGTCGAACTCGTCGGAGCGCTCGTGAACCGCGTCGTCCCGGTTGGCCGAGCCCAGCGAGACGAGCACGAACTCCCCAGCGCGGATGAGCTGCCCACCAACGGTGATGTCTTCCTTCGCCTGCCGCATCGCCGCGTTGTTGACGACCGTCAGGATCCGCAGCAGTTCTTCCACCGCGCGGTCGACCGCGGCCCCGTCGCCCATGGCGTCGCGCAGCCGGGCGAGCTGTTCCGGATGGCGCAGGAGCAGCAACGTGCCCAGCCCGAGCATGTTGGCCGTGGTTTCGTAGCCCGCGCCGAGCAGGAAGACGCCGATGCCGGCGAGCTCGGTATCGGAGAGCTCTTCGCCGTGCTCGGCGACGAGCCGCCCGAGCAGGTCGTCGGTGGGATGGGCGCGCTTGTCGACGACGAGCCGCGCCATGTACTCGGTCGACTCGGCCCACAACGCGGCGGCGTGTTCCTCGCCCATTGCCAGGTCTACCTGCGCGGCGGTGCGCCGCTGGAACTCGGCGCGGTCCGCGTACGGCACACCGAGGAGTTCGCAGACCACCAGCGAAGGCACCGGTAGCGCGAACGAGCGCACGAAGTCGGTCGGCGAACCGGCTCGCGCCATCTCGTCGAGCTGGGCGGCGACGATCGACTCCACCATCGGCCGCAGCTGGTTCATCCGCCGAACGGTGAAGTTCCCCGCCAGCATGCGCCGGAGCCGGGTGTGCTCCGGCGGGTCGTAGAACAGCAGCACCCCGGGGCCGGGCGGCGCGACCTGGTCGTCGCCCGCGCCCGGCCGCATCAGCCGGGACGCGTCGACGCTGCTGAGCCGCTCGTCGGTGAGGACGTGGCGGGCATCGGCGTGCCGGGCGACGAACCACGCCGGTGTTCCGCTGGGCAGCTCGATGCGGGAGACCGGATCGTCCTCCCGGAGCCGCCGGAACTCCTCGCCCACGTCGAACGGGCAGAACCGCTGCTCGGCCGCGGTCATGCCGACACCGCCTTGCGCGCGGTGAGCACGACGTAGCCGGTGTGCTCCTGGGCGTGTTCGACGATCAGCGGAATCGCCTGCTGGACCTGCTCGGCGATCCGCTTGCCCTGCACCGAATCCACCGCGGGCCGGTAGGAGCCGATCGCGGCCAGGATCGCCTCGCCGGAGCGCCGGGTCTGCTCGGTGATGTCGAGGACCTCGGTCACCTCGAACCCGGCCTCGCGCACCAGGCCGGTCATCTCGTCCAGAGGCGGCGGCACGTGGTTGGGCAGCACGTCGACCGCTGCGTCCGGCACCGTGCCCGGCGGCAGCGGCTTGGTCTCGAAGAAGTCGGCGATGACCAGGAGCCCGCCGGGCCGCAACACCCGGTGCTCCTCGGCCAAGGCGCGCTTCTTGTCCGGCATGTGCAGCAGGGATTCCAGGGCCAGGACGGCGTCGAACTCGTCGTCGGCGAACGGCATTCCCATCGCGTCGGCGAGCTGGAAGCGCACCCGGTCGGCGACCCCGGCGGCAGCGGCGCGCTGGTCGGCCGCCTCGATCTGGCGCTCGGCGATGGTGATGCCGGTGATGTCGCAGCCGAGGGCTTCCGCGAGCAGCGTGGCGGGGCGGCCGGTTCCGCAGCCGACGTCGAGCAGCCGGTGCTCGGGACCGAGCGCCAGCTTCTCCCCGAGCAGCGCGGTCAACCGGTCCTGGGCGTCGGTCAGCGATGGCGAATCGATGCCATCGGGCCAGTACCCGTAGTGGATGCTCTCACCGAGCACGGCGGAGAAGAACTCCTCCAGCTGGTCGTAGAACATCGCGACCTCGTCCGCGGTGAACGTGCTCTGGTCGGTCAAGTCGGTTCGTCCTTCCATTTTGAGGTTTTTCCATCCTCGTTTTGCGTGGCGGTGCGGGTAGCGGAACCTCAGAGGCTCCCTGGACTGTGGGTGCCCCTCCTGATGTATGCCCAATACACGGCGGAGGGGCCGTCCTCGCCGGGAGAACCCCGGGAGGGGTGGGCACCGTGAACCCGCGGCGGTGCCAGTTGCAGGGGTGGGCTATGCGCCTGCGGCGCATGCGACACCCCATCGACGTGCACCTTTGCGACCCGCGGCTGCGGGCCGACCAGGATGAAAAACGCTCATTGAGGTTTTCCAACCTGGCTGGTGCTGGTGGCGGCGTGTGCGGCACCGGGGTCGTGAGCGGTGGTGGTCGTGATAACGACCATCGCCACTCACGACTGAGGTGGCGTGGCCTCGTGAGTGGTGGTGGTCGTTGGAACAGCCATAGCCGCTCACGAGGCCACCGCCAAGGCGGCGGTGTTTTCAGCTCCTGCGGAGGGTGAGAACCGCGTAGCCGGTGTGCTCTTGGGCGTGTTCGGCGATCAGCGGGATGGCCCGCTGGACCTGCTCCGCGATCCGGGCGTCCCGGACGGAGTCCAATGTGGATCGCTGCGCGCGCACCGCGGCGAGCAGCTCCGCGTAGGTCGGCCGGGTGGCTTCGGTGATGTCGAGGACGTCGGTCACCTCGAATCCCGCAGTCCGGATCCGGTCGGTCAGCTCGTCCAGCGGTGGTGGCGGGTTGAACGGGATGCCACCCGGTGGCGCCGACGCCTTCGACGCCTCGAAGAAGTCGGCGACGACGAAGCGGCCACCCGGTCGCAGCACGCGCCGCACCTCGGCCAGGGCCCGCTCCAGGTCGGGCATGTGCAGCAGCGATTCCAGCGCCATCGCGGCGTCGAATTCGCCGTCGGCATAAGGCATTTCCATCGCGTTGACGAGCTCGAAGCCGACCTTGCCCGCGAACCCGGCCGTGCGCTCCAGAGCGGTCTCGACCTGCCGTTGGCTGATGGTGATCCCGGTGACCGCGCAACCCGAGGACTGGGCGAGCAGCGTGGCGGGGCGGCCGGTTCCGCAGCCGACGTCGAGCAGCCGTTGCTCGGGGCGCAGCGCGAGGCGGTCGCCGAGGAGGTGGGTCAGCCGGTCCTGGGCCTCGGTGAACGAGCCACCGGCACCGCCGGGCCAGTAGCCGTAGTGGATGCTCTCGCCGAGCCAGGAGGAGAGGAACTTCTCCAGGCCGTCGTAGAACTGCGCGACTTCGTCCTCGGTGAACGCCATCTGATCGGTCAAGCCTTGCCTCCTTCGGGCGGGTCCTGCGGTGCCAACACGGCTCGTTCGGCGGGG
Organism: Saccharopolyspora elongata; assembly: GCF_004348985.1. Classification (GTDB taxonomy): domain Bacteria; phylum Actinomycetota; class Actinomycetes; order Mycobacteriales; family Pseudonocardiaceae; genus Saccharopolyspora; species Saccharopolyspora elongata. The sequence goes on along the minus strand of NZ_SMKW01000075.1, from coordinate 30,117 downwards.
GTGAACGGCGGGTCGCCGTTGTTCGGGCGGGCGCCGCCCCGGAGCAAGCCCCGGACTATCCGGGGGATGACCAGCGGAGACGGCATGCCGGAGAGCGTGTGGCCCTGCAACAGCGCGTCGAAGACGGCCGGGTCCTGGGCGGCGAACCGTTGCAGGCGGTCGGTCAGCCGTTTCTGCACGAACAAGGCGCGGCTGGGCCCGCGGCCGACCACGTCCGGGTAGAGCCGGTCCTGGCTGGTCGCCATCATCCAGGACGCCTGTGCGGCGGCGGCGATCCCGCGCTGGATGCGGCGGCAGCTGCCCGGGCGCAGCCGATGTCGGTGCAGCCCCCGGTGCAGGGCAACGGCTTCGCCGGCCGCCACCGACATGCCGTGCCCGTAGGTCGGGTTCGTCGTCGCCACTGCGTCGCCGATCACCAGGAAGCCGTCCGGCCACCGGCGGAGTTGGTCGAAGCGGCGACGGCGGTTGGCGTTGTTGCGGTAACCGCGGGCGCGGCCGAGCGGTTCGGCGGCGGCGATGAGCTCGCTGACGACCCGGTGCGGCAACGCCCGGGCGAACTGCTCGAAACCCGCATCGTCCACCGGAGGTTCCGCGCCCCTGGTGCCGGAAAGGGTCACCAACCACTGGTCGCCCTCGATGGGGAAGATCACCCCGGCCCGGCCGGGACGACCGGTGCCGGGTTCGGCCTGGATCGAGACGTTGGGGAAGTCCGCGGGTGCACCGGGCGGCACGCGGTAGAGGCGGGTGGCGTAGGCGAGCCCGGGATCGACCAGCTCCTCGCGCACCTCCGGCAGTCCCAGCAGCCGCAGCCACTCCGGGGCCTTCGAACCGCGCCCGGTCGCGTCGACGACGAGGTCCGCTTCGAGCAGCCGCGGCTGCCCGGACGCCCGGTCCCGCACCAGCACCCCGGTCACCCGCGCACCGTCGCCGCACAGCCGCAACGCGGTGGTGTCCTCCTCCACCCGGATCCGGCCGTCGCCGAGCACCCGCTTGCGGACGACCCAGTCCAGCAGGGCCCTGCTGCAGGACAGCGCGAACCGCATCTCGCGGAACCGCGGCATCCAGCCCTGCGCGGTCAGCGACACCACGTCGCGGGGCAGCCCGAGCCGGCGCGCGCCATGCCCGAGCAGCTCGTCGACGACGCCGGGCAGCAGCGCGTCCAGCCGCCGGACTCCGCCGGTCAGCAGCAGATGCCCGTGCTGCGCCTGCGGAACGCCCTTGCGGACGACCGGGCCGTCGGGGTACCGGTCGCGCTCGACCACGACGACCGAATCCAGGTGCCGGGCGAGCACGGACGCCGCCAGCACACCCGCCAGGCCACCGCCCAGCACCACTGCTCGTCCGTTCACGCCCAAGCCGGGGTCCTTCCCGCTCGCGGATCTGGCAGCCCGAGCTGGTGCATGCGGTCCAGCACGGTGAACGGGCGGATGCCCAGCCCGGCCATGTTGTAGGTCGCCACGTAGCGCAAGCGGCTGTTCCGGCTGGTGTGGCGCAGCATCCGGCGGCCGATCACCTTGCCCGCCCACGACGTGTCGGTGATCATCCGGGTCGCATCGTGGCTCATCCGGTCGATGTGTCGGACCCAACCGGCGCGCTCCTTCTGGTAGCTCGCCAACGCCGCGTCCACCGCAGACTTCTGCAGCGGGCCGTCGCCGACCAGCCCGGCCAGGGCGTGCGCGTCGGCTATGGCGGTGTTCATGCCCTGCGCGGCCATCGGGTGCACGGCGTGCGCCGACTCGCCGACCATGGCCAGTCCGGGCACCGACATCCTGGATGCCGTGAACCGCCACAGCTTCAGCAGCTGCCGGGTGTCGAGACTTGCCCGCAACGAATCGAGCAGCGGCCGAAGCGACGGCGCATCGGCCGCCAGCCCGTCGCACCACGCCGTCAGTTCGTCCTTCTTGATGCCGCGCAGCTCATCCGCACCCACCTGCACGTAGAGCCGAATCCGGTTGCCGGGCAACGGGTAGAGCAGCCGCAGGCCGCGGTCGGTGAGGTAGGCGGACACCTCGCTGGGCAGCTCCGGGCCGCCGGAGAGCTCGAAGGACGCCAACCGGTGGGCGTATTCGACGGGGTCGGTAGTGATCCCGGCCAGCTTGCGCAGCCGGGACGACAGGCCGTCGGCGGCGACGACCAGCGGTGCGCGCACCTCGTAGGTCCGGTCGCCTTCGCCGACCACGACCCCGTCCGTCCGCCCGCTCGCATCCCGGCTCAGGTCCTTGACCAGCGCACCGCGCCGCCACTCGACCTCGTCGGCGAGGCCGTCCGCGAGCACGCCGAGAATTTCCGAGTAGTCGTGGCTGAGCAGGTGGTGGCCTTGACCGGCGAGCGCGGCGTAGTCGAAGACCATCACCTCGCGGCCGTCGGCTTCGCGGATCACCAGCCGGTCCAGCTGCACCGCGCCGCGGTCCCGCAACTCGGGCAGCACGCCCCATTCCCGCAGGATGCGGATCGAACTCGGTTGCAGCACTTCGCCTTTGGCGATCGCCACCGGCTGCCGCTGCTTCTCCAACAACAGTACCCGCAAGCCCCGCGCGCCGAGCGCGTGCGCGGCCGCCAGGCCGCCGACACCGGCCCCGGCGACCACGACGTCGTAGGTCGCGGACGACTCAGCCATTGCCCACCTCCCGATACGCCGCGAGCGCACCGATCGCCAACCCCTGCGCGATCAGCGGATCCGAGTAGTGCACGTAGTCCCGGATGTAGATGCAGGTCTGGCCCGGCTCCCACCGGCCGTCCGGCTGCTGGGCGGCGACCAGCCACTCGGCGCCGCGCCGCGCCGCTTCGTGCTCGCCGCAGGCCACCAGCGCGCGGGTCGCGTGCCCGGTCTCGTCCGGGGTGCCGTCCTGATCACCGCGCCCGGTGCTCCACGAACCGTCGTCGAGCTGCGCGGCCAGCAGCCAGTCCCGGGCCTTGGTCGCGACCGGATGCCCGCGCATGCCGAGCTCGGTCAGCGCGTGCACCACGGCGGCGGTGGCGGGCACGCCGCCGCGATGCCACCTGGCCTCGAACGACCCGTCGGGCGCCTGGTGCCGCTCGAGCCAGCGCAGGGCGCGGCGGATCGGCGGGTCCGAAGTGGCGACACCGACGCTGTGCAGGATCTCGATCGCCAGCGCGGTGATGAACGGGCACGGGCCGTCCAGCGGCACCAGGGTGTTTCGCACGAAAGTGCTCCACGAGCCACGCTTGTCCTGCTGCGCGATCAGCCACGCGATGCCGCGCCGCATGATCTGCTCGGTGTCCGGATCGAGTTCTGCGTCGGCCACCAGGATCCGCAGCACCAGAACGGTTTCCAGTGCGTTCGGCCAGCCCTTGCGGCCGGTCCAGGCCCACGCGCCCGCCGGGCTCGCGTACACCTCGGACGGTTCGAGCTGTTGGCACCCGGCCAGCCAACTGCGGGCCCGGAGCAGCCGCGGATCGGCGGAGTGGCCCGCCAGCGCCAGCCCGTGGACGCTGAAGGCCATGCCGGTGACTTCCACCCGTTCGGCCTCGACGCCGTGGACCAGGTGCCAGGAACCGCCGGGCTGCGCCGTCATCCGCAGGTACTCCACCGAACGCCGGGCCAGTTCCGGGGCGGCGCCGGCCCGGGTCAGCGCCGTGCACACCAGGCCGGTGAGCCATGGATCGCCGCCATAGGAACCGACCCCGCCTTCCTGCTGGTCGAACGCCGCCAGCAGTCGTGCCGCGACCGGTCGGGCGAGCCGGTCGATGGCCCGGGCCAGCGGATTGTGCTTGCGCTGCCGGGATTGCATGAACGACAGGGCCAGGAACGGCGGGGTCAGGTAGGACAGCAGCCGCCTGCGCAGCGCGGCGGGCAGCAGGACCAGCTCGACCGGAACCCGTCGCAACCGGTTCGCGTCCTGCAGGCCGGCGATGGACAGCACCAGGCCGCACAGCTGTCCCATCATCGGGTCGTCGAGTCCCGCCACGCCGCCCCGGCGGTCGATCCAGCCGCGTGCGCGGGAGACGCTGTCCGCGCCGTCCGAACCCGCCGCCAGGTGCAACGCCGCCGTGGCCATCGCGGTCGCGACGAAGTCGCTGGGGAAGCCTTCGAGGGTGCCCCAGCCGCCGTCGGGGTTCTGCACCCGCAGCAGCCACGCGACGCCGTCGGCGATCAGGCCCGCCGACCGATCGGCGTCGGCGAAGTGCAGGGCCAGGACCGCGCCGGCGGCACCGGAGACCGCAGCGCGGCGCGGATTCGGCCAGGAGCCGACGCCCGCCGCGCCGAGCACGACCTGTTCGGCGGCGTGGATCGCCTGTTCCACCCGGTCCGTTGTGGACAGTTCTCGGGTCACCGCGTCCTTCCGATCAGCGTGTTCGCCAGTGCCTCGAAGGACTTTCGGACGGTGTCGGGCATGTCCAGCGAGTCCAGGCACTCGCCAACCCCGGTGAGGTGCCTCGACGCCTCCTGCTCGGCGAACTTCCGGCCGCCGGCCTCTTCGACGAGCTCGGCGGCCAGCCGGAGCCCGGCGTCGTCGCGCAGGCCCTCGGTGAGCAGCGGCGCCAGCCGCGCTCTGGCGGGCGTGTCGGTGGCCAGCGCGGCGATGACCGGCAAGGTCTTCTTGCCCTCGCGCAGGTCTCCGAAGACCGGCTTCCCGGTGACCGCCGGATCACCCCAGATGCCCAGCACGTCGTCGGTGCACTGGAAGGCCAAGCCGAGGTGGCGGCCGAGGACGTCGAAGGTCCGCACGGCGCTGGGCGGAGCCTCGGCGAGCTGCGCGCCGCCCGCGGCGGCAAAGGCCAGCAACGCCCCGGTCTTCGCCTCGGCCATCGCCTGGTACTCGTCGAGCATCACCGCCTGCGGGCCCGACCAGGGGCGCCCGGCGAACTCGATGTCCTGCACCTGCCCGTTCACGATCTCGCGCATCGCCACCGCGAGCCGCTCCGCGACCGCCGCCGCGTTCGGCCGGCCGGTGCCGAGCAGCAACTCGAACGCCGCAGCGTGCAGCGCGTCGCCGATCAGGATCGCCGCCGGCACGCCGTGGGCCTTCCACACCGAAGGCCGGCCGCGCCGCTGCTCGTCGCTGTCGATGATGTCGTCGTGGATCAGGCTGAAGTTGTGCACCAGCTCGGCGGCGGCCGCGGCCGGCAGCGCGGCCGAAGGTGGGGCGCCGACGGCCTCTGCGGCGAGGATCGCCATGGTCGGCCGGATCGCCTTGCCCGCGGTGTAGGGCTCGTCGGTCTGCCAGCCGAAGTGGTAGCACCCGATCGCGGCCAGCGACGGGCCCAGCGCTTCGACGATGTTGCGCAGCAGCGGTTCGGTGAGTCCGCGTGCCCGGTGGGTCGCGCTCGCGATCAGGTCATGATCGGCGGTGACCGGAGACGTCGTCATGGTCGACCTCGCTCCTCGTGGTTGGGCCGGTTCGGGTGGGGGCTCACCCGGCTGGACTCGGCGCGCCGGCGCGGTTGGTCTGCGCGGCGCGGACCAGCCAGGTCCCGAAGATCAGGAAGGTCGCGCCGACCACCGCCAGCCACGGTTGCCACAGCCGTCCACCGTGGACCCCCAGGTCAACGAGGAGGCCGACGATGATCGACGAGGACGTCAGCGGCATGTGCATCGACGCCCAGAACGTCACCGCGTTGGCCCGCCGCGGCTCGGCGAGCGCACCCGTGGTCAGCTGCCGGGTCACCCAGATCGGCACCGGAGCGGTGGCCAGCATCAACAGCCCCGCCGACACCGGGATCACGCCGGTGACCAGCAGCAGCGCGATCGCCGCGTACCCGACGAGCTGGCCGGCCGCGAACAGCCGGACTAGCCCGGCCGCGCCGAGCAGCACCGCGAGGGTGCGCTTGCCGGTGGCCCGGTCCCCTTCGATGTCGGAGAGGTTCATGATGGCCATCCGCAGGAACTGGAACACGAACAGCACGCCGACGTAGCCCAGCCCGGCGGTGTCGATCGTCCCGGCCTGCACGACGCACGCCAGCAGCGGTCCCAGCCCGTACAGCACCAGCGCGCAGCTGACCTCGCCCAGGCCGTGGTAGTTCAGCCGCAGCGGGGGAGCGGTGTAGAGCCAGGCCAGCGCGATGATCGCCGTCGCCACCAGCCGGGTCTCCAGGCTCGGCAGCAGCGCGAGCAGCAGCACCCCGACGAACAGCAGCACGAACGCTGCGCCGAGGCTCACCTCGGGCCGCAGGTGTCCGCCGACCAGGATCCGGCTGCCGCCGGTCCAGGATGTGGGTGCGGCGTTGGCGCGGTCGGCCTCCAGGTCGAAGTACTCGTTGCAGTAGTGCGTCATCAGGTGCGTGCACCACGCGAACAGCAGGGTCACCAGGTACCAGCCGAGGCTCGCCTGGTGGCCGCTGTGAACGGCGATCGTGACGCCGGCGGCGACCACCAGCATGCTCTGGAAGAGGAACTTCGGGCGCCCCAGGCGCACGAACGCCAGCAGCGGACGCGGCGCGGTCTCAAGTAGGTTCGATGTCATCGGGTACGGGCCCTCCCGCCGAGGCCGATCAGAGGTTTCCGCGCCGGGCCTGCTCGCGCTCGACCGCCTCGAACAGGGCCTTGAAGTTGCCCTTGCCGAATCCCTGCGAGCCGTGGCGTTCGATCAGTTCGAAGAACAGCGTCGGCCGGTCCTGCACCGGCGCGGTGAAGATCTGCAGCAGGTAGCCGTCCTCGTCGCGGTCCGCGAGGATCTTGAGCTCCCGCAGTTCGTCCAGCCGCACCCGGGTTTCCCCGACCCACTCGTCCAACGTGTCGTAGTAGGCATCCGGCGTGTCCAGGAACTGCACCCCGGCCGCGCGCATCCGGCGCACCGCCGCGGTGATGTCGTCGGTGGCCAGCGCGATGTGCTGCACCCCGGGTCCGCCGTTGAACTCCAGGAACTCCTCGATCTGCGACTTCTTCTCGCCGACGGCCGGCTCGTTGATGGGGAACTTGACCTTGCGCTCCCCGTCGGCGACCACCTTCGACATCAGCGCCGAGTACTCGGTGGCGATGTCGTCGCCGACGAACTCCTTCATGTTCGTGAAGCCCATCACCCGCCGGTAGAACTCCACCCACTCGTTCATCCGGCCGAGCTCGACGTTCCCGACCACGTGGTCGATCTCGTGGAAGGCGCCCTCGGCGGCACCGGTCGATTCCCGCGCCTCGAAGCCCGGCAGGAACACCGCGTCGTCGGTCCGCTCGACGAGCGTGTGCCGGACGTCGCCGAAGGTCCCGATCGCCGCGAGCCGCACACCGTCGGCGCCTTCAGCGTCGTGCGGAGCCTCCAGCCCGGTCGCGCCGCGCAGCACTGCGTTCTCGTACGCGCGGTCCACATCGGCGACCCGCAGCGCGATGTCGATGACGCCGTCGCCGTGGACCGCTAGGTGGCGGTCGATCTCGGTGCCCGCACGCGCCGCGCCGGTGAGCAGGAACCGGGTTCGCCCGGCAACCATGAGGTACTCGGCCCGATCGCGATACCCGGTTTCCGGTCCCCGATACGCGGCGCAGCGCATGCCGAAGGCCGTCGCGTAGAAGTGGGCGGCCTGCTTGGCGTTCCCCACGACGAATCGGAGGTGGTCGATGCCCAGGACCGGGAACGAATCGAGTGACCCGGGTGCCGCGGCGGTGGCGTCGACGGCAGTGCTTTCGAGCAAGTCCTCGGAAGGCAACATGTTCGGCGAAGTCCCCTTTTCCGGCCGTCGGTCGGGTCAGCGGCAGGAAGCCTCTACTACCGGGCCAGGGCTCGACAATCCTTTCACCGCAGCGTGAAAGGTAGCCGCGGAAACCGTATCCAATATCACAAACGCTGGCTCCGCGCGTGCGAAGCTCTCACGCGGTCCGCGAGTACGCGCTCCCGGCGTCGTGGCCGACCACAATGGACGTGTTGACTCCTTGTTTCGCACTGGCTGCCCAGGATTTGGAACGGCCTTGAGCGAGACATCGCGGTCGGCGTGACGAAGGGGCCGTTCACGACCACAGGTCGCGCGGTCGCAGGGCTGTACCACGAAGTGGATCTCGGCTGGTCGTCCCGATGGGTGCAGAACGGTGGATTGCCCGTGATGCAGGGGTTTGCTTCCTGCGGAAAGGCATCATCCTTTGTTGGTGGTGACTTCCCGGCGTGCCTGCTCGGTGCTGTCGCGGGCATAAGGGTGGTACAAGGCGGCCGAGGCGAGGCCGTTCGCCGTGGTGAGTGCGACAGTAATGAGGAGCAGCGCGGGTTGCAGCCCGATCTGGTCCCCGAGGTAGCCCGTGAGCAGCGCGTAGCCGCCGTATGCGAGGGACTCGACCAGGTAGACGGAGACGGCGAACGCCAGGGAGCGCAGGTGCGGTGGGACGACCGCCATCACGAGCGGGCGGTTCACGACGGGGACCTGTCCCTGGAGCAGCCCGAGCATCGCGAACAGCACCACGTACGGCGTGATGCCCTCCGTCGTGACCTGCAGCGTGACGAAGGCGATGGCAGCGAAGGCGAGCTGGCTGGCCTGGAGCATGATCACGCGGCCGCTTCGGGGGAGGACCAGGTGGAGGCGGTCCAGGAGTCGCCCTCCGAGGAGGGTGCCGACGACGTACCCCAGCGAGAACGGCAGCGCGGCGACCGATGCCGTCGAGGTCGAGAACCCGCGCTCCTCGACCAGGAACACGATCCCGAAGCTCATCACCACGTTCTGGCCCGAGAAGAGGCGCTGCACCAGCAGGTAGCGGAAGCTCCGGATGCGAAGCAGTTCGCGCAGGCCGTTGCGCGCTTTTCGCGCCTTGGCCTCGAGTTCGCCGCGATGCGGTGCGCTGCTGGCGGTCAATGGCCGGGGGTCGTCGAGGAAAACCAGGATCAGGACACCGATCACCAGGCAGACCGCGCCCGAGCCGAGGTAGCCGTAGCGCCAGCCGTTGTCGAGGTGCGCCAGCAATCCGAACACCGGGGCGCTGGCGCCAGCGATGATCGCGACCCCGGCGTAGAGGATTCCGGTGGCGCGGCCCCGGTGGTGGTCGTCGTAGACGTCGCCGAGGATCTCCAGGGCAATGGCACCGGAACCGGCGAAGCCGGCGGCTCCGATGCCGTAGAACACGAGGAACAGGGTGAAGTTCGTGGACATGCCGGCGGCGATGATCCAGACGCCCCAGAACCCGGAGCAGATCGCCAGGACCGTCCGCCGCGAGTACCGGCGGCCGAGCATCGCCCACGGGACGCTCGTGGCGGCGCCTGCGACCTTGGCGACCGCGACGATCGTACCCAGTGCTGCCGCCGACAGCCCGAAGGCGTCGCGCATGAGCGGGAACATCACCGTGGTGATGCTGTTCTCGGCGTTGTCCATGGAGGTCGATGCGGTCAGCAGGGCGAGGTTCTTGCCACGCGACCCGCGGGTCCCCTGCCCGGGTGTCACGGCGGCCCCCGCAGTCCGGGCGACGGCGCTCACCGCGAGGCTCCGGCTGTCGTTGCGGCCCTCCCCGCGAGGCCCTTGGCGATCGCGTTCTTGTGGATCTCGGTGGTGCCGGTGACGATCCGGAACATGCGCAGGGTGCGGAAGATCTGCTCCACCTCGTGCCCCTGCGTGACGCCGGTCTTGCCGTGGATCTGCACGGCGAGGTCGGCCACCCGGAAGGCCGCTTCGGCGGTGAACAGCTTGCACATGTTGGCCTCGACGACGATCGGCTCACCGCGGTCGGCCTGGGCCGCGGTGGCCAGCACCATCGCGCGGGCGGCATGCAGGTCGGTGGACATCTGCGCGAGGTGGTGCTGGATCGCCTGCAACTCGACCATGGGGCCGCCGAAGACGGTGCGGTTGCGGGCGTAGTCCAGCGACAGCTGCAGGGCGCGCCGGGCGAGGCCGATCATGGTGGGGCAGTGCAGCAGACGGTTCATGTTGATCCGGCCGACACCGACCTGCAGCCCCTTGCCGAGGGGACCGAGCACGTTCGCCGCGGGCACGAAGCAGTCCTCGAGGAGGATGTCGCCCTCGATGTGCTGGCCGGACATGGGGGTGTCGCCGTCGAGCACGGTGCAGCCCGCAGCGTCGAAGTCGACGATGAACGCGCTGTACGTCTCGCCCTCGTCGTGATGGCGGGCGACCACGATCGCGAAGTCGGCGAAGGGAGCTGCGGAGCTGAACACCTTGCGGCCGGTCAGCCGGTACCCTTCTTCGTCGCGCCGGGCGGTCGTCGTCATCCGGCGGATGTCGGAGCCGGCCTGGGGTTCGGTGAGCGAGAAGCAGCAGGCCCGCTCGCCGCGGACGACCGGTAGGAAGTACCGCTCCAGCTGCTCCTGGGTGGCGACGTTGAGCGCCACGCCCACCCGCAGCGGCCCGCCCATGTCGCCGAGGACGTTCGGGAACAGCGACGACCCGCGGGCTGCGGCTTCCTCCTTGAGCACGCACAGGTCGTGGTTCGACAGTCCGTGGCCGCCCAGCTCCGGCGGCAGGTTGATGCCGTAGAAGCCGAGCTCGCGGCTGCGGCGCCACACCTGCCGCAGCGTCGCCCGGTCGATCCGGGTTTCGGCGGTGATGCCGCGCTCGTGCTCGAACGGGATCAGCTCCTCGTCGAGGTAGGCCCGCAGCTTGGCGACCCAGCCCTGCAGCTCGGGCAGGTGGCGGTAGTCGGGTTCCAGCGTGAAGTTCATCGGGCACTCCTCAGTGTTTGTTGGTGGATTCGTTGCTTGCGCACTCTCTTAGCGGAACCTCAGGCGCTTCTTGGACTGTGGGTGCCCCTCCTTATGTATGTCCAATACACGGCGGAGGGGCCGTCCTCGCCAGGAAACCCCTGAGAACCCGCCGGTGGTTGCGCTGCATAGGTGGATGCAAGCGGCTGCCGCCGCTTCACAGACGCGGACGGCATTCGCCGACAGGCTCTCAGTTGACCCGGCGGTCGGCGCCGGCCCAGTAGGTCTCGCGGATGGCCTTCCGGTCGATCTTCCCGTTCTGGTTGATCGGCAGCGCATCGACGAAGTCGACCGATCGCGGGCGCTTCATGCGTGCCAGGTGCTCGCCGGAGAACTCGATCAGCGCCTCGGCGTCCACAGTGGAACCTGGACGGCGCACCGCTACGGCTTTGACCGCCTCGCCCCACTGGTCGTCGGGTACGCCGACGACGGCGGCGTCGAAGATGTCGGGGTGGCGGTGCAGCACCGCCTCCACCTCGGCGCAGTAGATGTTGAAGCCGCCGGAAATGATCATGTCCTTCTTCCGGTCGACGATGAACACGTAGCCGTCCTCGCGGCGGGTGGCCAGGTCACCGGTGCGGAACCAGCCGTCCCGGAAGCTGCGCGCGGTCAGCTCCGGGGCCTCGTGGTAGCCGGGCACTACCTCCGGGCCGCGGACCACGATCTCGCCCACCTCGCCGGGCGGCACCTCCCGGAAGTCGTCGTCAACGACGAGGATCTCGGCTTCGGTGGCCGGCCTTCCGCACGAGGACAGCAGCTCCTGCTCGCCGTCCTCGATGGCCCGCCGGTGGTCCTCGGTGGTGAGGAACATGACCGCCGAGGTGGTTTCGCCCGCCCCGTACGCCTGCGCCAGGACGGGGCCGAAGAAGTCCCAGGCCGCACGAATCCGGGGCGGCGTCATCGGTGCGGCGCCGTAGACCACGCGCTCCAGGCTGCTCAGGTCGAAGTCGTCGCGCGAGCAGGTTTGCAGGATGAAATTGATCATCGTCGGGATGAGCAGCGCGTGCGTCACCCGCTCCCGCTCGATGGTTTCCAGCACCTGCTCGGGTTCGAAACCGCGCAGCACCACGAGGCAGCCACCGGCGAACACGATGCCGATGATCGGCATCCCCGACGCGTGCGTGATCGGGCCGACCAGCAGCTGCCGTTGGCCGGGGCCGACGCGGACTTCGGGGCTGGAGGCCAACTTGCGCATGAGGGCCAGCCGGTTGCCCTGCGTCTGCACCGCCGCCTTGAGGGCTCCGGTGGAGCCGGAGGTGAAGTGCAGCACCGCAGGGTCCTCCGGGCGCAGGTCCGCCCAGGCCGGCGGCGCGTCGGTCCGGGACAGGAAATCGGCGTACTCGTGCTGCGCGCCCACAGCGCCGGGTAGCCCGACCACATGCTCGACCGGGCTGCCGGCTGCCGCGGCAACCGCCACCGCGACGTGCTCGGGACCGGCGAGCAGGACGCGGGCACCGGATTCGCGCAACAGGTGCGCGACCTCGCCCTCGCTCAGCCGGGCGTTGATCGGCACCCGCACGAAACCGCCCTTGTAGAGCGCGAACTCGGTCACCACGAGTTCGGCGCAGTTCCACGACAACGTGGCGACCCGGTCACCCGCGGCCAAGCCGAGATCTTGGAGAGCGGCGGCGAGCCGGTCGGAGTCGTGGTCCAGCTGGGCGTAGGTCATCCGGGTCTGCTCGCAGACGACGGCCTCGGCTCCGGGCTGGTGCACCGCATTGCGGCGCAGGAACTGGGCAAGGTTCATGGGGTGCTCTCTTCCGGTGACTCGGGAGTCGTTTCAAAATGCGGCGTGAGCCGCATGCGGGGTGGGACTCAGCTCGCACCGCCCCGGGCGTGTGCGGTGAGGGTCTGCGCGGCGAGGAGCGCGAGTGCCGCGGCCTGGTCGCCGAGGACGGCGTCGTCGAAAACCGCGTGCGGGGAGTGGTTCGGCGCGGGGGCCTCGTCGAGGCCGGGCGGACTCGCCAGCAGCATCAGCATCGTGGCCGGCACGTGCTGGGCGACGTAGGAGAAGTCCTCGGCGCCCATGGTGGGATGCGGTGCGGTGACGACCCGGCCGCCGAACACCGGGCGCAGGGCTTCGAGAGCGCGCTCCGTGGTTGCCTGGTCGTTGACGACGCTCGGGTAGCCGGTGGTGATCTCCGCGGTCGCCGTGGCGGAGTGCGCCTCCGCGATCCTGGCGACGACACGGGGCAACTCGGTCTCGACCTTGGCCAGCGCCTCGGGGGACAGCGGGGCGAGCGCCTCCAGCACCCTCCGTTGGGTCTCCGGCAGGTGCAGGCCCAGCTCGGGTTCTGCGTGGATCGCCCGTCGCAGCGTCACCAGCTCGGGCAGCAGTGCCTTTCCTTGGGCGATGAAGCGTTCGGCCAGCGTTGCCGGGGACCGAGGACCGTCCGCTGCGATCTTCACGAGGCAGCTCCATAATCGGGCATAAATTGAACAGTATGTATGTTTATGAACAAGTTGTTCGTGATCGTACGGCGGGTTGCATCGACCGTCAATGCACTTCTGCCGCTGCGAATCGCCGCTGCGACCACGGGGACCGTGGTCTCGAAAGGTCGGTGCGGGCGCCAGACCGGCGACGTGCAGGCCATGCAGGCTCGGGCGTGGCCCTCTGCATCGCCGCCCGCAGGGTGGGGAATCATGAGTTCGAGACCCGCCGAACCGAGGACCTGATGGAGAGGAGCCGGGCCATGTCACCGCAATCCGCAGGCGGCGACCGAAGGGTGCGCCGCACCCGCAGGGCGATCCGCGAGGCGCTCGTGGAGCTGTGCGCCGAACAGGGCTTCGGCTCGCTCACGGTCGAGGACATCCTCGACCGCGCGGACGTGGCAAGGGCGACCTTCTACGCCCACTACAAGGCCAAGGAGGACGTCCTCGTCGACATCGTCCGCTCGCTCACCGAGGATCGGGCTGCGTGGATGGCGGAGTACGAGGCCCAGTGCCCCGATGGCTTCACCGGCTACCCCCTGCGCAGCATTTTCACGCACGCCGAGAAGAACGCCGCGGTCTACCGGGTGATCCTCCAGGGCGCCGGCGACGGCCGACCGTTGCGCGAGTTCTACGAACGGACCAGCGAAGAAGCCCAGGCCCTGTTCCAGGCGCGTGCTGAACAATCCGGCCACGCCCCGCGCATCCCCGTGGAACTCGTCGCGCGCGCGTGGGCGGGCGAGCTGATCGGGACGCTCGTGTGGTGGCTCCAGGGCGACACGGGATACACCGCTGACCAGGTGGCCGCAATGCTCAGCGACCTCTCCATCCACGGGCGCCGCTGGGCTGCTCAGAAGACCGAGCCAAGGCGTAGCCAGACCTCGTAGATTTCCACGTCCTCGATGCTTTGGCCGCTCTCCATCGCGATCTGTGTGCGGATCTTGTCGCCGTCTTCGCCGCTGGCCCGCGCGTTCTCCGGGGTATCCCAGAAAGTGAGTGTCACCAGCTTGCCGGAACTGCGGCCCGCCAGCACATAAGCCCCCTGAAAGCCCTTCAGCTGCTGTACCTCGGCCGCAATCCGGTGAAGGCCGTGGAGAAGCTCGTCGAACCGCTTCGTTGGGCCCCGGTAGGTGCTCATCCGCGCTTCCATGACTGTCTCCCGCGCTCGCCTGTGGCCCCGTGCCGTCCGTGCGTCTCCGCCGAAGACCACCACGGGACGTGCGTCCCATCTGCTGAGGACTACCCGCCGACCCACGGCGAGACCCGGTGGATATGCCGCCGGGGAGACCGTCGAGGTTCTGGCCGGGCACCTTCACGACTTCGTCAGCCCTGAGGTCGGGCACGCTCCGGTACCCGAGGACAGCGCGTCCAGCTGTCGATATGCCCAAGCGGGCGGCGAGCTATCCGGGTACCAAGATGCATTTGCGCTTGCCGGGCGGTCGGGTGCGAGGTGGCGCCCAGAACCCAGGGGCAAGAGTTCGAATCTGGTGTGCGTGGAAGGAGAAGTGACCGGATGAAGGCAGCGTTCAGCGCCGTACCTGCTGTGGCGCTGAACGCTGCATGGGAAAGGGACTGTCAGAGGTCGAGCACCAGCACGCGGCCCCGTGACCGGGACACGCACGGCAGCATGATCTCGCCGCGTTCCCGCTCCTCGTCGGTCAGCACGTCGTCGCGGTGGTCCGGTTCTCCCGAGACCACCCCGACGACGCAGGTACCGCAGATCCCCGCCCGGCACGAGTTGTCGATTTCGATGCCCGAGGCCTCGAGAACGTCGAGCAACGGCTCGTGCTCGGGGACCGCCAGCCGTAGGCCACTGCGCTTGAGCACCACCTCGAACGACCCGGAATCCGCGTCGGGCTGAGGAACCTCCGCCGAGAAGCGCTCCCGGTGCAGTGACCCCGCCGGCCACGCCCCGCAGGCCTGTTCCACAGCTGACAGCATGGGCCCGGGGCCACAGCAGTAGACCACCGTTCCGTCCGCAGGCACCGCCAGGTAGCGGTCGAGATCGGGAAGGCCGAACTCGTCCTGCGGCACGATGATCAGCTCGCCTCCCGGAAGGGCGGTCAGCTCGTCGAGGAACGCCATCGAGGATCGCGTCCGCCCGCCGTAGAGCAAGGTCCACGGCCGGCCGAGCGCGGCCACCTTCGTCGCCATGGCGAGGATCGGGGTGATCCCGATTCCGCCGGCGACGAGGAAGTACCTCTCGGCGTCGGCGAGCGGGAACCGGTTGCGCGGCCCGCGGACGCGGAGCCGGTCGCCCACGCGGACGTGGTCGTGGATCCGGGCGGATCCACCGCGCCCGCGTGGTTCCCGCAGGACGGCGATCCGCCACCGGTCGGCGGTACGCGGATCGCCGCACAGCGAATACTGCCGGATCAGCCCCGGGCCGAGATCCACGTCGATGTGCGCTCCCGGCTCCCAGGCCGGAAGGTGCTGCCCCTCGGGGTCGCGCAGGGTCAGCGCCACCACGTCATCGGCGCGGCTGTCCGTGGCCTCGACCACGACAGTGCGCCAGACATCGATTTCCTGAGCGATCATCTCCGGCGGCCGATCAGGTGTCGCGGCTGGCCGCCACGGACTCGGGGCTGAACGTGCGCCAGGCGATGTCGCGCATGCCGCGCATGGCCCGCAGGATCTCATCGCGGTCCTCGTCGGTGTGCACGTAGGTCGCCATCATCTGCAGGCCCAGGCCGACGTGGAACTTCTCGTCCTTCTCGATTTGCTTGTAGATCCGGGTGACCTCGTCGAGGCCGTGCCGTTCCGCGCCGCGGAAGGTCGGTTCGAAGCTTCCCGACGCCGACGTCTCCGACAGATTCCACGCCGCGACCGCGGACAGCGGGTGGCGGTCGAGGCATTCCCAGAGGAACCGGCTCCACGGCTCGGCTTCGGCGGGAACGGTCGTGGGCACCTCGCCGCCGAGGGACTCGATCGCCTTGCCGACCATGTCGTAATGCTCGGCTTCCTGGAAGGACTGCTTGGCCAGCAACGTGATGTGCCGCCGCTCGAACTGCATCCCGTAACGCCGGATCTCCTCGTTGAGGAGGTAGACGTAGTCGATCTCGCGCCAGCAGCGGGGGATCAGCCACAAGGCCAGCCGGGCCGGGTCGGGGTCCTCGTCGTAGCTGGCGAAGAAGGCTTCGGTCGCCTGGGCCGTGGCCACCTGGACCGAGTCGAGCAACTCGTCGAGTTCGGCCCTGATGGGATCGAGGCCACTGCCGCCCCTGACGTTGCGCACGTCGACCATGTCGCCCTCCGTATTTGTGTATCCAATGTCCGTGTATCCATGGATACAATCTGAGCGCGCAGTGGTTGTCAAGACCGAGGTAGCTGAACCGGAGCAGCGCCGGCTGTCCTAAGATTTCCGTTGTGAGGACGAAATGAGCGAGGCCGCGGACACGTTGCGGGCGCCGAGCAGCTACGCCGACCAGATCGCGCACATCCTGGAACGCGAGATCCTCGACGGGCGGTACCCCCGCGGGGAACACCTGCAGCAGGACGAGATCTGCGGGCGTTTCGGGGTCAGCCGCACGCCGGCGCGTGAGGCGCTGCGCAAGCTGCAGGCGATGAACCTGGTCGAACTGGTGCCGAACCGGGGCGCCATGGTCAAGGTGCCGACCCTGCGCGAGCTCAACGACGTCTACCAGGTGCGGGCGGAGCTCGAAGGGTTCGCCGCCGAACTGGCAGCCCGTTCGCACGACCCCGAGATGCTCGCGAAGCTGGAAAAGGCGCACGAGGCGCTGGCCGAGGTCGTGCCGCTCGCCGTCGCGAAACTCGACGACCCCGAGGAGACCGAGGCAGGCGAGCGACTGCGCCGGTTCAACGACACCTTCCACGGCATCGTCCACGACGCCGGGGGGAACCAGCGGCTCGGCGGGATGATCCAGGACCTGCACCGCTACTTCCCGAAGGACACCGTGCGGCTTGCCGTCCGGTCGCCGGAGACCCTGCGGGCGCTCTACGTCGAGGAGCACGCGGTCGTCCTGGAGCACATCACCCGCGGACGGGCCGCGCGGGCGCGCACGGCGATGCGCGACCACATCCGCGGGTCGCAGGCGATGCTGGTGGACTACCTGCGTGGCCGGGGTTTCGGCGATTGAACCGGACCGGCGGGCCGGTCCGTCAGTAGCCGCGGGCGATCCATTCGGCCAGGTGCGGTGCTTCGGTGCCGATGGTGGTGCCGTCGCCGTGGCCCGTGTGCACGCGGGTGTCCTCGGGCAGGGCGAACACACGTTCCCGGATCGAGCCGATGATGGTCGGGAAGTCGGAGAACGAGCGGCCGGTGGCGCCCGGACCGCCGGAGAAGAGGGTGTCCCCGGAGAACAGGGCCTTGGCTTCGGGCAGGTGCAGGCAGATCGAACCGGGCGAATGCCCCGGCGTGTGGAGCACCTCGAGTTCCGTTCCCGCGACGGCGATCCGCTCCTCGTCGCTCGCTTGCCGGAACGACTGGCCCGGGTGGGTCATCTCCCACAGTTCGCGGTCCCCGGGGTGTAGCAGGACCGGAGCGTGGAGCTGCTTGCCCAACTGCGGGGCGGCGGTGACGTGGTCGTTGTGCCCGTGCGTGCAGACGACGGCGACGACATTGCGATCGCCCACAGCCTCGATGATCGGCTTGCCGTCGTGGGCCGCGTCGATGACGACGACGTCGGTGTCGTCGCCGACGAGCCAGATGTTGTTGTCCACTTCCCAGGTCCCGCCGTCGAGTTCGAAGACGCCGGTGGTGACGACGTGGTCGATCCGCAGGTTCAAAGGATCACCACCGAGCGCAGGACTTCGCCGGAGTGCATGGTGTGGAAGGCTTTCTCGACCTCGTCGAGCCTGATGCGTTCGGTCACGAACTTCTCCAGCGGCAGCCTGCCCTGCAGGTACAGGTCGATCAGCATCGGGAAGTCGCGCTCGGGCAGGCAGTCGCCATACCACGACGACTTCAGGGCGCCGCCGCGGGCGAAGAAGTCCAGCAACGGCATCTCCAGCCGCATGTCCGGCGTGGGCACGCCGACGAGCACGACGGTGCCGGCGAGATCACGTGCGTAGAAGGCCTGCTTCCAGGTCTCGGGACGGCCCACCGCGTCGATCACGACGTCGGCACCGAACCCGCCGGTCAGTTCCGCGATCGCTTCGACCGCGTCGATGTCGGAGGCGTTGATCACGTGGGTGGCGCCCAGTTCGCGGGCCCAGTCGAGTTTCCTCTCGTCCCGGTCGACCGCGATGATCGTGCCCGCGCCGGCCAAGCGGGCACCGGCGATGGCGGCGTCGCCGACACCGCCGCAGCCGATGACCGCGACCGAATCGCCACGGCCGACCATGCCGGTGTTGACCGCCGCGCCCAGTCCGGCCATGACCCCGCAGCCGAGCAGCCCCGCGACGGCAGGATCGGCGGCGGGATCGACCTTGGTGCATTGCCCGGCGTGCACGAGCGTCTTGTCGGCGAACGCGCCGATCCCGAGCGCCGGGGTAAGCTCGGTGCCGTCGGTCAGCGTCATCGGCTGTTCGGCGTTGTAGGTGTCGAAGCAGTACTGCGGTCGCCCGCGTTTGCAGGCACGGCACTGGCCGCAGACCGCCCGCCAGTTCAGGATCACGAAGTCACCCGGCTGCACGGATTCGACACCTTCACCGACCATCTCGACGGTGCCCGCGGCCTCGTGCCCGAGCAGGAACGGGAACTCGTCGTTGATCCCGCCCTCGCGGTAGGTCAGGTCCGTGTGGCACACGCCGCACGCCGCGATGTCGACCACGACCTCGCCGGGACCGGGGTCGGGGATCACGATGTCGGTCAGCTCGACCGGGGCCTGCTTCGAACGGGCGATCACCCCGCGCACCTGCTGTGGCATATGGGTTTGCTTCCTTGTCCGTCGGCGGAAAAGCATGCGCTTCGGCGCATGCCGTTCGCGACCCTAACCGCGCCATGCCGCTGGACGACCTGGTCGAAAGGCGGACAAAACCTCGACTTCCGGCTAGCGGACCTGCAGCCTAGACTCGCTGGATGGTCGACCCGAAGCCCCCGCGCCCGGACCGTCTGCGCGGTTTGCGAGAGGTCGTCGACGGCCCGCTGCATGGGATCGCCGGCCGGTTCTCCCGTTTCCTGTCCGCCCGGTGGCCGCACAGCGCCCTCGTCATCTTCACCCGGGAATGCACGGGCCGTCCACGCAAGGTCGCGGGGGACGCCGAGATGATCAACCGCGTCACCATCGACGAACTCGACCAGCTCAAAGCCCGTGTCGACCCCGGCGCCCCTGTCGCGGCGAGCGCCGTGATCGGCGGCGTGACACGCGCGGTGTGGGTGGTGCTGGATCCGGTTGGCACGCTGCTCGTGCTGGTGCCCCGCACGCCACGGAAGCGATTGCCGGAAGCAGAGGAGCTGGCGGGGTTCTTCGGCATCGTCGCGACCTCGATCAGGCAGCAGGTAGCTCAGGCCAGCCCGGACTACCTCGCCGAATCACGGGCCGCCTCGACCGAGCGGGCGCGCACGATCACGGAGATGGTCGCCGCGCACGAAAGCGCCTTGTTGTCCATTCTGAACGCACTGCGCTCCTCCGGACTCGATGACCGGCGTGCCCGGCTCACCGCGACCGAGGCGGCCTCGGCAGCGCTGGTCGTCTTGCGGTCCGCGCAAGAATCGGATCTGTCGTTGTCGGAAGAACCCGCATCGGCCGCGTTCACCAAGCTGCGCAAGAACATCCGGCAGCTGATGAAGCACCACGAGGTGTGCCTGGAGTTCATCGCGCCCGGCAAGACCGCGCGACCGTTGCCGGGGGAAGTCGCCTATGCGGCGCGCGCGATGACGAGGACGATCGTGTTGGCCTTCGCCGCGCAGTCCAGGTTGGCCAGGCTGCGTGTCGCGTGGAGTTGCGACGGTGGCTCGCTGCTGATCGACGTGCGTGATCAGGAAGCCGGAGAGCTGGACGTGAGCACGTTGTCGCGAGAGCTGGAAGGCCGGGCACGGACGCTGGGCGCCGCTGTCGACTTGGACGCCGTCCCGGGCTGGGGCAGCCGGGTCAACATCGCTCTCCCGCTCGACTCGCCCACCACGCACTCCGGCGAGCCGCGACTGACCAGCCTCAACGCCAGGGAGCACGAAGTCCTGCGCCTGCTCGCCCAGGGCAAGCGCAACAAAGCCATCGCCGACGAGCTCGGCGTCACGGAAAGCACCGTCAAATTCCACGTCACCGGTGTGCTGCGCAAACTCGACGTCGGCTCGCGGGGCGAGGCGGCCGCGCTGGCCCGCAGCGCCGAACTCACCCCGTCGGCGCCGGCGCGGTGACCGAGGATCCATCTGGGGCTTGGCCGGTCACCCGGCGACCGGGGCGCCGTGTGGTGCTCCGAGGTAGGGGAATTCGCTGAGCAGGTCGTCGTGCGGTCCAATGTGGTCGGTAGTGATCTTCCCGCCGGACACCATCGCCAGCCGCATGGAGGTGACGTCGTCGGTGAGCTTGCGTCCGTTGGGGTAGGCGGCCGGCTTGCTGCGGTCGAAACGCAGGACGTCGGGCAGCACCGTTCGCAGTGTCTGCTCGGCGGTTTGCGGGTCGTAGCCGCCGGTGTACTGGAGCACTGCGGTCCAGGGTTGCAGGTAGGTGTCCCAGTCGGTGGCGGGTTCGCCTTCGTTGTAGGCGTCCTTGACGTCTTCTTCGTTGAAGTAGGCGGTCAGGGAAGGGTGTGCACCGCGGTCGACGGACTTGAGCTGTCCGTTGCGGCGCAGGCTCGCCCGCATCCACAGCCCGATCTCGGGATCCGAGCTCAGCTCGGCATCGGGCATTTCCAGGACGAGACCGAAAATGTTCTTGTCGGCCATGGCGTCGTGACCGGTCCACTGGAAGTCGTTGCCGATGCCTTCCAGGTCGGCGAAGAACGGGTCGCTGCGCAGCCCGGCGAAGAACCGGTACGGTCCCGTTTCGACGGTTCGCGGGTCCGGGCCGAGGTCGACCGGAGCGTTGGTGATGACGGGATCACCGACGGCGTCGTGCTCTCTGGCCTGCGCGCCGGTGGCGCGGTAGACGGTCACGGTCTGTTGTCCGTTTCCGGGTGCGGAGAACACGAAGCTGAATGCCACGTCGGCGCGGTGGTCGCCGTCGGTGTCGACGTTGATCCGGTACACCGCATCCGGGTGCAAGGCGTCGTTCTCGCCCGCGAACGGATGGATGTCCATGATCAGGACCGTTCGGTCGCCGGGCGCGCTGAACGCGAACAGGTCGGTCAGGTCCAAGCGCGGATCGTTCATGGGAGGCCGAAGATTCGGTCCGCTGAGGTGATGAGACGTTTCATCAGGGTCGGCCAAGTCTGCCAACATCGCCAGGCGCTGAGCTGGCCACGTCCTTGGAGGCCGCGCGTCGGTGAACGCGAAGCCCGCACACCGTTGTGGCGGGATAAACGATGAACGTCGCTGAATTGGGGGAAGAATTCGACGGAGCAAGGCAGCCGGACGAGCAGATCCTGGGTGGTCCTGGGGAATGGGCGTTCCGTTCGGCATGCATCGAGCTCCATCCGGGAATAGTGTCTGCCCGTCGTCCTGGCCTCAAAGCACCTCCGACCACCGAATCGAGGAGACCGATATGTGGGTTGGGGCCTCATTCACGTCTTCCGCGTCGAAAGGCCACGCAGTGCGTGAAAGACTCACGATCACACTTTCGGTGACGATCACGACCGATCCTGTTGCTTGGTACCGCGCGCACGGTGCGGACGCCGGCGTTGACCTCCCCGCCTACCTTCTCACCAGCCTGCGGGATCTTCCTCGGATCCGCGCCACCAACAGCGGGGTTCGGCTGGCCCGCCTCAGCCGGCGCGGGCGGGGTGCCGCACGCCAACTGCCTCAACACCGTTCGCCAGACCCGCGGCCGTTCCTCGGCGAGGTCAGCGTGATCAATCGCCGCCGAGCAAGGCGGCACCGGCTCGACGCGGAAAAGCATTCGTCGCTGACCGGCCTTATCCCCGGCATCGTGAATCCTCTGCTGGGCCTGCTGCGAGGTGGCGACCAGCAGATCCCCCAGAACCCATCCGGGAAGTACCTGCAATCGGTTTGACGAGCAGGCAAACCTGATTTGGGGCGGTCTGATGGCCTGGCTATTGAGAGCGCTTCTGCGAACGCCAAGTGCAGCTTTCGACTCCATTGCGAGTGATTCCGAATTCTCGTGGAG
Source organism: Saccharopolyspora elongata (assembly GCF_004348985.1). GTDB lineage: Bacteria > Actinomycetota > Actinomycetes > Mycobacteriales > Pseudonocardiaceae > Saccharopolyspora > Saccharopolyspora elongata. The sequence goes on along the minus strand of NZ_SMKW01000075.1, from coordinate 7,985 downwards.
CTTGCCAAACTGGAGTCGACGAGCCGGCTTGCCAACGAGCGCGTCCGGCCCGGGGCGGCGGGTGTCCCTGTCGAACGTGGTGAGCTTGGTGGAGCTGCCGCTTTCGGCTGCTCTCCGCATATCGCGGGCACGTCGCCCGAGGCTTACGCTGATCGCGTGCGGGAAGCTTTTCACAGGGAGCTAGCGCAGCTGGGAAATCAGCTGTCCGGCATGTGCGAGCTCGCCGCCGACACCATGCGGCGCGCCACCGCGGCCTTGCTCAACGGCGATGTGGGGCTCGCCGAGCAGGTGATGGAGGAGGATGCCACGCTGGACCAAGCGGGCAAGGCCTGCGAAGGGTTCGCTCAGTCGCTGCTGGCACTGCAGACTCCGGTGGCCAGTGACCTGCGCGCCATTCTGGCCACTCTCTACTGCGCGGTGAAGGTCGAACGGATGGGCGGTCTCGCCGTCAACGTCGCGAAACTCGTTCGCCGCAACCACCCGGCCAGGGTCGTGCCGCCGGATTTGGAAGATCAGTTCCGGGAAATGGGAGAACTCGACGTGCGCATGTGCGAGCACCTCTGCGAACTCGTCACCGGCAGTGCGGAAGGCCGGTTCGCCGAGCTCAACCGCGCCGACGACGCCATCGACGCCCTGCACGCGAGGATTCTCGAGACCGTTACCGGCGGGGGCTGGTCGCACGGGATCCCCGCGGCGGTGAACGTGGCGTTGCTGGCCCGGTTCTACGAGCGCTTTGCCGATCAGGCGGTCTCCGTGGCCCGGCGCTTGGAGTTCGCCGCCACCGGCACTCTCCCCACCCGGTCCAGCTTCCCCGGTTCTCTTGGCTTTCACCGGTAGGTGCTGATCGTCGACGCCGCTCACCGGTCGAGCGGGGACAGATCCCGGCCTAACCGCCCGGAGCGGGAGCAGTGCAGGTCCTCGGGTGAGGCCAGGACAAGATCGGCTGAGGCTTAATAGCATTCGCGTTTCGAAAAACTCTTGGTCTCGAACCTTGCGTTACTTGCCGGTAGCGCTCAGTGTTCGTAGTCACGCTGACCGGCGAAAACGGGTCCTGCGTGGTTCGGGCAAGGTGTCGGGGCCTTGCCAAGATCGGGAAGGTGCGGGTGGCCGTCGGGGTGTCACCTGCACCGCGAAGTTCACCTCGCAGCGGGCCGCCCCCGCACCCGCAGTGCGGGGGCGGCCCGTTGCGTTGTTCCACCGCGCTCATGCGTTGGCCGTCTTAAAGTCCCGGTCGCGCCTCCGCGGGGCCGAGCTGCGGCTGCCCGCGCCGTCCGCGCTACTGACTCTGCCGTCTGCCAACGGAACTAACTCGGGTCGAAAGGCCCAGGCGAACCTGAACAAGACTTCGGATACTGGTCAGTAGGCTTACCTTCCCGAGACGCCGCAGGTGATCAATGGCCCAAGTGCTCAGCCGTTGGAGAGCGGGGCACTCCGACTGGTCTCCCATCGCCCCGTACGAGATCGTCCTCGAACGGATCTATTCCAAGTGGCATGTGACCTACCTGGTTCACGGAGAGCGTCACGCCCGCATCGGGTTCGATACCGAGGACGAGGCTTTGCGGAACATTGCCTGGCTGAAAACCCAATACCCGGAGGGCGCCAGCGCGTGGATTGCGGTAACAGCGATGTAGTGGCCCTGCCACAAGATCACGAATCATTGCCACCAGGCGAGGCGAGCGCCAACTGAGCGTCTCGTGCTCGACGCCCTTTCACCGGAATTCCGGGCAGCGTCAGCGGCGGCGTGGGCGCAGTGGCTGAAGTCGCGGGCGAAGGGGGACGATCGGGCAGCCGCACATGCCCGAACGTCGCCGCATGGCGGTGGTTTCCCTTTTGCGTTGGAAGTTTTCGGTTGAATCGGTGGTGCAATCGACATCCGATGAAGGGATTCGCCAATGAAGCAGTCAACCAAGCGTCGGGCTGGCCGCGGTCTCGTGCTGGTCGCAACCCTGGGAGCGGCGCTGGTCACGGCGACGGCCGGCACCGCCGCAGCGGCCACCCCGGGCCAATTCACCTTGTGTTCCAAGGGAGGATACGACTCCTACGCCGCCTTCCCGGATTCGCATTCGTCCACTGTGGTCGTCCCCGACGGGCAGTGCATCACGCTCGGCATCAGCGGCACGGAGCGGTACGAGATCCGCATCGCGAGCAACGACGAGACCATGGGAGGCGGCACGTACGACCCGCGCGAAGGGGTGACCGTCACCACCGTCAAAGACGGCTTCTTCTGGTCCTGACGACTAGGCGGGGCAGTGCGGACGTCGTGACGCGCGGTGTCGGAACTGCCCCGTTCGCGTCCGGCCCAACTGCATGATGGTCAACGGGAGGATTCTGGTGAAGAAGTTCGCAATCGGCGCCGTTCTCGGGCTCAGTGTGCTGGCGGCCACCGCAACGCCCGCGGCAGCGGAAGGTTGGAGCTACACGGGGCATTGGTACTACACCGAGGCCCAGTGCGAGAAGGCCTGGGAAGACATGACCGGTGGGGGCCCGAGCCTGCCGCACGAGTGCCGGCACAACAACGGCGTGTACGAGTTGTGGGCCTACAGCTTGTGACGACCCGGCAGTAGTCGTGCGATTCGGCGAGGCCCTCTTCGACGACGAACCGAGGGACTCGCCGAATGGCGCCTGACCAGACACCACTGTGGACGGTCTGCGCTGATCTCGATGACAGCGCAACTGATCTGCGGATTTCTTCTTGCGGGAACTGGGTTCCGGGACCGCCTTTGGTATCGAGGGGATAACGGTTGGCTGGAACCCTGAACCGCCACGGGGTGGGCCGCATCTGAACAACTGTCGTACCGACAGCTGGAACCGACTCCTCCGGCGCGTTGGGCGGCATGCGGCACTGCACCCCAAGAGGAGAAACACCGACCATGACCTACGCCCCCACCACCGCGCCTGCGCACGGGCACGCGCCGAAGCGACCGGTGACGCTGCTCATCCTGCAGATCTTCGCCGGACTGTCCGGACTGCTGCCGATCGTCGCCGGGATCCTGAACTTCGCCAGCTGGCCGAGGACGAGCTGGTCAACAACATCGACCGCATCGAGCCCGGCCTGATGGACGAGGCGGGCCTCAGCGAGGACGCGTTCGTCGAGCTGATGCGCAGCACCGGCCAGTGGGACGGCTTCGTCGCCGGATTCCAGGGCGCCATGGCCACCTGGGCGAGCGTCGAGATCGGCTTTGGCATCCTGGTGCTGGTGTGGACGATCTTCGCCCGTACGATCTGGGCCCGGGTGCTGCTCACCGTGTTCTCGGTGCTCGCCTTCATCGTCCACTTCGTCGCCATCGGCACCTCGGCCATGGGATCGGACGTGGTCGGCGGGATGCTCATGGCCGCTTGGCCCTGCTGCCTGCTGGCGCTCGTGTTCTGCTGGCTCCCGCCGATCAACCGCTACGCCAAGGCGGTGAAGCCGGCTCGCTGACCGCGGCCGCGGGCTGCGGAGATCGAGGCCCGTCGGGAAACCGGCGGGCCTCGCCGCCTAACGACCGGTGACCGTCGCGAACACGTGCAGCAGATCGGACGTCTGAAAGGCCAGGTCGGCACTCATTGAAGAAGTGTTTCGCCGCCGAGGAAGCGCAGAAGGCCGAACTCGCCGCGTTGTCCGAGCCGTCTCGCGGCTGACTGCTCAGCACGAGGAGATCACCCGGCTGCGCGCCGCGCTGGCCTTCGGCGACGTCCGCAGGCTGCCGACTGGACGTGGCCAGCCCTGAGCGGTGCCCCGTTGCACCGGTCCTACCAGTGCTCCAGCCGGAAATCGTGACGTTCATGGGTCTTGCCGCGATGGCTGCGGGTTGCCGGGGAGTCGGATCGTGACGAGGAGACCGCCGGTGGGGCGGGGGGTGAGGTCAAGGGTCCCGTCGTGTGCTCGGACGATGCTGTGCACGATGGCCAGTCCGAGGCCGGCGCCGGCATGTTCGTTGGTGCGTATGCGCTCCGTGCCGCGTCGGAAGGGTTCGGTGAGGGTCGGGACCAGTTCCGGCGGGAGCGGATGGCCCGTGTTCTCGACCCGCAGCACGCTCGCGCCGTGCTGGGATTCGGTGTGGACCGTGACGGCGCCGCCCGCGGGAAGGTTGTGGACGATGGCGTTCTGGACGAGGTTCGTCACCATCCGCAGTATGAGTGGCGCGGAGCCGGCGGTCTGCGTCGTCTCGCCGGTGACGTCGAGCGTGATCCCGCGTTGTTCGGCGAGGGGAAGCAGCGTTTCGGTGGCTTCTTCTGCGATGAGGGAGATGTCGACGGGCTCGCGGGTGAAGCTCCCGCGGTCGCTGCGGCTGAGCAGTAGGAGGGCCTCGGTGAGGTCGATCGCCCGCGTGTTCACGACGTGCAGGCGTTCGACGAGTTCGCCCTGGTCCCGCGTCGGGTCGTTGCGAGCGACGTCGAGCAGTGTCCGCGAGATCGCCAGCGGGGTGCGCAGTTCGTGGGAGGCGTTCGCGGCGAACCTGCGCTGTTCGGTGACGTGGGATTCGAGTTGTTCGAGCATGGTGTCGAACGCGTCGGCGAGTTCGCGGAACTCGTCCTTGCGGCCTTCCATGCGGATCCGGTGGGACAGCGATCCGTTCGAGGCCCTCCGTGCCGCGTCCGCGATCCGTGTCAGCGGTGCGAGCATCCGTCCGGCGAGGAGCCATCCGCCCAGGAGGCCGAACACGAGCAGGAAGGCCAGTGCTGAGGCCGCGGCAGGCGTGAAGACCATCAAGAGGACGTGCCGGTTGGGCGAGATCCCGAGCAGGCCCTGGTCGTTGTCGGGTACGTGGCGCAGCAGGAACACCCACACCACGGCCAGCACGACAGCGCCTGCGACGAAGAGGAATCCGGCGTAGCTGATGGTGAGTTTCAGTCTGGCGCTGAGCCCCGGGCGTCTGTTCATGGGTGGGTGGTGTCGATTCGGTAGCCGACACCGGGCACCGTGGCGATGAGCCATGGCTCGCCGAGTCGTTTGCGCAGGGCGGAGATGGTGATGCGGACGGCGTTGGTGAAGGGGTCGGCGTTCTCGTCCCAGGCCCGCTCCAGTAGTTCTTCCGCGCTCACGACACCGCCTTCGGCGGCGACGAGGACTTCGAGCACGGCGAACTGCTTCCTGGTGAGCGCGACGTAGCGGCCGTCGCGGAAGACCTCCCGGCGGAAGGGGTCCAGCCGGAGGCCGGCGATCTCGCTGACCGGGGGTCGGGCGGGCGCGCGTCTGCGGTCGAGCGCCCTCAGCCGCAGGACGAGCTCCCGAAGCTCGAACGGTTTGGTGAGGTAATCGTCGGCGCCGAGCTCGAACCCGGAGGCCTTGTCGTCGATCCGGTCGGCGGCGGTGAGCATGAGGATCGGGATGCCGCTGCCGGAGGCGACGATGCGTCGGGCGACCTCGTCGCCGGAGGGGCCTGGGATGTCGCGATCGAGCACCGCGAGGTCGTAGGAGTTGATGCTGAGCAGCTCGAGGGCGGAGTCGCCGTCGCCTGCGATGTCGGCGGCGATCGCTTCCAGCCGGAGACCGTCACGGACCGCTTCGGCCAGGTAGGGTTCGTCCTCCACGATCAGCACGCGCACACTTGGAGCCTAAGCGGCACGGCATATCGCCGACATATCGAAAATCGAACACGCCCCGGCACGGTGACCGTTCAACGAGCTCCGGGCCAAGTGCCTGATCCACAACACCACGAGCCGGTCGCGGGCGGGTACCCCGTGCGCCACGGCGATCGGCGTGCCGCGGGCGGCTCAGCGTCCCGGTACCGCCGCCGATCGAGGACGGTCCGACGACGCTGTGGCCGTTGCGCGCCACCAGCGGCGCGACGCCAGCGCGGCCAGCCCGGCGCCGGCGGCGTTGAGCAGTACGTCGTCCACTGAGGACACCCGGTCCAGCCGCAGGACGTACTGCGCGGTCTCGACCAGGACCGAGCAGGCCGCCGCGAGCGCCAGGATCCGCGGTACTGACGCCAGCGCCGCGAACCGCAACGGGGCGAAGAACCCCAGCGCCGCGAACACCAGCAGGTTGCCGACGATCTGGAACGTCGCCCCGTCGTCGAGGAGCGCGAGCAGATCCCGCAGCGGAACCAGGCTCATCCGGCCGGGGACTTCGCCGGCCCCGCTGCCCGGCAACATGGTCATCCACACCCACGGCACCGTCCCGTAGACGATGCCGACATCGGCCAGCGACGTCCGCCACGGCGACGGGCTGGTCGGCGCTCTGGTGGCGGCCAGAACCCACACCGCCAGCGCTGCCAACGGCAGTGCGACCACCGTGATGACCGCTATGCCGGTGAACGTGCTGACCCAAAGCCACCCCTTGAGCATGTTTCCTCTGCTTCCGCCCGATCGCGATTTCTTCGATGTCCCAACAGCGGTCAGCGCTGGACCAGCCGAAGGCGCGTCAGCCGCCGCCTGGCGGGTCGATCGTCACGCCGGTGATGGCCTTGATCTCCTGCAGGCAGATGTCTTGTATCGGCACTTCGTCGTAGTTGCTGAGGACGACGCCGACCCAGCCGGTGTCCGGGTAGATGGTCCAGTTGGCGCTGCTGCCGCCAGTGCCGCCGCCGCGCCCGATCACCCACTGGTCGCCGATGATCGAGACCGGCATCGTGTACGCCTCGTACGACGTGGGGCCGTGGCCGGGGAGCTTGGGCCCGGCGAACAAGTCGGCGTATGGCCGGTCCAGCACCGTGCCGTCGCGCAGCGCGTTCGCGAACCGAACCAGGTCCGGCGCGGTGGCGAAGCCGTCGCCCGAGGCGTAGCCGATGAAGCCGCGGCCCGGGTTCCGGGTGCCCTTGTCCAGGTTGCGGACGGCGTCCACCCGGCTACCGTCCGCCTGGAGCATGTACGAGCGCGCGATGTGCTCGTCGGTGAGCCACTGCTGCCTGGTGTAGAACGCCGAGCCGGTCATGCCGCAGCGCCCGAAGACGTGTTGGTGCACGTAGTCCCAGAACGTCGTGCCGGTCACGGCCTCCACGATCTGCGCGGCGATGGCCAGGCTGGCGCCGCCGCCGGGTCGGTGGCCGTTGTCGCCCGAGCCGGGGACGGCCACCAGCTCCGCCTGCCGGGTCCACTGCTGGTGGTACTCGTGCACCTCCTCCTTGCTGTGGAAGACGCGTTGCCAGTCCGGCATCGGGGCGTCCAGCCCGGAGATGGGGGTGAGCAGGTGGTGGATGGTTACCTGCTCGGCGATCTCCCTGGCGAAGCCGGTCAGGTGGGTGCCCACCGTGTCCGACAGCGCCACCTTGCCCTGCTGCGCCAACTGCAGGATGGCCACCGACAAGAACGGCTGGCTCCCCGAGGAGAGGTTGACCGCGACACCCTCGTGGTTTCGGATCCCCTTCTCCTTGTCGGCCATGCCGTAGCTACGCGACAGCACCGTCCGGCCCCGGTACGACAGCAGCACCACGCCGGAGAACTTGTCCTCCGCGGCCAGTTCCGCCACGTACCGGTCGTAGGCCCCGCCGGGCTGGGTGTCCGGCGGGATCCGGTCGCGCCCTGACGGCTCCGGCGCGGCGGAGGCGTGGCCGAGCCCGGCGCCGACCAGCGGCGCGCCGGTCGCCACGCCGGCGGCCGCCAACCCGCCCAACCCGAGTAGCCGCCGCCGGTCGATACCACGTGCGGAATCCGAGTCCACGATCACGGTCCTTTCCCCATCGACGAACCGACTCATGCGCCACCCGTATGCGGATGCGCTGGGGTCCATGCCTTCACTGAAGACGCAAGACCGTTGCGGTGGCGTATGCGATTTTCGATACGCCCGCGATACACCCGAACGGCCTAAGCCTCGATCCACCGAAGAGGGCGTTGGCGGTGATTCTGATTCGCTTTGTTGATCTTTTGGCGTGGTGAAGGGCGTGTGTGATCCGCTGGTCTGCCCAGCCTGTTCCACTGATCGAGGTCTCCGGTTGGGCCCGTGTGGGCGGTGTTGGTGCTGGTCAGGCTGCTGTTGGTGGTGATGAGGCGGCGGCGTGCAGGGTGGTGAAGTGCTGGGCCCAGGGCCAGTGGGCGGGCAGGTGCAGGAGGGGTTTGCCTTG
>NZ_SMKW01000262.1 GCF_004348985.1 Saccharopolyspora elongata | reverse complement strand
CACGTTCTCCACCAGCTGCCGACCAGTGATCGGCAACGCCGTATCTGCTGACTCCTCCCCAACAAGCGCCGCCCCAGTAGTAGAGGGAGCAACCGTCAGCCGCGGGGCGATCTCACCAAAACCAGCAAGCCGAGCCTGTTCGGTAGCCATCCCGGCGAAATCGGGATGAACCCCAGACTCCACCCCATCACCAACACCACTCCCGACCGATTCCTCCGGCCCCACACCCGACGACCCGCCAAAAACCACACGCCCCTGATCATCAACCGCATACACGTAGTAATCAGAGAAACCATCCGCAAAACCATCAGGGAAATCGTCGAACTCCACCCACATTCGCACTTCCACAACAGTCACACGCCAAGCCTGCCCACGCCCCCCGGACCGCGGCAGCCGCACCACC
>NZ_SMKW01000074.1 GCF_004348985.1 Saccharopolyspora elongata | reverse complement strand
AAGAGACATGCCGGAACTGCCGGACCACGGCAGCGTCACCCTGGCCGTGCTCGGCGCCGACCGGGCGCGGGTCTGCCCGGCGACGGAGACCTTCGAGTCACCGAGCGACGTCTTCGCACCGGCGCCAGGATCATCCACAGTAGACGGACTGACGCGACGCGGCGCCGGAGTGGTCGCGGCGGCCGTGATGCTGAATCCGGGTGAACAGCGGACGATCCGGTTCGCGCTGGCCTGGTACTTCCCGGTGCCGGACCGGGAAGGGCTGGCGTTTCTGGAGCACGGCCTGGAGCTGCTGCGGCACTACGCGAACCGCTTCGGCAGCGCGCAAGACGTCGTCGTGCAGCTGGCTCGCGAACAGGATCGGCTGCTCGGCGCGACGCGGGCGTGGACTCGCGCCTGGTACGAGGATTCGACGCTGCCGCACTGGTTCCTGGAGCGGATCGCCGCGAACACCACGATCCTGTCGACGTCGACCTGCTACCGCTTCGCCGACGGCCGGTTCTACGGCTGGGAGGGCGCCTACTGCTGCGCCGGCACCTGCACGCACGTGTGGCACTACGCGCACGCGCTCGCCCGGCTGTTCCCGGCCATGGAGCGGGACACGCGGGAACGCGTCGACCTGGGCATCGGATTCCACGCCGCGACCGGACAGCTGAGCATGCGCGGCGAGGCCGACCGCAGCCCGGCCGTCGACGGGCAGGCCGGGACGGTCCTGCGGATCTACCGCGAGCACCAGATGTCACCGGATTCCGGCTGGCTGCGACGCGTCTGGCCGCGAACCCGGCAGGCGGTCGAGTACCTGATCGGCTCCGACGCCGAGCCCGACGGGATCCTCGACGGCGCGCAGCCCAACACCCAGGACGCCACCTGGTTCGGCCGCAACAGCTGGCTCTCCGGGCTGTACGTCGCGGCGCTGCGGGCCGGGGAGGCGATGGCCCGCGAGGTCGGCGACGACGCGTTCGCCCGGCGCTGCGCCGGACTGGCCGCCAGCGGGACCGAGGTGATCGTCCGGGACCTGTTCAACGGCGAGTACTTCGTGCACGAGCTCGACCCGGCGCACCCGGGCTCGGTCAACACCAACCGGGGCTGCTTCGCCGACCAGCTGCTCGGGCAGAGCTGGGCCGCCCAGCTCGGGTTGCCCCGCGTGCTGCCGCCCGAGCCGACCAGGTCGGCGTTGCGCAGCATCTGGCGGCACAACTTCGTGCCCCGGCCGATGGAATACCGGGAGCACAGCCCGATCGACGGCGGGCGGATCTTCTACGACGCCGACGTCCCGGCGCTGGTGATGTGCACCTGGCCGGACGGCGGCGGCGACGAGGCCGGCGACAACTGGTCGACCAGCTACTTCAACGAGGCCTGGCACGGCATCGAGTACCAGGTGGCCGCGCATCTGATCGCCGAGGGCATGGTCGGCGAGGGCCTGGCGATCGCCCGCTCCGTGCACGACCGGTACGGCCCGCTGCGGCGCAACCCGTACAACGAGATCGAGTGCAGCGACCACTACGCGCGCTCGATGGCCAGCTTCGGCACCTACCTGAGCGCGCTCGGCTTCGAACACCACGGCCCCAACGGGCATCTGGGTTTCGCCCCCAAGATCCGCGCCGAGGAGTTCGCGGCGGCCTTCGCGACGGCCGAGGGCTGGGGCCGCTACCGGCAGACGCGCAGCGAATCCGAACGCACCAGCACGATCGAGCTCCACCACGGCCGCCTGGAGCTGCGGACCCTCCGCCTCGACGCGACCACCGCCGAGCCGCGAGCCACCCTCGACGGCGCTCCGGTCGACGTGCGAGCGAGCGCCGACGAATCGGGCCCGCTGCTCCGATTCCCCGAGACCTGCACGATCAGCGCAGGTCAGTGCCTAGACGTCCACCTCTGACCGCCTCGAGTCGAGCGCCCGCAGCGCCTTCGCGTACCGGTCGACCGAGTCGTGCAGCTCCTCGGCCGACCTGCCGAGGATGGTGGGATCGCGATCGCCGGCGGCAGCGCAAAGCTCGTGCAACGGGGTCACGATCAGCTGGAAGGCGTCCGGGGTGTTGGGCCGGATCTTCGGCATCCAGTCGTCCGCGTCCCCCACCAGGTCCTGGTAACCCCAGTGGTTCGGCCCGTTCCGGATCAGCGTCTCGCCGAGGTAGCGAACCGCGCCCACGACGAACGGATCCTTGGCGGCCTCGCGGACCGCCGACCGGTCGGGGAACCGGTCGAGCACGAGCCGCCCCAGCGCGCCCAGGGAGCTCATGGAGAAGTCGAAGGGGAAGCCCTCCGGCAGGAACCCGGAACGCCACCGGTCGAGCGCACCGTCCATATCGGACAGCCACTGGTCGAGGAACTCCTTGGCCGATTCGGTCATGAGCCGGCGGTCTTCCTGCAGGTACCACTCGACCGTGCCCGGCTCCGCCGTCGGTGCCGCCCCGCGACGCGGCCACTCCACGTCCGGCCCGTAGAAATCGAGGCCGAACTCGTCGCGAAGCGTCCTGGCCTGCGCCGGCGACGCCAGGACGTGCACATCGTCCTGACATGCCTCCACCGCCTCCCGCCGGAGTTGGTAGAACACGCGCGGGTCGCCGCCGCCCGGGGTCAGGTCGATGATCTGCGTCGCCACTGCTCCCTGGTCCGCGTAGTCATCGGACTGGTGCTCGACCGACCACCAGACGGGCTCGCCGTTGCGCAGGAAGTGCAGGAACTCGTAGTCGTCCTCGTCGCGTACCAGCACGAGATCCGAGACGACCACCGCGCCACCCGTGCACGCGGACACTTCCCGTTCCAGCAGGTAACGGTAGTAGTCCTCGACGTAGTCGACGTCTTCACCGTGCACCGAGATCGCGATGCCGAATTCCGGCAGCCAACCGAAGATGTCGTGTTCCGCCAGCTCCTCGTCCAGATCGTTCCGCTTGCCGATGCCGGCCAGCACCTCGGCGGACTTCTCCTCCGCCACCATGCCCGAACGAACCAGCAGGCCGGCCAGCTCCCGAACCGTTCTCCTCGCCATGCCGCGAGATTCTGGCACCGACCTCCGACATGACGATCAAGCCAGGCCGCCATCCGCAACCGGTCAAACCCGTCCTACGGGCCGGGAGGGCTGGCTGCTCTCCCGATCATGCTCAAGGGCTTCAGCGGCTTCGACGCGAGCCCTGGGGCGCCTCGCACTCACCGGTCGAGGAAGCCGGTGACGAGCGCGGTCACCTTCGCCGGGTTGTCCTCCTGCACCAGGTGACCGGCTTCGCCGATCCAGGCCAGCTCGGCGTGCGGGATCCGCTTCGCCAGGTCCTTCGCGCGCTCCGGCGGCAGCCACGCGTCCTGGTCGCCCCAGGCGATCAGGACCGGGCAGTCGAGTTCCCCGTAGCGGTCCTCGACCTCGCGGGTGAAGCGTTCGTCGGCCTGGGCGATCTGCCGGTAGAACGCCGGCCGGCCCGCCTCGCCGAGCCAGGGCGCGACCAGCGCGTCGAGCACCTCGCCGCGCAGCTCGCGGTGCGCCGCCGTCGTGATGTAGCGGCGGACCAACGCCTCGTGCAGGTTCGGCGGCAGCGCCTCGAAGACCTCGTGGTCGTCATGCACCAGGCGGAAGAACTCCGAACCCCACGGGCGCACGCTCACCGCGTCGATCAGCGCCAGAAGTCCATATTGGACACCGTCCAGCAGCGCCGTCCGCAGCGCCACCGCGCCGCCGAAGTCGTGGGCGATCACCGATGGGGCGTGCAGACCCCAGTGCCGCAGCAGGCCCGTGAACACCTCCTGCTGGGCGGCCAGCGAGACGTCCTGGCCGTCGCGCTTCTCGGACTGCCCGTAGCCCGGCATGTCCCAGACGAACACCTGGTGCCGGGCGCTGAGCGCTCCGGCGACATCGCGCCAGACGTACGAGGAGAACGGCGTCCCGTGCATCAGCACCACCGGATCGCCCTGCCCCAGGCTCGCCCAGCGCACCGTTCCGTGCGGCGACTCGTGCCGCTCCGGCAGCTCCCAGTTCATCTCGACCTCCTCGTTACTAGCTCAAAGCCTATGGCGGTAACGTTACCATCAGATTCGACATGCCGGTAATCTGATGTCGTGGCATACGACCGACCGGCCGCACCGGGCGAGCTGGAAGCAGTCGAAGCGTTCGGCAACTCCGCGCGCTTCCTGCACGACGAGGACGCCTTCGCGGACGTGACAGGCGCCCAGGCCTGGCTGCGCGCGCACGACTGGCCCCAGGCGGCCGACGAGCTGGACGAACCCGGGCGTCAGGAGATGGTGCGCGCCCGGGAGGCGATCCGCGACCATCTCGCCGGAACCGGCTCCGCGGAGTTGAACCACTACGCGAGCCGCCTGCTCGAGGCACCTCAGTGGCAGGACGGCCAGGTGGTGATCCCGACCGCGCACGGGTCCGCCGTCGAGCGGCTCGTCGGCCGGCTCATCGCGACCCTGGCGGTCGACGGGCTGGCCGGCAAGCAGGGCCGGCTCAAGGTCTGCCGGGCCGACGACTGCCGCTGGCTGTACTACGACAGGTCACCGGGCAACAACAGCATCTGGTGCAGCATGGACATCTGCGGTGCGCGCCACAAGATGCGCGCCTACCGAACGCGCCGCAAGGCCTGATCCGACCGGCGTTCACCACGAGGAAGAGGACGTTCGATGCGGGTTGCGATCACCGGGCACAGGGGCTTGCCTGCGGAAACCGCCCGAATGGTGGCCGACGGGCTGCGCGCGGAGATCGGCGGCTACCAGGCCGCCGAACTCATCGGGCTCACCTGCCTCGCCGACGGCGCGGACAGCATCTTCGCGCGGCTCGTGCTCGACCACGGCGGCCGGCTCGCCGTGATCCTCCCGGCCAGCGAATACCGCGACTCGCTGCCCGAATCGCACCTCGCGACCTTCGACGCGCTCCGCGCAGAGGCGTCCGAGACCGTCGAGCTCGACTACGTCGCCGCGGAACCGCAGGCCTACCTCGCGGCCGGGCTGCGCATGCTCGACACGGCGAACCACCTGATCGCGGTCTGGGACGGCCGCCCGCCCGCCGGACCCGGCGGCACCGCCGACATCGTCGCGGCCGCCCGCGACCGCGGGCTCCCCGTCACGGTCATCTGGCCGGCGGGCGCCCGCCGCGCCTGACCCGAACGCTCGTGAGCGCTCACGGTTCTCACCGGCATGGCCCACTCACGACCCCGGGCAAGGATGAACGGAGCCTCCACTGCTCAGGGCTGTTGGCATGGTGGGGCGTAGGGGCGGTTCGGCAGGTACCACTGCCACTGTTGCGGGGAGATCGGGTCGCCGATCGCGTTGCAGAGCTCCGGGATGATCCGCGAGGGATCGGTGTCCCAGAGGTCGACGCCCGCGTCGGCACGGGTGACGGCGAGGGTTCGGCCGTCGGGGCTGTACGCGAACGAGTAGAAGCTCGCTCCGGCGCTGGGAAGGTGGAACTGCCGGACCGGCGCCCCGGGGACGGACACGTCCCAGATCTCGATGCGCTGTTCGGACGAGTCCGTTGTGCTGATCAACGCGAGGTGCGTGCCGTCCGGGCTGAAGGTCAGCTTCCCGCTCTCGCCGACGCGCACGTTGACCGGTTCGCCGACGAGCCGGTGCTGATCGACGTGCCACAGCTGGAGCAGCCCGGCGCTGGTGTACATCGCGAACAAGGCGCCGTCCGGCCGGTATTCGAAGGAATCGTAGGCGAGGCCGTCACGCGCGGGAAGGTCGTGCGTCCACAGTTCGGTGGGGTTTGCGGGATCGGTGATGTTCCACGTCCGCAGCTGAGTCCAGACTTCTGCGCGCTTTTCGTCGGGGATCGACTGGGTGCGATCCGCGCTCGCGGTGAGCGCGGCTCCGTCCGGGGAGAAGACGACCGAGGTCACAGTCACCGGAAGCTGGGCGAGCTGCCGCGGTTGCCGGGGATTGGCGATGTCATACATCCGGAGGGTGGGCGGCGCGTGGTTGTTGGCGTCCACACCGTTGTAGTCCGAGATGACGAGGATGGGTGCCGTCGGGCTGAAGGCCAGCACGCCGATGCCGTTGTCCAGTTCCGTGATGGTCGACAACGGCTCGCCTTCCGGATCGGCGGTGCTGCGCAGCCGCACGCCCACGTCCCCGTCTTCGCTGATGACCTCGGCCGCGGCGAGCATGCTGCCATCGGGGCTGAGCGAGATGTCCTGGCCGATGTACATGTTCGGTGCCGGGCTGGCGCCGAGTAATGCGCGGTTCTGCGGATCGGTCACGTCCACGAGCGTGTTCGTGGGACCGCCGGAGTAACTCTGGTACGCGATCAAGTGCCGTTGCCCGAAGGCTCGGTAGCTGATCTTGGCTCCGGGGGCCGGCGGCACCGGAAGGAAGGACTTGGCACCGGGCTGGGCGGCGTTGGAGAGGTCCCAGACCAGCACGCCGTGGTCGGTGGCCTGCAGCAACCGACGTGAGGTACTGGGATCGAACACGACCAGATTGCCCTGCATGCCTCCGGATGGTGCTGTGCTCGTGGCACCACGCCCGATCACGTCGGGGTTGTCGCGTCCGTAGGACCAGACCTGCCAGTTGACCCCGCACGCGCCGACGATGTGCTGGTTTGCCGGGCTGAACGCCAGCGAGGAGACGCCTTCCCAGCAACTACTCCCACCGGGGCCGAAGCCCGAGTCCTCGGTGGTGGCGCTGCTCAGGCGCGGATTCCGCGGATCCTCGATTCTCCACAGGTTCAGCTTGTCGTCGCCGTCCTCGGAATCCCCTGGTGTGGCGAGCAGATCGCCGGAAGCGTCGAAGGCTACGCGGTGCAGCGGTTTCGCCTCGCTCAATCGCCTCTCGTACGCCGCGCCGGCGAGTTCGGTGACCGGAACCGGACTCGCCGCATTCGCGACATCCCACAGCCGGACCTTGCCGTCGACACCCATGCTGGCGAGCAGTTTGCGTTGCGGCGCAACGGCAAGCGAGTCGACGGTCGCCGCATGTGCACCGAGCGTCGGCAGGCTCGTCGGCGCTTGGTCGCGGACGTCCCATAACAGGATTTCGCCGACCGCCGTGCCTGCGTAGAGGGTCGAGTCGTTCAAGGTGAGCGCGGTGATGGCGGCGTTCTGCGTCGACGCGGCGATCTCCCTGGGATGGGTGAGGTCCGTGATGTCCCACAGCCGCAGGGTGGTCGACCCCGAGACCGGCCCCGTCTCGGCGTTGTCGTACGTCGCGGCGGCGAGGGTTCTCCCATCTCGGCTGAGCGCAATCGGCCCGACCAGCTGGCCATCGATCCGCCCGGAGCCGGTGCCGCGGCCGTCGCGCAGGACGATTTCATTGCGCGTGGAGATCGCGAGCACCCGGCCGTCCGAGCTGGTGGCGAGGTCGGTGGCGGGTTGCCCTTCGTTGATGACGCCAGGGGTCTGCTGGCTGTTGGACAGCGCGTCGCGGCCGGCTTCCCGGTCCATCTGGTAGGAGAGCAGGCTCAGTTGTTTGGCCAGACCGGGCTGGCGTTCGCGGATCACCTCCGCCTCGGCCGCGAGGAACCGGGCGAGGTTCCGGTTTCCTTCCTGCTCCGCTTGTCGCTGGAACATGATCGAGCCGGCCAATCCCGCGGTGGCCAGCAGCATCAGCACCACGAGGGTCGTCCCCGCGATCCTAGCGGTGCGCATGGTTCTGCGGTGCTCGCGGATGTGCCCGCCGATCAACGTGTCCTTGTCCACGCCGTGCAGCGGGGCGGCGAGATCGGCGACGGCTTCGCGGAAGCGCGGATCCTCCCGGTCGATGTGCTCGACCTTGTTCAGGTTTCGCAGATCGATCCAGCGCGGCTCGTGGGGCAGACGATCACGCAGCACCTCGGGCAGCGCGTCGGTCCGCGACCAGTCGACCTCGCCGTTCTCGTCGAAGGCCAGGTCGCCGCTGGTCAGCGCGATGAGGAAGGTGTCCGCGGACCGCTCCCGCAGCCATAGATCGACTTCCTTCGCGACCCACTTGGACGCGGCCGCCTCGGGCGAGGCCAGCAGGATGAACCACCGCGACGCCCGCAGCGCGTTCTCGATCGCCGGCCACAGACCGGGGTTGGCCCCCATCGTGGCTTCGTCGCGGAAGACACGCAGCACCCGGGGCCGATACCACGGCTTGGCGAAGCGTTCCAGCTCGTTCTGCACGGCCGGCGCGAGCTTGTCGTCCAGTGCATGGCTGTACGAGATGAATGCGTCGTACTGCGCGTTCCGCTCCCGATTCACGGCGCGATTGTGGCACCAGAGTTCCGCCACCAAGCCGAAAACCGTTGCGAGGGACGGAATACATAACCCGAACAGACCACCCACAGGAGTCGTACGAGTGAACGGGGAAGGGCATCCCCGCCGAGTTGCTCGGTGGGGATGCCCTTCGCCCACCCCTCGAACCTGATCAGGCGACGGCCTCGTCGGCGTCGTCCGGGGCGTCGTCCGGACGCAGCGGCAGCGCCTCGAACGCCGCCGGCGGCTCCTGCCAGTGCGTCGCGGACGCGCCGGCCTCGATCGCCCGCCACACCCGCTCCGGGGTGGTCGGCATGTCGATGTGCCGGACCCCGAGGTGCTTGAGCGCGTCCACCACGGCGTTCTGCACCGCCGGGGTCGAGCCGATGGTGGCGGACTCACCGATTCCCTTGGCGCCCAACGGGTTGTGCGGGCTCGGGGTCTCGGTGTTCGACACCTCGAAGGACGGCAGGTCCGCCGCCGACGGGATCGTGTAGTCGGCAAGGGTGCCGGTCTCCGGGTTGCCCTCGGCGTCGAAGGTCACCTGCTCCCACAGCGCCTGCGCGATGCCCTGCGCCGCGCCGCCGTGCTGCTGGCCGCGCACGAGCATCGGGTTGAGCACCCGGCCGCAGTCGTCCACCGCGACGTGCCGCAGCGGCCGGACGAACCCGGTCTCGGTGTCCACCTCCACCACCGACACGTGCGCGCCGAACGGGAAAGTCGCGCCACCGGGCGCGAAGTCGACGTTCGCGGCCAGCCGGTCGCCGTCGCCGGCGGCGGCGCGGGCGAGCTCCGCCCACGCGATCGTCGCGCTCGGCACCCCGGCCACGCCGAGCTCGCCGCCGTCGGTCACCTGGATGTCGTCGACGGACGCCTCCAGCCGGGACGCCGCGAGCTCCTTGGCCTTCTGCAGCACCGTGGTGCCGGCCTCCTGCACCGCGCTGCCCGCGATCTGCAGCGACCGGGACCCGCCCGTGCCGCCGCCGCGCGGCACCTGCGCCGTGTCGGACTGCACGAACTCGATCGACTCCATCGGGATGCCCAGCGTGTCGGAGACGATCATGGCGAACGAGGTCGCGTGCCCCTGCCCGTGCGCGGACGTGCCGACCTTGATCCGGGCGCCGTCCTCGTGCACCTCGACCTCGGCGTACTCGCCCGAGCCGCCGCCGGTGATCTCCACGTACGCGGCCACGCCGATGCCCAGCAGCACCTTCTCACCGGCCGCGATGCGCCGGGCCTGCTCGGCGCGCAGCGCGTCGTAGTTGGCCAGCCGCAGGGCCTCGTCGAAGGGCAGCTCGTAGTCGCCGCTGTCGTAGTTGGCGCCGACCACCGTCTTGTACGGGAAGGACTCCGGCACGAGGAAGTTCTTGCGCCGCAACGCGACCGGGTCCACGTCCAGTTCGGCCGCGGCCAGGTCCATCATCCGCTCCAGCATCGCTGCGGCCTCCGGCCGCCCCGCGCCGCGGAACGCGCCGGTCGGCGTGGTGTTGGTCATCGCGGCGACGGCGTCGTAGCTGATCTTCGGGATCTGGTAGACGCCCTGTGCCATCATGCGCGTCGAGCCCATGGCCAGGATGCCGCCCCAGCCCGCGTAGGCACCGGAGTCGCCGATCACGCGGCAGCGCAGGCCGACGATCGTGCCGTCGCGCTTGAGGCCCAGCTCCGCGAACTGCACCTGCGCCCGGCCGTGCGGCATCGCCTGCATGTTCTCCGAGCGCGTCTCGATCCACCGGACCGGCCGCCCCAGGCGGTTGGCGACCGCGACCGCCACCGCGTGCTCGGGGATCACCCCGGCCTTGCCGCCGAACCCACCGCCGACGTGCGGGGAGATCACCCGCACCCGCTCCGGCTCCCAGCCGAACGCCTTGGCCACCCCGTCCCGCAGGCCGTGCGGCATCTGCGTCGAGACGTGCACCGTGGCGTCGTACTCCTCGTCCGGGCTGCCCGGCTGCACCGCGATCGCGTTGCCCTCCAACGGAACCACCGCGACGCGCTGGTTCTCGATGCGGGCGCGGACCACGACGTCCGCCTCGGCCAGCACGTCCGCCCCGACCGCGTCGCGATATCCGGCGGCCACGTTCGAACCCAGCTCCGGGAACTGCTGCTCCGCCTCGGGGGCCAGGGCCTGCTCCGGGTCGGCGACGGCGGGCAGCGGGTCGTAGTCGACGTCGACCAGCTCGATCGCGTCGGCGACCGCCGCGGCGCTCTCGCCGACGACCACGGCGACGGCTTCGCCGACGAACCGGACCCGGTCGGTGGCCAGCGGCGGCCGCGCGCACTGCGCGTTGAGCTCGATGAACGGCGGCGGAATCGGCACGTCCAGGTCGGCCGCCGTGAAGGCCGCGACGACGCCCGGCGCGGCGGCGGCCGCGGTGACGTCCACATTGCCCAGCCGCGCGTGCGCGAGCGGCGAGCGGACGAACCCGAGGTGCAGCATGCCCGCCAGTTCGAGGTTGCCGACGTAGGTGCCCCGACCGCGGAGCAGTTCCGGGTCCTCGACCCGTTGGACTTCGGTCCCCAGCAATGAACCCACCATGTTCGAAACCCTATCCGTCCCGTCGCCGACAAGCACCGGAAATCCGGTTGCGGTCGGAGCCCAACGCCGATCACCCGCCGGAAATTCCCGCTCCGTCCGGAACCTGGCGGCACCGGGACCGACCGACCGCGCCGGATGGTCCGCCATGGCGAACAGCCTCTTGTTTCCCTGCTGCTATCCAGGTTCCGGCGAGCACCCCGGCTCTGCGCGGACTGGGCGGTGCCCGCGAAGACTGCATTGGCCCTGGAATGGGCGGCTATCCTGGCAGCATGGCTCGGCAGCTGGTCACGGACAGGTTGCTCCTGCGGCCCTGGCGCATCGAGGACGCAGAAGCGGCGCTCGACGTGTACGGCAACGCCGAGGTGACGCGGTGGCTGAGCCCGATCATGGAGACGGTTCCCGACATCGTGGCCATGCGCCTGTTGTTGCGGCAGTGGATCGCCGAGGACGTCAGAGCCATCCCGCCCGTGGGACGTTGGTGCATCCAGCGACGCGAGGATGACCGTGTGATTGGTGGTGCGTCCCTGCTGCCGCTGCCGCCGGGCAATCAGGACCTCGAAGTGGGATGGCACGTGCATCCGGAACT
Organism: Saccharopolyspora elongata; assembly: GCF_004348985.1. GTDB lineage: Bacteria > Actinomycetota > Actinomycetes > Mycobacteriales > Pseudonocardiaceae > Saccharopolyspora > Saccharopolyspora elongata. The sequence continues at coordinate 35,530 of NZ_SMKW01000074.1, read as the reverse complement.
CTGGGAACGGGGTTACACCGGTGAGGCGATGTTCGCGCTGGTTCGGTGGGCGTTCGAGCACGAGGTCGATGAGCTCTTCGCGGTGGTCCGGCCGGACAACGTCCAGGCTGCGGAGACGGTGCGGGACAACGGCATGGAATGGGCCGGGAAGACCGACAAGTACTTCGGGCAGACCGTGGAGCTCTACCGGCTTCGGCCGGCGGACCTGGACCGGTTGGCGCCGCGTGCGGACCTGCCGCCTGGCTACGGCGCGCAGTGACCGACGGTAGCTTTCCGCTTTTTCCGGTCCCGGAAGCGTAGGGTTGCAGGTAGCTGGCTGAACTGGTTGCTCCTGCAATCGACAGGGCTGCTCCCACCACGTCACCCGTTGACACGACGCAGGGCCGCTCTCCTCACAGCTCTAGCGAGCCGACCGACCATCCTGTTCGGCTTGGATTGGATCAATCCATGACCATCCGAACGCCCGTGCGTGCCCTGCGACGCCCGGGACCTCTTCTCGCCCCCGCTGAAAGGCCCGTGCCAACGTCGCCTGGCCTGCACTCGGAAACCATCGAGTTCGAATCCGCTCTTCGGCTCCGCCTCAGCTATCCCAGCCACGACGTGGTCGTGCTGACCGCGACCGGCGAAATCGATACCGCAACGGCCCCACGAGTGGCCGCCCTGCTGTGGCCTCGGCTGCTGACCAAGCTGTCGACCGTTGTGCTGGACCTCAGTGGCGTGACCTTCCTGGGCGTGGCGGGGTTGGAACTGATCACCGCCGCCCTCGCCTACGCGCCCCACCGGGACGTGGAGTTCATAGTGGCCGGCGGTTCCACCGCCGTCGAACGAGCGTTGCGCGCAGGCGGGCTGGACAGGTCCAGCCCGGCCCTTCGCACGGCCTGAACCATCAGACGTTCTGAACAACAACGAGGCGGCTCGCCAAAGCTTCAACGAGTGCTCGACGGACTCACCACCGAACACGTCAACGCGAGAAGCCTTCGGTCGCCGTTCGAGCGCTTTCGCTGCTGCGTTCCCCGCCCACGCGACGCCCGATCGACTCGGCGTCCGGCGGGGCACCACCTCACCGGCCCGAGGTCGTAATGCCCTGTGCTTCCAACCTGCGGCATTCGCATGCTGAGGCGAGAAGGACGAAGGTACCGAAATGGACGGTTTCGTGATCCGGTACGGGCCGCAGGACTTCGAGGCGCGGCTATCGGTCACCCGGACGGTCGGCGGGGCCTGGCGGCTCACTTACAGCTTGCCGGGTCATGCCGACGTGAACGTCGGGTTCGACACCGAGGACGAACTGCGCCACGAGATCAACACCGTGTTGGCAGTGTCGATGGAACCGGCCATCGACCCCTCTGCTGAAAACCTCTGACAGCGGGCCCGCACGCCAGGCGTCCGCCCGAAGCGGCCGGTGCGGTCCCGGATGTGGTCAATACCTACCGCCTCAATGCCGGGGGACCATGCGGCGCGGCCGGACCGGGCGCGGCGTCGATTCCACGCCGCACAGGATGATGAAGCCGAGCACGGCCAGGCCCGCGTGCAGGAAGTTCTCGGCCGGGTGCAAGAGGAACGGCGTTCTCCCTTCCCCCGCAGTGCTTTCCGCGGTGCCGTAGACGAACAGCATCACGCCGCCGACCATCTGCACCGCCGCGAACAGCGCCACCCCGCGCCGCCACGGCGCGGCGACCAGCGCCAGCGCACCGGCGATCAGCAGCAGAACGCTGTGCGCGGTGTTGAGGTGGAAGACCACCAGCACCGTGGCGCCTCCCGCCTGCCACCCGGCGTTCACCAGTCCCAGCAGGCCGAGCAGGATCAGCAACAGGCCTTCCGCGCCCAGCAGCAACTGCCAGCGTGTCAGCGGGCGCTGCCATCGCGAACGGGAAACCATCTGGCACCTCCGGACGCACTCGCCTCCCGAATGCCCGTCGCGGGGCGATCGAAAACCTGCGTCGAACCGTGCTTCCCAGTCCGTTGACCGGCCCCGTTCGCGACTGTAGTTTTCACATCCACAAATCCAGCTTCACAACTGTGAAATTCCGAGCACAAGGGAGTGCCCGATGGGAACATCGGTCGCGAGCGGCGACGATCCGTACGTTCTCACCGCGGACGGCGTCAAGGAACCCCCCAAGGGCTGGAAGTCCAGCCTCCGCTACCTCGGCCCCGGCCTGATCGTGAGCGCCTCGATCGTCGGTTCCGGCGAGCTCATCGCCACCACCGCGCTCGGCGCGGAAGTAGGTTTCGCCCTGCTGTGGATGGTGATCCTGTCCACCGCCGTCAAGGTGGCGGTGCAGGCAGAGCTCGCCCGCTGGACGATCATCACCGGCAAGCCCGCGCTCACCGGGTTCAACCAGGTTCCGCCGAGGATCGGCCGGGTCGGCTGGATCAACCTGCTGTGGATGCTCATGGCGCTGTCGAAGCTGCTGCAGGTCGGCGGCATCGTCGGCGGCACCGCGGTCGCGATGAGCATGCTGATCCCGGTCGGCGGCGAACCGCTCGGCGCCACCTCGCTCACGGTGTGGACGATCATCATCGTCGCCGGCAGCATCGCGCTGCTGTACTCCAACAACTACAACCTGATCGAACGCGGCGCCTTCGCGCTCGTAGCGGTGTTCTCGGTGGCCACCGTGGTGATCGCGCTCGGCCTGCCGTTCACGCCGTTCGGCTACAGCGGCGGCGACCTGCTCAGCGGACTCACCTTCACCATCCCCGCCGGGGCGATTGGCGCCGCCGTGGCGATGTTCGGCATCACCGGCGTCGGCGCCGACGAGATCACCTTCTACACCTACTGGTGCGTGGAGAAGGGCTACGCGCGCTGGGTCGGCCCGAACGACGGCAGCGAGGCGTGGCAGAACCGCGCCCAGGGCTGGATCAAGGTGATGTACAAGGACGTCTTCCTGTCCTGGGTGATCTACACCTTCAGCACCCTGGCGTTCTACATCATGGGCGCCTCGGTGCTGAACCCGCAGGGCCTGGTGCTCGAGGGCAACGAGATGATCACCACGCTGTCGCAGATGTACACCGACGTCATCGGCGAGTGGGCGGCCGTGGCGTTCCTCATCGGCGCGATCGCGGTGCTCGGCTCCACCCTGTGGGCCTCGATCCCGAGCTGGTCCCGGATGTACGTCAACGTCCTGGCGGAGCTGGGCGTGATGGACTGGCAGAACGCCCGCTCCCGGCAGAAATGGATCCGCGGCTTCACGGTGGCGCTGCCGATCCTGTGGGGCGCGGCCTACCTGTTCGTCAACTCGCCGGTGGTGATGGTGCAGATCGGCGGCATCATGACCGGCATCTTCCTGCCGGCGGTGGTGGTCGCGACCTGGTACCTGCGCAACACCCAGGTCGACAAGCGCCTGCACGGCTCGAAGGCCTTCAACGCCCTGCTGGTGATCAGCAGCATCGCGATCAGCCTGCTGGGCGTCTACAGCCTCCTCAGCGTCTTCGGGGTCTCCTTCGACTGACGAATGCTGAAGGGCACCTCCCGGCGGGAGGTGCCCTTCAGCACGTCGCGGATCAGCGGGGGGCCATGCGGATGGCGCCGTCCAGGCGGATCGTCTCGCCGTTGAGGTACGGGTTCTCCACGATGTGGCAGGCCAGCGCGCCGAACTCGGCCGGCTCGCCGAGGCGCTTCGGGTTCGGCACCGAGTCCTCCAGCGACTTGCGCACGTCCTCGCGCAGCCGCCCCAGCAGCGGGGTGTCCATGATGCCCGGCGCGATGGTGCACACCCGGATCGCCTTGCTCGCCAGGTCGCGCGCCGAGCACAGCGTCATGCCGACGATCGCCGCCTTCGACGCGGTGTAGGCGATCTGCCCGATCTGCCCGTCGAACGCCGCCACCGACGCGGTCAGCACGATCGCGCCGCGCTCGTCGTCGACGGCGTCGTGCTTCGCCATCCGCGCCGCGCCGAGCCGCAGCGCGTTGTAGGAGCCGACCAGGTTCAGCTGGATGACGTCCTCGAAGGGCTCCAGCGCGCCGGGCTGGCCGTCCTTCTCCACCAGCCGGATACGGGCCCCGCGCCCGGCGCAGTGCACCAGCGCGCGCAGCGGCCCGACCTCGTCCGCGACGTCGAGGGCCGCGGCGAACTGCTGCTCGTCGGTGATGTCGGCGGCCGCGAAGCGCGCGGCGTCGCCGAGTTCCTTGGCGACCTCCGCGCCCTGCGACGTCGGCAGGTCGATGATGGTGACCTTGGCCCCCGCCTTGACCAGCTTCTGGGTGGTGGCAAGGCCGAGACCGGACGCCCCGCCGGTCACCGCCGCCGAAATACCTTCCAGGCGCATGCGCAGATCCTTTCCACACCGGTGTGCTCGGCCCATTCAAAGCACGCCCCTCGACGCCGGTCAAAGTCCGGTTCGCGAACGGAACCGAAGGCCCGGCCTATATCCGGTGGACAGGCCGGTGAGAATGCATGACGTGAACCAGCACTGGACCGTCGAGCCGGTCGGCGTGGACGAACCCGTGGTCGTCGCGCTGCTGCGCGAGTACATCGACGAAATCGCCGGCCGCTACTACGGGCGCCCCGCCACCGCGGCCGAGGTCGACGAGGCGATCGCGGAAGATCCCAACGACGGCCTGCACCCGCCGGAAGGCGTGTTCCTGGTGGCCCGCGGCGCGGAACCGTTCGGCTGCGTCGGGATCCGCCCGATGGAACCCGGCATCGCGGAGCTCAAGCGGATGTACGTCCGGCGACAGGCCCGCGGCCTTGGCGTCGGCACCGGGCTGCTGGCCGCCGTCGAGCGGCACGCGAAGGAGCTGGGGTTCCGCTCGATCCGCCTGGACACCCGCGACGATCTCGTGGAGGCCCGCAACCTCTACGCCAAGAACGGCTTCGCCGAGATCCCGGCCTACAACAACGACAAGTACGCCGAGCACTGGTTCGAGAAGAAGCTGTCTTGAGCGGGCAAATCGAGCGCCTGACGGTCGCGGACGCCGGCGAAGTGCTGACGTTGCAACGCGCGGCGTACGTGACCGAGGCGCAGGCCCACGACGACGTCCGGCTGCCGCCGCTGATGCAGACCCTCGACGACGTGCGCGCCGACCTCGCCCGGCCGTCGTGCCTGGCGTGGGGCTGCCGCGAGGCGGGGCGGCTGGTCGCGTCGGTTCGCGTGGAGCTCAACGGGGCGACGGCGGAGCTGGGTCGGCTGATGGTCGCGCCCGACCGGCAGGGCCACGGCCTCGGCACCGGCATGGTGCTGCACGTCGAGCGGAACCTCCCGGCGCAGGTCGAGGCGATCGAGCTGTTCACCGGCGAGCACAGCACCGCGAACCTGCGGCTCTACCGGAGCATGGGCTACGTGGAGACCCACCGGAGCCCGGCGGGGCACTACGAGCTGATCCACTTCCGCAAGAGCCTGCGATGAGCTCGGCGGGCGGCATCCGGCCGCAGGTGATCCGGACCGAGCGGCTCGACCTGATGCCCCTGCGCATCGACCACGCCGCGGAGATGGCGAGCGTGCTGGCGGACCCGGAGCTGTACGCCTTCATCGGCGGCGCCCCGCTCACCCCGGAGGAGCTGCGGACCCGCTACGAGCGGATGCTCGCCGGCCCACCGGATCCCGAGATGTCCTGGTGCAACTGGGTGATCCGGCTGTCCGGCGAGGCGAGCCTCGTCGGCACGGTGCAGGCGACGCTGAGCCCGGCCTACCCGGGACCGATCGCCGAGATCGCCTGGATCGTGGGCACGGACTGGCAGCAGCGGGGCATCGCGACGGAAGCGGCGCGAGGCCTGGTGGACTGGCTCCGCCGGAAACCGGTGCGCGCGGTCCTCGCCCACATCCACCCGGACCACCACGCATCGACGGCGGTGGCAACGGCGGCGGGCCTGCGACCAACGGACCAGTGGCACGACGGAGAACGCACCTGGCGCCTGACCCTCGACCGGACGACGGGCTGACCGACCTCGATCGTTTTCCGGATCCGCGCGCCGACGAGCTGCGATACTCCTCGACGTCTGGCGGAACCGGAGGTGGCGTTGACCGAGGCGGTGACCACGCGGTTCGTGGTGCTCAACGACCAACCGGTGGAAACCGGCGAGGACGACCTGCTCGACGCCGCGGCCACGGCACGCGCGCTGGTCGAGCTCATCTCCGACTCCCACGTCTCCACCCCGTTCACGGTCGCCATCGACGCCGGGTGGGGCATGGGCAAGAGCAGCCTGATGCGGCTGATGCGGGCGCGGTTGGAGGAGCGGGGCACCCCGACGGCCTGGTTCAACGCCTGGACGTCCGGCGCCGACGCGCTGGAAGTGCTGATCAAGTCGGTGCTGCTGACCTTCGACCGCAACATCGTGCGGCGGGCCTACCACCGGCTGGCGAAGCGGCGCCGGGCCGTGCGGTTCGTCCGGCTGCTGCTCAAGGTCGTGCTCAGGTTCTTCGGGGTGCACCGGCTGGTCGATGAACTGTGGCGGCAGCTGTCGGTCGATGCCAAGTCGCGCAACGAAATCCGCGACGTCGTGCACGACATGGCCAAGGACTGGGCGGACGGCGGGGACTCGGACGGTCGTCAGCTCGTGGTGTTCATCGACGACCTCGACCGCTGCTCCGGCGACGTGGTGCTGGCGGTGTGCGAGGCGATCAAGCTGTACCTGGACGTGCCGGGGCTGGTGTTCGTCATCGGCTGCGACCAGGCGGTCCTGGCCCGCAACATGCAGGAATCCGGTGGCTCGGCCGGGCATGCGCTGGGGCACCTGGAGAAGATCGTGCAGGTCTACTACCGCACGCCCGCACCCGACCAGGAAAGCGTGCGGCGGCTGATCGACGGCTTCGCCGGCCGGTCCGGCACGAAGGAGCTGTTCGGCGACGGCGTGACCGCGCTGATCGCCCAGCGCACCAGGCGGAATCCGCGCCGGATCAAACGGCTGATCAACAGCTTCGTCCTCGAATACCACCTGAACCGGGACTGGCAGCGCTTCGGCGCCTCCGCGCTGGTCCGCGTCATCCTGCTGCAGCACTTCTACCCCGAGTTCTACCGGAGCCTGACCGGCACCGGTGACCGGGACATCGTTTCGGAATTCCTGGCCTACACCTCGGTTCGCGAGCACTGCAAGGCGGGCAACCATCCCGGTGACGACGAGTTCTTCACCAACCACCAGGTGGCGCCGCCGCCCGCCCGCGCGGACCACGACGTGCTCCTGTCCTCATTGGACAGGGTCGAGCAGGAACTGCCCGTCTTCTTCCCCGAACTGGCGGCGAACCCGGACTTCGTGTCGCTGATCGGCGAGCTCGCCCAGGAGGCGGACTTCGACGAACTGCGGAGGTACCTGCAGCAGGGCCGCCGCGGCAGCTTCTCGTTGCCCAGCCTGCTCACCGACGACGAGTTCCCGCAAGCATTCCTCCTGAACCGGCCGACGGAAAGCCTCGACGCCCTCATCTCGCCGGAGTCCTGGGCTTCGCGGCACGACCTGTGGCGCTTGGTGGACGAACTGCGGCACCACCACGACCCGCGAAGCCTGCACGATCTGCTCCGCCAGGGCATCGACCTCGTGCGAGTCCCCGCACCGGAAGAGACCGACGCCTCCCCCGGTCTCCGAGTGCTGTGGGTCGATGACTCATTCAAACCCGACCTGCTGGGCGACGCGAAGCTCGACCTGATCGCCGACGCAGACCGCCGAGGCATCCGGGTCCTCCGGACGAACGACCCGGAATCCTTGAAGGACAACCTCCGCCGGTTCGAACCCGACCTGCTGATCTCGGACATCACCCGCGACGGCGACCCGAACGCGGGACTGGACGACCTCGCCGCGCTGCGATCCGACGGGATCTACGACGGCCCCGCCATCTTCTACACCAGCAGGGTCACCCCGTCCCGCGTCAAGCGCGCCGAGGAGCTCGGAGCGCTGGGCGTCACCGCCGATCCGCGCGAGCTCATGTCCTGGATCGAGCGTTTCGTGGCCGACCGCACGGACGGCCACGACTCCGCTCAGGACTGAGCCGCTTCGGCGGGGACGTCGCCTCCGTCGGCGAGTTCCGAGAGCCAGCGGAGGGCTTCCGGGACCGGGTCCGTTCCGCGCATCGCGTGGTGGAGATATGTCTTCGCCACCAACAGCTTCCGGTATCCCCGGCCACTCCTGGCTTCGTGGTCCGCCTGCTCGAACAGCAGAGATGCCATCGTCGTGCACGCCGCCAGCATCGTGAAGTCGCCGCACATCGCCTGGGCGTACTCGTCGGATTCCGACAACAGGGCCTTGCCCAGGGTTCGCAACCCCTCCACCTCGGTGAGGAGTTGCTCGGCCGCTGCTTTGACGTCCGCGTCCGCGATGCGTTCCAGGCGCTGCTGCGCCGAGTCCGCCAGGAGTTCGTGGGCGTTGTCCTTGCGGATGCAGCGCAGGACGTCCAGCGCGATCACGTTGCTGGAGCCTTCCCAGATCGAGCCCAGGTGCGCGTCTCGCAGCAGGCGCGGGTTGACCCAGTCCTCGATGTAGCCGTTGCCACCCCGGATCTCCATCGCCTCGCCGGTCACCTCGCGCGCCAGCTTGCACAGGTGGTGCTTGCCCAGCGGCGTGAGCACCCGGATCAGCCGGCTCGCGTCGGCGTCCCCCGCGTCCGCCCGGTCCAGCGTCGCCGCCGCCTCCAGCACGAACCCGAGGCCCGCCTCGGTGTGCAGCATCATCGGCAGCAGCGTTCGCCGCATCAGCGGCTGGTCGAACAGCGGTTTGCCGAACGCCACCCGCTGTCGCGTGTGGACGATCGACTCGTGCAGCGCGCGCCGCATCAGCGCCACCGCGCGCATCGCGTTGGACAGCCGCGACACGTTGACCATCTCCGCCATCTGCACGAAGCCGCGCGAGAGGTCGCCGACCGGCAGCGCGTAGCAGTCCTCCAGCGTCACCTCGCCGCTGGCCATCGAGCGGGTGCCGAGCTTGTCCTTGAGCCGGTCGATCCGGTAGGTGTTCCGGCTGCCGTCCGGGCGCAGCCTCGGCACCATGAACAACCCGAGCCCCTTGGTGCCCGCCGGCCCGCCGGGAACCCGGGCCAGCGTCAGGATCACGTCCGCGTTCACGTTGGAGGCGAACCACTTCTGACCGCGCAGCGTCCAATGCGACCCGTTCGGGGTGGCCTCCGTCGAGGTCTGGCCGACGTCGCTGCCGCCCTGCTTCTCGGTCATGAACATCGCGCCGGTCAGCAGCGAGTCGAACCGGGGCGAGCTCAGCCCGTCGATCTCGCGCTCGAAGACCTCCGCGTCGCCGAACCTGCGCAGCACCCGGGCCGCCGAGTCGGTCATCGAAACCGGGCAGAACAGCCCGAACTCGGACTGCACGAACACGTACGACAGGGCGTACTTGACCACGTGCGGGATCTTGGTCGGCCAGCCGTGCACGCCCGGGCGGTGCGACATCGCGGCGAAGCCGAACCGCTCGAACGCCAGCCGCGACATCTCGGCGTACGCCGGGTGGTAGACGACCTCGTCGACGCGGTCGCCCGCGGCGTCGTACTGGCGCAGCCGCGGCGGGTTGACCTCGGCGACCGCGGCCAGCCGGTCCAGCTCGCCGGCGGCCACCTCGCCGACGTCGCGCAGGAGTGGCTCGACGCGGTCCATCTGGTCGACGTAGCGGGCCAGCAGCGGGCGCAGGGCGGGATCGAGGTCGGCGAAGTTCATGCCCAGCACGTTTCCACCGGGCCGCGGGGCTGTCCAATACGGAATCGGCGCCGCGCTGAGACTCCCGGCGACTCAATGCGTTCCGCGATGCGGAAGCGCGCCGGGTGCGGCAGCGGGTCGGCTCGGCCTCTACCGTGGGGAGCAGGAATCCCGGCGAGCAGGTGGGCGGCGCGACATGACCGAGGTGCAACGGAAACTGGTGCTGATCCGGCACGCGAAGTCGGCCTGGCCGGACGACGTCGACGACTTCGACCGGCCGCTGACCGAGCGGGGCCTCCGCGACGCGCCGGCCGTCGGCCGGTGGCTGCGCGAGCACGCCGCGGCGGTCGAGATCGCGCTCTGCTCCCCCGCCGTGCGCGCCCGGCGGACGTGGGACCTGGCGGCCCAGGAGATCCCGGCGGAGCCGGTGCTCAAGCACGACGACCGGATCTACGCGGCCTCGGCCCGCGAGCTGCTGGCCGTCATCCGCGAGATCCCGCCCTCGGTCATGACCGCGGTGGTGGTCGGCCACAACCCGGGGCTGGAAGACCTGACGGCGCTGCTCACCGGCGAACCGGCGGAGCTCAAGACCGCGGCGATCGCGCTGCTGTCCAGCGCCGCGGAGTGGTCGGAGATCGCGGAATCCTGGGCGAGCGCCGCGACCTACGCCAAGCCTCGCGGCTAGGCCCACCGCTCGTGAGTGCGAAACCGGGCTCCAGCCCTGTTTCGCACTCACGACCGGGTCAGGCGGGCTGGACCCCGGGGCGGGTGTCCTCGACGACGTAGCTGGCCCGGGTCGAGATCGGGGCGTCGGGTCGCGAGATGAACGGGACCACCCGGTAGTCGCTGCGCCACAGCTCCGGCGTCAGCGTGCAGCGAACGTAGCCGCGCTGGGCGTTGAAGAACTTCATGTGCGGGTTCGCCGCGAGCATCGTGCGGCCCTCGTCGGTGATGTCCGCGCCGTCGCCGCCGCTGCTGATCGAGGTGCCGACGAACTCGCTGGCCACCGTGGGCGAGCCCGGGTCCTCGAAGTCGCGCTTGAGGTCCCAGGCGTAGTTCTGGTGCCGGTCGCCGGTGATCACCACCAGGTTGCGCACCCCGCGGTGGGCCGCGCCCGCCAGCACCGCGTTGCGCTCCGCCACGTAGCCGTCCCACGGGTCCATGAACAGCTTCTTCGCCGGGCCGGCGTCGAGGTCGGTCTCGCCCATCGGCGCCTGGTTGCCGAGGATCTGCCACCGCGACCGGTTCTTGGAGAAGCCGTCCAGCAGCCATTCCCGCTGCTGCTCCCCGAGGATCGTGCGGCTCGGGTCCAGCCGGTCGGTGCAGTCGTACTTCGAGCCGTCGCCGCAGGGCTGGTCGTCGCGGTACTGGCGGGTGTCGATCATGGTCAGGTCGGCCAGGTCCCCGAACTTCAGCCTGCGGTGTAGGCGGACGTCCGGGCCGCTGGGCATCGCGGTGCGGCGTAGCGGCAGGTTCTCGTACATCGCCTGGAAAGCCGCGGCCCGGCGCTGCAGGAACAGCGCGGGATCGTCGTTGTCCTGGGAGAGCTCGTCGGCCCAGTTGTTGTCCACCTCGTGGTCGTCCATCGTGACGATCCACGGGAACGCCGCGTGCGCGGCCTGCAGGTGCGGGTCGGACTTGAACAGCGCGTACTGCAGCCGGTAGCGGTCGAGCCGCTCGGTCTCCGACTTGAACTCGTCGCCCAGCACGACGCCGCGCTTGTTGTTCGTCTGGTCGTATTCGTAGAGGTAGTCGCCGAGGTGCACGACGAAGTCGAGGTCTTCGGCGGCCATGTGCTGGTAGGCGGTGAAGAAGCCGTCCTTCCAGTGCTGGCAGGAGGCGAAGGCGAAGGACAGCGAGGCCAGCGCGGCGCTCTTCGCGGGCGCGGTCCTGGTCCGGCCGACCGGGCTGAGCTCGCCACCGGCGCGGAAGCGGTAGAAGTACTCGCGGCCCGGCTGCAGGCCGGCGACCTCGGCGTGCACCGAGTGGCCGAGCTCCGGTGTCGCGGTGGTCTCGCCGCGCCGCACGACGTCGCGGAACCGCTCGTCGGTGGCCACCTCGTAGCGCACCTTCACCGGTTTGTCCGGCATGCCACCGGAACCGTCGGCGGCCAGCGGCTGCGGCGCCAGCCTCGTCCAGAGCACCACGCCGTCGGGCATCGGATCGCCAGAGGCGACGCCCAGCGAGAACGGGTATCCGCCCCGCAGCCGGGTGTCGGCCGCCGCGCTGCTCCACGCTCCCGTGCCGAGCAGCACCGCGGCCGCGCTCGCGCCGCCGAGACCCAGCACCGTGCGGCGATTCAACTTTCCTGACATGCGTCGCTCCATCTGTCGCGAATTGGACAACGCAGCGATCTTGCGCACCGGGAGCATCCGGCAAGCCGCGTTCAGCCGTCGCGGAGGTGAACGCCGGGCGAGCTGCGGCCGGATATGGCCGCCAGCCCGCCCGGGTCAGTGCCAGGTCACCAGCGCGTCCAGGGCTTCGACGCGGTCGCCGTCGACCAGCAGCGGGTTGACCTCCAGGGATTCCAGGCCGTCGCCGAGCGCCTGGGCGAGGCGTCCGATGCGCACCACGACGTCGGCCACCGCGTCCAGGTCGGCCGGGGTCGAGCCGCGGGCGCCCTGGAGCAGCGCGGCGCCGCGCAGTTCGCCGAGGGCCTGCCGGACCTGGGCGTGGTCGACCGGGAGCAGGCGCAGCGCCGAATCGCGCAGCACCTCGACCCACACCCCGCCGAGGCCGATGGCCATCGTCAGCCCCCACGACGGGTCGCGGACGACGCCGACCAGCAGCTCCACGCCGCCGCTGCGCTGCGGCTGCACGAGCGCGCCGATCCCGCTCGCGCCGGATTCCCGCAGCGTCGCGCACACTTCCTCATGCGCGCGGCGCACGTCCTCCGGGCCGGACAGGCCGAGCCGGACGCCGCCGATGTCGCTCTTGTGGCCCAAACCGTCGGCGACCGCCTTGAGCACCACCGGGTAGCCGAACCGCTCGGCGGCAGCGACCGCGGCATCCGCATCCGCCGCCGGCTCCGAGGGAACCACCGGGATCCCGTTGGCGGACAACAGGGCCGCCGCCTGGTGCTCGGTCCAGATCCCGGAACCGCGCACGTCCAGCGGCTCCGGATCGTCCACATGGGACAACGCGGCCTCGGACCAGCGCGCCGCGGCGCCCAGCGCGGTCATGCCGTGCTCGATCCCGCCCGCCACGTAGGGGAAGCCCGACTTCTCCTGGATCATCCGGCCGAACTCGCTGACGTCGGCGCACACGTTGCCGATCACCGCCACCGGGCGCGGCGACTCGCGGATCCGGCGCGCGTTCTCCCGGAACGCCGCGATGCTCAGCTCCGGGTTCGGCGGCGGCACCCGCGGCAGGTCGGCGAGCAGCAGGACCGCGTCGATGCCCGGGTCCTCGGCCACCACCTCCAGCGCCCGGCCCAGCAGCGTCCGGTCGACCACCACGTACCCGGTCACGTCCAGCGGGTTCTGCACGGTGGCGAACTCCGGCACGATCTCCTTCAGCCGCGCCACGGTCTCCGGGGCGTACTCGGGGAGTTCGAGCCCCTCCTCCGCCGCGCGGTCGGCGATGATCTCCGACGCGCCGCCCGACGGCGTGACGACGCCGATGCGGCGCCCCGGCAGCCGCCCGACCTCGGCCAGCAGCCCCGCCGTGATGAGCAGGTCCTCCAGCGAGCGCACGCGGATCACGCCGAGCTGCCGGAACGCCGCGTCGACCACCGCGTCGTCGCCGACCAGCGCGCCGGTGTGCGCCTGCGCGGTGTGCGAGGCGATCTCGCTGGACCCGATCTTCAGCGCCACGATGGGCTTGCCGGCCTGCGCGGCCCGGCGGGCGACCCGCGCGAACTCGGCCGGGTGGCGCACCTGCTCCAGGAACAGCGCGATGACCTTGGTCGCCGGGTCGTCGACGAGGTAGTCGATCACATCGGTCACCGACAGCACCGTCTCGTTGCCCATCGCGGTGAGCAGGCTGATGCCGACGTTGCGGGCCTGCGCGAAGTTCAGCACCGCGCTGGCCAGCGCGCCGCTCTGCAGCACGACCCCGATCGGGCCGCTGACCAGCGGCGCCGGGATCGGCAGGCCGTACGGGGTGCTGCCGGCGGCCGCGTTGATGTAGCCGTTCCCGTTGGGCCCCAACAGGATCAGGCCGTGCTCGCGGGCGAACTCGGCCACCTCGCGTTCCAGCCGGCGGCCCTCGGCGCCGGTCTCGCCGAACCCGGCGGTGAGCACCACGTAGCTGCGGACGCCCAGTTCCGCGCCCTCGCGCAGCACGTCCAGCAGCGCGTGCGTCGGAACCATCACGTACGCCAGGTCGACCTTCTCCGGAATCGCCGACAGGCTCGGGTGGGCGCGCTCGCCGTGCACGACCTCGGTGCGCGGGTTGACCAGGTGCACCGGGCCGGGGAAGCCGTTGTTGCGCAGGTTGTCGAAGGTCGCCAGCGACCACCCGGACTTGTCGGTGGCGCCGACCAGGGCGATGGACCGCGGGTTGAACAGCTCCCGCACGGCTTCCGCGCTCATCGCGCCACCACCCGGAAGCACGGCAGCTCGGGCCCGTCCGCGCCGAGGCTGGTGATCACCAGCTCCACCCGGTCCCCGATGCGCACCCGCCCCTCATCCGCGCCCGGCTCGTGGGACCGCAGTTTCAATTGAAACTGCGGGCCGACGATCCGGGTCAGCATCCGCGGGCCCTCGTCCAGATCGACGAGCGCGACGGTGAACGGCGCCTGGTCGGCGAACTCGCCGAACGCCTTGTGCGCGACCGTCCAGGAATAGACCGTGCCGCGGCCGCTCGCGGTGAACCAGTCGAGCCGGTCGCCGAAGCAGCCCGGGCACACCGAGCGCGGGTAGAAAACGGCGGCTCCGCAGTCCGCGCACCGCTGGAGGCGTAGTTCGCCCGCGGCGATGCCGTCCCAGAACGGACGCGTCTCGGCGTCCGGGATGATCTGCACCATCGGTCAGCCCCTTCCCAGCACGATGGTCGATGTCGACGACAGCACCCCGCCGGTGCCGTGGGCCAGCGCCAGCTCGGCGCCGTCCACCTGCCTCGGCGTGCCGGCGAAGTCGTGGCGCAGCTGCCGGGTCGCCTCGATCAGCAGGAAGATCCCGTACATCCCGGGATGCGTGCAGGACAGGCCGCCGCCGTTGGTGTTCATCGGCGCCTCGCCGCCGGGCGCGGTGCGGCCGTCCGCGACGAACGCGCCAGCCTCGCCGGGCTTGCAGAACCCGAGCGATTCCAGCGTCAGCAGCACGGTGATGGTGAACGAGTCGTAGATCTCCAGCACGTCGATGTCGTCGTGCCCGACCCCGGCCATCTCCAGCGCCGCCGGGCCCGACCGGGCGGCGCCGGTGACGGTCAGGTCGGGCATGTTGGCGATGGTGTTGTGCGTGGTCGCCTCGCCGTGCCCGAGCACGATCACCGGCCGCGTGGCCAGGTCCGGCCACCGGTCCTCGGCCGCGACGACCAGCGCGCCGCCGCCGTCGGTGACCAGGCAGCAGTCCAGCTTGCGCAGCGGCTCGCAGATCATCGGCGACGCCAGTACCTCGTCCACGGTGAGCGGATCCCGGTGGTACGCCTGGGGATTCAGCCGCGCCCACTCCCTCGTGGACACCGCGACCTCGGCGAGCTGCTCGCTGGTCACCCCGTGCTCGTGCATGTACCGGTTGGCCGCCAGTGCGTAGGCGCCGACCGGCGTGGGCAGCCCGTACGGCCGCTCGAACTGCTCGGTCAGGGTCGCCGGGCGCGGCTGGTTGCGGGACCGGTCGCTGCGCTGCGTGCTGCCGTAGGCGATCACCGCGACGTCGATGACGCCCGCCTCGATCGCCGCGGTGGCGTGGCCGAGGTGCGCCTCGAACGACGAGCCACCGATGTTGGTGCCGTCCAGGTACCGCGGGCGCATGCCGAGGTATTCGGCCAGGGCCAGCGCCGGTGCCCAGGACCAGCCGCCGGCGACGAACAGCCCGTCGACGTCGTCGCGCCGCAGGCCGGCCTCGGTCAGCGCGGCCTTCGTCGCCTGCGCCTGCTGGGACAGCACGGTGAGGTGCGGGGTCTTGCCCAACTCGGATTCGGCCACCCCGACGATGGCCGCGCGACGGCGTGTCACTCCGCGATCCCTCCCAGCTTGACGTGGCCTTTGAGCAGGTTGCGGGCGATGGTGCGGCGCTGGATCTCGTCGGTGCCCTCGTAGATCCGCAGCAGCCGCAGCTCCCGGTACCAGCGTTCGATCGGCAGCTCGCGGGTGTAGCCCATGCCGCCGTGGATCTGCAGCACCCGGTCGACGACCTGGTTGGCCATCCCCGCGCCGTGCAGCTTGGCGATCGACGACCAGTGCCGCGCGTCCATGCCCTGCTGCACCCGCCACGCGGCGTGCAGCGTGAGCCACTTGGTGGACTCGATCTCGACCTGGGAGTCCGCGATCTGCCACTGGATCGCCTGGTACTCGGCGATCGGGCGGCCCATCGATTCGCGGATCTTGGCGTGGTCGATGGCCATCTGCAGCATCCGCTCCGCCGCGCCGATCGCCCGCGCCGGGATCATGTAGCGGCCCTGGCCGATCCAGCGCAGCGCCAGCGGGAAGCCCCGGCCGACCTCGCCGAGCACGTTCTCGGCCGGCACCCGCACGTCCTCGAACACCAGCGACGCCGGGCCCCACTGGCCCATGGTCGGGATGGGTTCGGACTTCCAGCCCATGTCCCGGTCGGCCAGGAAGCACGTCACGCCGTTGTCGGCGCTCGCGTCGGGGTCGGTGACGGCGAAGACCATCACGAAGTCGGCCTCGTTGCCGCCCGTGATGAAGGTCTTCTCGCCGTTGATCACCCAGTCGCCGCCATCGCGGACCGCGCGGGTGCGGATGTTGCGGGCGTCGGAGCCCGCGCCGGGTTCGGTGATGGCGAAGCAGGACTTCCGCTCGCCCTCGATGGTCGGCACGAGGTACCGCTTGCGCTGCTCGTCGTCGCCGGCGTAGAGGATGTTGTCGGCGCTGCCGCCGAAGGTGAACGGCACGAACGTCCGGCCGGTTTCCATCGCCAGGATCGCGGACATGACCGCGCCGAGGTTCATCCCGCCGTACTCCTCGGGCGTGTTGACGCCCCAGAAACCGGCCTTCTTCGCCTTCTTCTGGAGCTCGCGCAGCACGTCCGGGTCCACCGACGGCTTGCCGGCGCGCTCGTTGCGCAGCACCTCTTCCTCCAGCGGCCGCACTTCCCTGGTGATGAAGCTGCGGACGGTGTCGCGGATCTGCCGTTCCTCTTCGCCGAGTGCGAAGTCGACCATCGCGAAGTCCTTTCGACTCGGGCCCCGTTGCCCGGCGGTGCGAAGACTTTCTAGAACCGCACTCTAAATACTTGGACGGCCCGCGCCTAGCGTCCGTCCGAGGTAGCCACGCCGACGGCGGACACGTTCTAGAATGTGATCCCACTACTCGAACACCGGTGGGGCGGACGTTTCCCCAGGCCGGGCCCGTGAGTACTTTGTGCTGCCATAGCGACAGGAAGTACGCACGGCCCCGACCAGGGCCGATCAGCACGACGGGAAGGTGGTCATGGCACGGAAGACGAGCCGCTCCAACGCCTGGCAGTGGAGCCGAACCGCGGAGACCCGCCGCGTCCTGCTGCAGGCCGCGCGCGAGGTGTTCACCGAGAAGGGGTTCGCCGAGGCCAGCGTCGCGGAGGTCGTCGAACGCGCCGGATCCAGCGTCGGCAGCCTCTACCACCACTTCGGCGGCAAGACCGAGCTGTTCCTGGCGCTGTGGGAGGACCACCAGGCCACCCACGAGCAGAACGCGATCAGCGCCGTCGCCAAGGCCCGCGCCGGCGGCGAGGAAGACCCGCTGACGCTGTTCAACGTCGGCGCGCGGGCCTTCCTGGAGGGCTCGTGGGCGCGCCGCGACCTGGTGCGGCTGTTCATGGACGGCGACGGGCCGCCCGGGTTCGAGCTGATCCGCCGGACCCGCGGCCGCGAGTGGGTGCGGCAGAACGCGGTGCTGCTCGGCGCCGGCACCGACCCGGTGGACCGGGTGACCGTCGCCGTGCTGACCACGATCATCGGCGAGGCGGGCCGCGAGATCGCGACGTGCTCCAGCAAGCGGGAGGCGAACAAGGTCCTGGAGGCGACGCTGCGGCTGATCCGCCGCCTGGACCCGCTCCGCGACGAAGACGAGGAGGAGGATTGATGGCCGAGACCAACGGCGCGGAACCGTTCTTCACCATCGACGGGGACGGGCTGGTGCCCGGCCCGCACGCGGGCAGCCCGTGGGCGCCGGACATGATGCACGGCCGGCTGTTCGGCGGGCTGCTCGCCCGCGCGCTGGAGCAGGAGCACGCCGAACCGGACTTCCACTTCACCCGGCTGACCGTCGACCTGTTCCGCAACACCAAGCTGGTGCCGGTGCGGGTGGAGACCCAGCGGGTCCGCGACGGCCGTCGCATCCGCATCGCGGACGCGACGGTGTACGCCGGGGACACCCCGGTGGCGCGGGCGAGCGCGGTGCTGCTGCGCCGCGGCGACCAGCCGACCGAGACCGTGGCGCAGACACCGGCCTGGGACGTCCCGAGCCCGGCGGAGATCGGGACGCCGGGTGTCCAGTCGTCGGGGTGGCCGCCGCCGTTCGACATCTGGATGCTCGACGCCGACGGCGAGCCCACCGACTCCTGGAGCGCCGACAGCCGGCGCCGCGCCTGGCTGCGGGACAACAACGACCTGGTGGCGGGCGAATCGCCGTCGCCGTTCGTGCGGGTCGCGCTGGCGGGCGATTTCGCCAGCCCGCTGGCGAACTTCGGCACCCACGGCAAGCTGGAGTTCATCAACGCGGACTACACGCTGACGCTCAGCCGCCTCCCGCTGAGCGATGCGATCGGCATCGAGGCCACGGGCCACCTCAGCGAGGACGGCATCGCGGCGGCGAACTGCACGTTCCACGACACCAGCGGCCCGATCGGCTACTGCACGGTGACAGCAGTGGCCAACCCAGCATCGAAGTAACCCGTTCCGGGCTGCTTCGGCAACACGATCGCACGATCCACGCCGAAGCAGCCCGGAAAACTGTCGGGCCACCCCGAAACGATCTCCAACGCCCTGCACCCAGCAGCGAAGGAGACCGGCGTGTCAGCAGTCAGCGACCTCGACCAACTCCTCGGCCAAATCATCGCCAAGCTCACCGAGGCGCTCGAAACCTTCACCGCGGCGCAGAACGCGCTGGACGAAAGCGAACAAGCCCTATCTGTCCTGCACGGCACGAACGCCCCCGAAGCGCTGGAAGTCCTGACCACAGCCCAAACGATCAGCGACCAACTGTTCGAGCAATGGGATCTCGTCAAAGGCGTTCGAACCATCGTCGAGACCTACCGCCACAACCTCGCGGTCGAGGAAGCCGCCAGCACCCCACCTAGCACCCCGCACCCATCAACGACGCCCAGGCTCGCGGCTGATCCCGCTACAAACTCCAGGTGGGCGAGAACCGCGCAATGGCGTCTGCCCAAGTGGACCATGGGCAACCCGACTAAGGGCTTGTTCCTCGATCCAGACGGCCATGAGGTTGAGATCACCAGCGGCCGAGACGAGCAGCGGGATGACGTAGCGGCTCGGGCCGAGTTGGTGCTCCTGAACTCAACCCGATTTCCGAAACATCCTCTGTCGTCGCATGCCAGCCCCGAGGTGGCAAAACACGTGGAAGTCAAGGCTGCGCAACGCATGCGGGAGCAAGGTATCCCCTATGGGGTGATTGCGATCAACAACGCCGTGTGCGAGGAGGAATATGGTTGCCGAACAGCCGTGCCCGCGATACTGCCACGGGGGTTCGCGCTGGCAGTTTGGGAACCGGGAGCAGAGCACCCGATCGTTTTCAGAGGAGAGGCATAGACATGGCTACGAAGACGCGGACGGTGGTCACTGCACTGTTCGGGAAGGACCGCCGTTTCGCCTCCGACATGATTGGCGTCCGTGAATTGATACGCGACGGTCTGGGACAGGAGCGAATTCGTGGTGTGTGCTTCTACGTTTGGGATCGTCCGCACGACATGTCCACCGACGATCGCCCCGGGCATCAACTTCGCGTGAATGTTGACGAATCGGCAGCCTGGGGCGCGATCAACTTCGTGGAGGAAGGCGAAGGAGGCGGGGTTTGGGACACCCACAATCCTGAACCACCTGCCAATGTGCCAACCGTGTGGTTCGACGCGACGACTCCGACCCCGTTCGAGCGATCCGCAGTCCTGCCGATCGATGCGATCCACGACGCAGTTGCGGAGTTCTGCCGCACCGGGCGGCGCCCCGAGTGCCTGCAGTGGCAGGGCGCTCGGTGGTTCTGAGGTCGCGGGTGAGCGCGGTCGCGTAATCATTAGCACGATGCGCGATCGGGCTTTCAGCTGCATAGCCGCCGTGGAAGCGATCTTGCCGAATGGATCCGCGATGGTTGCCTGGGAGCGGGAGAGACCAGGCCAGTCACTCTGAAGGAGCAGCAACGCCATGACCGCAGCAACGCAAACCGTGGTGACCGCGATCGTCGACAAGCGGTTCCACTACTCCCCGCCTGCTGCGATGGATGACTTGATCCGCGCTGTGGTGGACGAACCTCACCACTTGAACTCATCGCAGGTCTACGTGTGGGATCGACCTTGCCGATCTTGGCGCGCCGATGACGGGCCAGCGTTCCCCAAGTCCCGGCTGGTCGTGTACACGCTGCCAGAATTCGGATGGGGCGCGCTCAACCACGTGGACGCAGACAACGACGAAGTCGTTGATTCGTACAACCCCGACAATCCACCGCACATTCCTCAGCTTTGGTTCGACCCGGACGGACAGCTCCAGTACCCGGCCACAGCGGCTATCCCGCTTGATCACGTCCGCAACGCTGTCGCGGAGTTCTGCCTAACCGGAAAGCGGCCGACTTGTGTTCGCTGGCAGCCGGGACGGTGGTTTTGAGGCCGTGAGCGAGGACAGGTCTTTGGGGCGACCAGATTCACTCACGACCCTCGCCCCGGCTGCCAGCCGACGTGGTCTCGGTGTTCTCCCCAGATTCGGGCTTCCGGGAGTTTTCGCAGGAAGTCGGTGGGGCCGTCGAAGTCCGGCATGTGGAGGTAGGCCGCTCCTATTCCCTGGGGATCGTGGGCGTCCGAGCCCGCTGCCGCGGGGATGTCGTTCCGGGCCGCGAAGTTCGCCGCTGCCGCATTGTGCTCCGGGTCGCTGATCTTGGCGTTGCAGACTTCCACGACGTCGAGCGCGCCGTGTTCGTGGAGTTCTCGCAGGCCTTCGGCGCCGAGGCTGGTTCGGTTCGGGTCGAGGGGGTGGGGCGCGTAGATCACGCCCCGTTGATCGCGGATTCGGCGCACCACCTCGGGCAGCGGCAGGACGTACGGGATTCGCTCCGCCAGGAACAGGCCGATCACCTCGCCCGCTCGGGTGCGGATCTCCTCCCCGACCACGACCCGCGCGCCGATGTCGCGTTCCACGGCTTCCCACGCGCCGTCGAGGCTGTGGTGATCCGTCACGCACAACACGTCGATCCGCTCCGCCGCCACCCGCTTCGCAATCTGCTCCACTGTGGACACCGCGTCGCCCGAGTGCACCGTGTGGACGTGGCAGTCGACCCGGACCCGGCCCGGCGGGACGGGTCCGGGGTCGGGCAGCCGCCAGGTCACTCCGCGCCCGGGACCTTGCCGTTGGTCAGCGCGTTCTCCCGCGCCCCGGCCACCAGGCCCGGGATCACGTCGTCGAGTTCCGCCGGGTCCCAGCGCTCGCCCTTGTCGACGCCCGGCCCGGCGATCCATCCTTCCGCGACGCTGATCGAACCGCCGCGCACGTTGAACACCCGGCCGGTGATGCCCTTGGCCTTCTCGCCCGCCAGCCACACCACCAGCGGCGCGATGTTCTCCGCGTTCGAGACGTCGAACCGGCCTTCCGTCGCCCTGACCTGGCGCCCCAGGCCGTCGGTCATGCGGGTCAGCGCGGCCGGGGCGACGGCGTTGACCGCGATGCCGTAGCGCTCCATCTCGCGGGCCGCGATGACGGTCAGCCCGGCGATGCCCGCCTTCGCCGCGCCGTAGTTGCCCTGGCCCGGGTTGCCGTAGATGCCGGAGGACGAGGTCGTGTTGATCACCCGGGCGTCGACCTCCTCGCCTGCCTTGGCCTTGGCGCGCCAGTACGCCGCGGCGTGCCGCAGCGGGGCGAACGTGCCCTTCAGGTGCACGCGGATCACCGCGTCCCACTCCTGCTCGGTCATGTTGAACAGCATCCGGTCGCGGAGGATGCCCGCGTTGTTGACCAGCACGTTCAGGTCGCCGTAGTGCTCGACGGCCGACTCGACGAGCCGCTTGGCGCCCTCGAAGTCGGCGACGTCGTCACCGTTGGCGATGGCCTCGCCACCGGCCGCGCGGATCTCGTCGACGACCTCACCCGCCGGCCCGGTGGAGGAGCCGGTGCCGTCGACCTCCGCGCCGATGTCGTTCACCACGACCTTCGCGCCCTGCCTGGCGAACTCCAGGGCGTGGCCGCGTCCGATGCCGCGCGCCGCGCCGGTCACGATGACGATCCGCCCGTCGACGATGCCGCCCATGCAGTCCTCCCGGAAGCTGGTTTTAGAGCCACCTTCTAGAAACACTGACGAGTGATTCCTGCCACTGTCAATGCTTTTTGCACAGATGGACGCTTCCTCGGCGGACCCGGATGAGAATACCGTTCTAGTATTGCCCGTTCGAGGAGGAGGCCCGGCCGTGGACGATCAGCTGCGCTACGCGTGGCGCGTGTTGTCCGTGGTCAGCATCGCCAGCGTGCTGACCGGCCTGGGCACCAGCTCGCTCAACGTGGCGCTGCCCGAGGTTTCCCGGCACTTCCAGGCCAGTTCGACCGCCGCGAGCTGGATGCTGCTGTCGTTCATGCTCGCCACGACCACGCTGATGGTCTTCTTCGGCCGGCTGGCCGACCTGTTCGGCCGCCGCACGATGTACCTGACCGGCCTGGCCGTCTACACCGCCGCGAGCCTCGCGCTGGGCTTCGCGCCGACCGCCTGGACCTTGGTCGGCCTGCGCGTCGTGCAGGCCGCCGGCGGCACGATGCTGCTCGCCAACAGCGCCGCACTGCTGACCACCGCCTTCCCGCGCCAGCACCTCGGCCGCGGCATGGGCATCTACATCGCGTCGTTCTCCGTGGCGCAGCTGCTCGGTCCGACGCTGGGCGGCTTCCTCAGCCACCGGTTCGGCTGGGAGTGGGTGTTCTGGAGCAACGTCCCGATGGGCCTGGTGTGCCTGCTCTGGGGCGCGATGGTGCTGCGCCCCGACAAGGGCCGGACCGGCGAACGCGGCGTCGACGCGCCGGGCAACATCCTGATCCTGCTCTGCCTGGGCAGCTTCCTGCTCGGGCTCTCGCAGATCGGCGAGCGCGGCCTCATAGATCCGCTGGTGCTCGGCTCGTTCGCGCTGTTCGTCGTGCTCGCGCCGGTGTTCCTGGCCGTCGAGCGGCGCCGCCGCAATCCCGCCGTGGACATCGGCCTGTTCCGCGATCCCGGCTACTCGTTCGGGCTCGCCGCGGGCCTGCTCAACACCATCGCGCGGATGGCCGTGCTGCTGCTGATCGCGCTGTTCTACCAGGCGGTGCAGGGCGACGACCCGGTGGCGGCCGGGCTGAAGGTCCTGCTGCTGCCGTTGACCACCATGATCGCCTCGACCGGCTCGGGCCTGCTGCAGGGGCGGATGTCGACGCGCTCGATCGCGATCACCGGCGGGGTGCTGACCGCCGTCGGCCTGGTGGTACTGGCGGTCTCGGTCTCCCCCACCGTCCCCTATGGACCGATCGCCGTCGGGCTCGTGCTGCTCGGCACCGGGTCGGGGCTGTTCATGCCCGCCAACGCCACCGCGGTGATGAACGGCCTGCCCCGCAACCGGGTCGGCATCGGCAACGCGATGCGGCTGACCGCGCAGAACATCGGGGTGATGGTCAGCACCGCGCTGGCGCTGGCGCTGATCACCGGCCCGCTGCCGGTGGAGCTTCGGGCCGACGTGTTCGCCGGGACGATCTCCGGGGTGTCCGGGCAGGCCGTCGACCAGCTCGTGCTCGGCTACCGGATGGCACTGCTGACCATGACCGCGATCGCGGCGCTCGGAGTCGTCGCGTCGGCGGTCCGCGGCCGTGCCCCCGAGCGGCAGGCGCCGGCTCCGGAACCCGCGCGCACCGACGCGCCCGCACAACGGTCGCGGTGACCAGATCGTTCCGGCATGCGGCGCGATCGTGCCTCCCGCCCGGGCGCGCGCACGACCAGACTCCTCAAGCGTGAACAAAGCACTTCTCGTCGTCGACGTCCAAGAGTCCTTCCGCCAGCGCCCGTCGTGGCGGGCCATCTCCAATCCCGGCATCGTCGAGCAGGTCAACCGGCTGGTGGCGCTGGCCCGCGCCGAGGGCGACCTGGTCGTCTGGGTCCTGCACAGCGAACCGGGCACCGGCAACGTGTTCGACCCGGTCAACGGCCACGTCCGGCTGCAGGACGGGCTCGCCCCGGCGGACGGCGAACCGCAGCTGACCAAGACCTCGCACAACGCGTTCACCACCACGAACCTGCACCAGACCCTCACGCAGCGTGGAATCCGGGAGCTGTCGGTGTCCGGGATCCGCACGGAGCAGTGCTGCGAGACGACTACGCGGGTCGCCTCGGACCTCGGCTACGACGTCACGTTCGTCACCGACGCGACGGCGACGAACCCGATCGCGCACCGGGACGCCCCGGCGGACCAGACGATCGAGGAGCTCCTGGCGGACCCGCGGACCCTGCACTCCGAGGACATCATCGCCCGCACCGAGTACGCCCTGTCGGGCCGCTTCGCGACCATCCGCACCGTCGCGGAACTCACCGGCACCCAGGGATGACGGCGAACCCGCCTGCGGAGGCGTTCGAGAACGCCCGATTTTAGGCAAAATCGGAAACCCGGCCCGGGGACGGTGTCCAATTTTAGGCAAAATCGGGAGCCGGACCCGGCCGGGTTGGGTGTCCAATTTTAGGCAAAATCGGGATGTGCGCCCTCGTGGCGGTTCGGTGGCTCGGGTGGTGGCGCGGGTTGGGTAGGATGACCGGATCGTGAGCCGCGTCGTGTTCTTGCTGCTGCCGGGACTGCACCTGCTGGACCTGGCCGGGCCCGCGCAGGTGTTCTCCACCGCCGCGGGCCTCGGGCACCGCTACCAGCTGTCGTACGTCGCGCAGGGCGGCGAGGTGGTGAGCGCGCAGGGCTTGCCGCTGCACGCCGACACCAGCTGGCCCGCGCTGACCGAGGACGACCTCGTCCTCGTACCCGGTTCGCACGTGGCCGATCCGCCGCGTTGGCCGAAGCTGCACGCCGCGTCCGCCGAGCGGCTGCGCGCGCATCACGCCGCCGGCGGAACGGTGGCCAGCGTGTGCTCGGGCGCGGACGCCTTGGGGCAGGCCGGGCTCCTGCGGGGGCGTCGCTGCACGACGCACCACGACCTGCAGGACGAGCTCGCCCGCCGGCATCCGGCAGCGAGCGTGGTGCGCGACGTGCTGTTCGTCGAGGACGACCGGATCATCACCTCCGCCGGGATCGCCAGCGGCATCGACCTGGCGCTGCACCTGGTCGCGACCAGGCACGGCCCCGGCGCGGCGGCACGGGTCGCGCGCGGCATGGTCGTCTACGCCCGCCGCAACGGCGACGACCAGCAGGCCAGCGCGATGCTGCGGCACCGCTCGCACCTCAACGACGCGGTGCACCGCGTCCAGGACCTCATCGACGCCCGCTTCACCGAGCCGCTCCCGCTCGCCGCGCTCGCCGCCGCCGCGGGCTGCAGCGAGCGCACCCTCACCCGCTCCTTCGCGCGCGCAACGGGGCTGACGCCCCTGCGCTACCAGCAGGTGCTCCGCGCGGAGCGCGCCGAGCACCTGCTCAGCCAGGGTGCGACGGTGGAGGCCGCGGCGCACGCGGTCGGCTTCGCCGACGCGCGCATGCTCCGCCGCCTGCGTTCCCGCACCTAGGCCGATGTCCTCCACCGCGTCGGAGCGCCGTTCAGGTCGACCCGCGGACCCGACGCGGTCGGCTGAGCGAGGCGAACGGGTCGTTCACCTCACCCGGCGGGCGCCGCCTCGGGCGGCATCGAGGCGGGGATCCGGCCGATCGCCGCGATGGACTCCACCACGAAGTAGATGCCGCGGAAGAACAGCAGGACGTCGCCGTGCACCAGCCTCATCCGGCGGTACATCAGCAGCCGTCCGGCGTCTTCGCCGGTGATGATGTCCCGCCAGGCGGCGGCGTCGGCGGTCAGCACGTAGTCCGCGTCCGGCTCCTCGCGGATCGACGCCTCGACGCAGTCTCCGTCGGCCCACCGCAACCGCAGGTACTGCCCCGTTTCCACGAGGCCGAGCGCCCAGGACGACGAGTACGACCCGCGCGCCCGGTCGATCCACTCCCAGTAGCTCGCCAGCTTCGTCGCCCGGATCGCCTCGTCGGGCCCGCGATCGACCACCTCGCGCGCCGCCTCCGCCCACTGTGGACTGAACAGCCGCATGCTCATCCTCCCGCCAGTTCGGGCTCGATCCCCTCGATCATCCGCTCGATGTCCGGCGCCAGGCCGATGCCGACGTCGGAGAGCTTCATGTTCAGCTGGCGGATCATCAGCCGCCGCACGTCCTCCGGCGACCAGCCCAGCGACTCCAGCGCCACCCGGCGGCTCGTCGCGCCGTTGATCGCCAGGATGGTGCGCAGCGTTTCGTGGATCTCCAGCAGCAGGCGGGGATCCTCGCGCACCGAGTCGCGCAGGAACCGCATGCCGGCCTGCACGTGGCGGGCCTCGTCGCGGCAGGTGGCGGTGAACCCCGCGTAGTAGCCGGGCAGGAAACCCCTGTTGCGGCAGTAGGTCAGGGTGATCTTCATGACCGACAGCGCCAGCACGCCCTCGATCCACAGGAAGTAGTTGGTGCCGTAGCGCACCCGCAGCGCCGGGTTCTCCGGGTCCGCGCGCAGCTCGTCGGCCTGGTAGGCGAGCAGCCCGAACGGTCCGACGAACGTTTCGGCCACGTGGTGGAAGGACGCGTCCAGCACGTCCTGGATCGACTCACCGGGCAGCCCGACCACCTCGCGGTAGAAGCGGTCGAAGAACACCGTGTGGCGGGCCTCGTCCTCGATCTGGCTGGACATGTAGATCTTCGATTCCTCGCTGCCGCCCAGCATGAACACCGGCAGCTCCACCTCGACCTGCCGCTCGCCGTGGTGGAATCCCGACGAGATCGCGACGAACGCCTCCCGCTCGACCTCGGTCATCCGCTCGGTCCAGTCCACCGCGTCGCGGGTGAAGTCCAGCTCGTAGACGTCCCAGCGCTGCCGCAGGTAGCGGCGGTAGAGGTCCAGGTAGCCGGGTAGTCGTTTCAGGTCGCGGTGCAGGTAGGCCAGCACGTCGTCGATGTCGACGCGGCCGAGGCCGGCCAGGTCGACCCGGTCCACCGCGTCCTGGGAAAGGTCGGTCATCTGCTCACCTCTCGGCTTTCTCGACGCCGGGCGCGACGTCCGCGCGGGCCGGCGAACGCCGCCACGGCCCGCGGAACAGCAGCATCACCGGCAGGAACAGCACCATGCAGACCAGCGCGATCGACAACCACGCCGACCAGCTGGTGGCGGCCACGACGCGCGGCATCAGGAACAGCACCAGCACCGCCATCACCCTGGTCAGGAACGAGAACACGCCCCACGCGCTGCCCTGCAGCCGCGGATCGATGTCCTCGGTGTTCTCCGAGTAGTTCGCCATCCACGGCGCGTACGCGGCGCCCATGCCCGCGCCCAGCAGCGCCCCGGTGATCAGCAGCTGCACGATCGAGATCGTCTCGCCGCCCATCAGCACCACCAGGTAGCCGGTCATCACCACCGCGACGACGGTGCCCACCGCGGTGATCGGCTTGCGCAGCTGCAGCCGGTCGGAGAGCCGGCCGACGGCGATCAGCGTGCCGAGGTTTAGCACCCAGAACCCGCTCATCACGGCCGATGCCGAGGCCGCGCTGAGCCCGAAGCTCTGCGCCAGCATCGTCTGCCCGAACAGCGACAGCGTCAGGTAGAGCACCAGCCACACCGAGATGCCGACGACGTGCGCCCACATCGTGGTGTGGCCGAACAGGTCCCGCATCCGCACCGGCCGGTCGGTGTCGGCCGCGGCCAGCGCCCGCTTCTCGGTCTGCTGGATCTGCGCCCGCAGCCGCGGCGACAGGTCGGCGATGTTGAACGCGATCACCAGCGAGATGACCAGCGAGATCGCGCCCATGATGACGAACTGCGAGCGCCACGAGTTGTCGAACAGCGGCAGCGTGAAACCGGCGATCACGGCGGCCAGGAAGTTCGCGCCCACCGGCCCCCAGGTCCAGAAGCCGAAGGCCTGCGCCCGGCCCATCCGCGGCGAGAAGTCCCGCACCAGCGGCGCGGTCGCGGCCATCACCACGCCGTCGAGCATGGACAGGAAGGCGCGGGCGACGAGCAGTTCGCCGGGCGTGCTGACGAGCGTCATCGCGAAGCACATCAGCGCGGTCAGCAGCATCAGCGGGACCAGCACCCGCACCCGGCCGAACTGGTCGGTCAGCCGTCCGCCGACCATCGCCGCGATCGCCCCGGCGATCAGCGCCAGGGCCGACACCGAGCCGTAGGTGATCAGGCTCATGTGCAGGTCTTCCAGCAGCAACGGCACTACGGGGGCGATCTGCCCCTCGTAGGAGCCGATGAGGCTGGCCAGCACCGCCATGGACAGGATGCGCATCCGTCGGGATCCGGTCGGATACTCCGAGAGTTCACGAACGTACGAGAGCCCCATTGCTCCGCCCTTCCGCGACCGGCTGTCGGCCTACCCCCACATCCGGCTCGGCCCGAGCCGCAACCTAGAACTTCGCTCTAAAATTCGTCGACCGATCAACAGGGTCGGAGCGATCTTCCCCCAGTGTCAAGGGTTTCGGGCACATTCCCCCCGAACGTCGAGGAGGAACGCGGCGAACGACCGGCCGTCAGCCGCCGTCGCGGATGGTGGCGATCAGGTGGTCGACGAAGAGCCGGACCGGGGCCGGGAGCCGGCGCTGGGCCATCGTCTGGATCTGGAGGTTGCGCTCCAGCAGCTCCGGGTTCGTCAGCGGGATCGACACCAGGCCCTCCGCGTCGAGGCGGCGGCGCACGCTCAGCCGCCCGGTGAGGGTCACGCTGCCGGAGAGCCGCGCGAAGCTGTGCAGGGCGATCGTGTGGTTGCTGACGAAGACCGGGTCGAACTCCAGGCCCTCCATGCTGCAGCAGATGTCGAACAGCTGCCGCAGCGTGGTGCCCTCCTCCATCAGCGCCAGCGGGTACGGCAGCAGGTCGGCCAGGGCGGCTTCCGCGCGCTCGGCCAGCGGGTGATCGGCGCGGACGAGGGCCCGGATGTCGTGGCGCTCGGAGTGCTCGACGCGCACGCCCTTCTCCGGCGCCGTGCTGAAGGTGACCGCGACGTCCGCGGTGCCCTCGCCGACCTCCCGGGTCGCCGCGGCCGGGGTGGTGACGTGCAGCCGGAACCGGACGCCTGGGTGCTCCGCGCGGAAGGAGGCCATCGCCTCCGGCAGGAAGTCCTGGGCGAAACCCTCCGAGCTGACGACCTTCACCGTGCTCCGGTGCGACTGGTGCAGCTCGCGCATCTCGGCGAGGACCTGCTCCTCCTCGCGCATCCGCCGCCGCGCGTAGGCGGCCAGCATCTCGCCGGCCTCGGTCAGCACCATGCCGCGCGGCTGCCGCTCGAACAGCGGCATGCCCGCCTCGTTCTCCAACTTCGCCACCTGGCGGCTGATCGCCGAGGTCGCCACGTGCAGCCGCTCGGATGCCTCCCGGATCGATCCGGTCCGAGCCACCTCCAGGAAGTACCGGAGCTGGTTCATCGGGCGAAAGCCGGGCGGCCGCAGGACATGGCCGGGACGCTACCGCATCCGCCGCGCGGGCCGGCGCCGGTCGGGACGCGGTGGACTGTTGACATGCGGCCGGTTCGGCACGACGCTGAGCACCGTCGACCGACTAGTCGGTATGTTCCGGACGAGTGGCGGGAGCCGAGATGGACGTGGTCAGCTACCTGGCGGATCTCCGCGCTCGACAGCAGCGCAGCTGGCCGCGGGACATCCCCCGCGACGTGACCTACCCGCTCGGCGAGGTGCCGGTGACCGACCACCTGCGGCACTGGGCCCGGCACGAGCCGCAGCGCCCCGCGATCGTCTTCTACGGCCGCGAGATCACCTACGCCGAGCTGGACGAGGCGTCCGACCGGTTCGCGGGCTGGCTGGACGGCGCGGGCGTGCGCGCCGGCGACCGGGTCGGCGTGCTGCTGCCGAACTGCCCGCAGTTCGTGATCGCGATGATGGGCATCCTCAAGCTCGGCGCGGTGCACGTGCCCGTGAACCCGATGTTCCAGCAGCACGAACTCCGCTACGAGCTCACCGACGCCGGCGTCGAGGTGCTCGTCGTGAGCACCGAGCTCGTGCCGCTGGTCGAGCAGGTCCGGGCGGAGACGCCGCTGCGCGAGGTGCTGGCGACCTCGCCCGCCGACCTGCTGCCCGCCGAGCCCGTGCTGCCGCTCCCGGACACGCTGCGCACCGACACGACGGGCAGTCAGTGGTCGCGGGTCGGCGCCAGCCCGCGCGCCGAGCGCCGCGAGGTGGACCTGGATGCGCTGGCCGCGCTGAACTACACGGGCGGCACGACCGGCCTGCCGAAGGGCTGCGAGCACACGCAGCGGCACATGCTCTACACCGCGGTGACCGCCGGTGCCGCGCGCCCGCCGCGACGGAGCACCGAACCCGACGTCTACCTCTGCTACGTGCCGATCTTCTGGATCGCCGGAGAGGACATGGGAATCCTGGTGCCGCTCGTGCACGGCGGCACGGTCGTGCTGCTCGCCCGGTGGGACGCCACCGCCGTGCTCGACGCCGTCGAGCGCTACCGCGTGACCGACATGATCGGCACCGTGGACAACTACGTCGAGCTGATGGAGCACCCCGGCTTCGCCGCCCACGATCTGTCCAGTTTGGACAACGCGCGGTCGATGTCGTTCGTGCGCAAGCTGACGCCCGACCTGCGGCGGCGCTGGGCGGCGGCCGTCGGCGAGCACAGCGTCCTGCGCGAGGCGTCCTACGGCATGACCGAGACGCACACCGCCGACACCATCACCTACGGCTTCTCCGACGACGACCGGGACCTGCGCTCGGAGCCGGTGTTCTGCGGGCTTCCGGTGCCCGGCACCGAATTCATGGTCGTCGACCCCGAATCCGGCGAGCCGGTGCCGATCGGCGAGCGCGGCGCGATCGCGATCCGGACGCCCTCCCTGCTCACCGGCTACTGGAACCGCCCGGAGGCCAGCGCCGAGGCGCTGCGCGACGGCTGGCTGCGCACCGGCGACGTCGGGATGGTGGACGAGGACGGCTGCCTGCACTTCCTCGGCCGCAACAAGGAGATGATCAAGATCAGCGGCATGAGCGTCTTCCCGTCGGAGGTCGAGGCGCTGCTGGCCCGCCACCCGGAGGTGCTGGGCGTGGCGGTGGTGCCGATGCCGCACCGCGCCAAGGGCCAGCTGCCGCTGGCCTACGTGCAACCGGCCCCGGGAACCTCGCTGACCGCGGAGGCGCTGACCGGGTGGGCGCGGGAGAACATGGCCTCGTACAAGGTGCCGCGCTTCGTGCTGGTGCCGGAGCTGCCGATGACCGCGACCGGGAAGATCAAGAAGGGCGACCTGCTGGAGCGGGCGCAGCGCCTCGCGGAGAGCTCCTGACCGTCAGCTGTCCAGCCCCTCGATCTGCGGCGGGGTCCAGCCGCTGACCCGCATGAACGTCTTGATCGCCGCGCTGCTCGGGGCGAGCCGCGCGGCGGTGTCGCGCAGCGCGACCGCGACCGGATTGGCCAGGAACGGGCCGAAACGCCCGGCCCAGTACGAGGCCCGCGCGATCTGCTGGGTGCGGGGGCGGCGCTCGGCGTCGTAGTGCGTCAGGGCCTCGGCCACGTCGTCGAACCTCGCGCAGGCGGCGACCAGCACGACGGCGTCTTCGAGCGCCTGGCAACCGCCTTGGCCGAGGTGTGGGGTCATGGCGTGCGCGGCGTCGCCGAGCAGCGCCACGTTCCCGGTCGCGTACGACTTCAGCCGGCCGCCCAGGTGCCGGATGTCGTTGCGCAGCACCGCTTCCGCCGGGGTGCCGTCGATCAGCTCCGGGATCGGCGAGTGCCAGGACGCGAACTGCTCGCGGAGATACGCGCGCTCGTCGGGGTTGCGGGCGCCTTCGGGTGCGGGCATCGCGACGTACCAGTACGTCCGGCCGTCCACCAACGGCACGATGCCGAACTCCCGGCCCCGCCCCCAGCTCACGCCGATCTCGGTCAGATCCCGGCGCTCGCAGATGGCGCGCCACGCGGCGAAGCCGGTGTAGCGGGGGCGCGGCGCGTCCGGCCAGTACCGCGCACGTACCTGGCTGTTGATGCCGTCGGCGCCGACGACGAGATCGGCGGGCGGCAGGTCCAGTCCCGGCACCGCGCCGTCCCGGCCGACGGCGGTCACGTGGACGCCGGTGTGCAGGCAAACCGCCGGGAGCTCGTCCAGCAGCATCCGGTGCAGCTGGGCCCGGTGCACTCCGAGCATCGGCCTGCCGAGCTCCCGCTCGATCTCCGCGCCGTCGAGCCGGCTGAGCCACCGGCCGTCGCTGGAGCGCATACCGGCGGACTCCTGCGGCTTCCCCAGCTCCCGGACCCGCTCGCCGAACCCGAGCGCCTCCAACGCGCGCAATGCGTTGGGCCACAGCGTGATCCCCGCACCGATCGCGTCGATCTCGGCGGCCTGCTCGACCACCGCCACCCGCCAGCCGATCCGGTGCAGGCCGACCGCCGCGGCCAGCCCGCCGATCCCCGCACCGATCACAGTCGCGCTTCGCACCACCTCACGCTACGCCACGCACCCACGCTCCCGTTGCCGATCCGGCAACGCTGCCTTGTCTTTTTGCTGCTGGTCATGCGGCGTTCCGCGTGGTTGAGTTTGCGAAATCCAGGTAGCGCATCCGGCACGGAAAACCCTTGGTGCGCAAGCGAATTCGGGGAGGACATCGCGGTGAGCCGGGAAGTGACGGTCGAGCGGGCGACGCAGTACTACGACTCCGGCGCGTTCCGCACGGACCTCGCGCGCCGGGTCGCCTTCCGCACCGAGAGCCAGGACCCGCAGCGCGCCGACGTGCTGCGGCAGTACCTCGCCGACGAGATCACGCCCGCCGTCGAGAGGCTCGGCTGCACCGCGCGCATCGTCGACAACCCGGTGCCCGGCGGCGGGCCGTTCCTGATCGCCCACCGGCACGAGGACGACGTCCTGCCCACGCTGCTCACCTACGGTCACGGCGACGTCGTGCTGGGGCACGACGCGCAGTGGCGCGACGGGCTGGACCCGTGGCGGATCACGGTCGAGGGCGACCGCTGGTACGGCCGCGGCACCGCCGACAACAAGGGCCAGCACACCATCAACCTCGCCGCGCTGGAGCAGGTGCTCGAAACCCGCGGCGGCAGCCTCGGCTTCAACCTCAAGATCCTGCTCGACATGGGCGAGGAGACCGGATCGCCGGGGTTGAGCGAGGTCTGCGCGGACCTCGCCGACGATCTCGCCGCCGACCTGCTCATCGCCTCGGACGGCTGCCGACTCTCGGCGCAGCAGCCGACGCTGTTCCTCGGTTCGCGCGGCGCCGTCAACTTCTCGCTGCGCGTGAACCTGCGCGACAGCGCCTACCACTCCGGCAACTGGGGTGGCCTGCTGAGCAACCCCGCCAGCATCCTGGCCAACGCGCTGGCCAGCATGATCGACCCCCGGGGGGCCGTGCGGGTGGAGGGCCTGCGGCCCGCGCCGATCCCGGAATCGGTGCGGGCCGCACTGGCCGACATCACCGTCGACGGCGGCCCGGGCTCCCCCGAGATCGACGCCGATTGGGGCGAGCCGGGGCTGACGCCGAGCGAACGCGTCTTCGGCTGGAACACCCTGGAGGTGCTGGCGTTCACCGCGGGCACCCCGCAGGCGCCGGTGAACGCCATCCCCGGCAGCGCCGAGGCGCACTGCCAGCTCCGGTTCGTCGTCGGCACCGACTGGCAGGACGTCGAGCGGATCGTGCGCGCGCACCTCGACGACCACGGCTTCTCGATGATCGACGTCGAGGTCACCAGCAGCGTCGCCGCCACCCGGCTGGACCCGGCGGACGAATGGGTCCGCTGGGCGCTGGAGTCGCTGCGGCGCACCACCGACGCCAAACCGGCGCTGTTGCCGAACCTGGGCGGCACCCTGCCCAACGACGCCTTCGCCGACGTGCTCGGGCTCCCCACGATCTGGGTCCCGCACTCCTATCCCGCCTGCGCCCAGCACGCCCCGAACGAGCACCTGCTGGGCACCGTCGCACGCGAAGCGCTGGCGATCATGGCCGGCCTGTTCTGGGATCTCGGCGAGCGCTGATCTTCCCGAGGCATGCGGCGATTTCGCGCGAAATCGCCCACCGCCCCGCACGGATACCACCGATTTCGCGCGAAATCGCGCTCCTACTTGAAGACCTGGAGGCCGTGATGGCCACTTCCACCGCCTCGGCGAAATCGCACAAACCGTTCCGGGTGATCGCGGCCGCCTCGATCGGCAACGCGCTCGAGTGGTACGACATCGCGGTCTACGCGATCTTCGCGACGGTCCTGTCGAAGGTGTTCTTCCCGGCGCAGGACGAGACGGTGTCGCTGCTGCTGACGCTGGGCACCTTCGGCGTCTCGTTCCTGATCCGCCCGATCGGCGCGGTGGTGCTCGGCGCCTACGCCGACCGCGCCGGGCGCAAGGCATCGCTGACGCTGTCGATCCGGCTGATGGTGCTGGGCACCGCGATCATCTGCCTGATGCCCTCGTACGAGACGGTCGGCCTGGTCGCGCCGATCGGCATCCTGCTGGCGCGGCTGATCCAGGGCTTCTCGGCGGGCGGCGAGTTCGGCAGCGCCACCGCCTTCATGGTCGAGCACGTGCCGGGCCGGCGCGGCTTCGTGGCCAGCTGGCAGTTCGCCAGCCAGGGCCTGAGCACGCTGGTGTCGGCCGGGATGGGCGTGCTGCTGACGGCCACGCTGAGCCCGGAGCAGCTGGAGTCGTGGGGCTGGCGGATCCCGTTCGCGGTCGGCCTGCTGGTCGGCCCGGTGGGCTACTACATCCGGCGGTTCGTCGACGAGGCACCGGAATTCACCGCGGCGCAGACCGCCGAACCGCACTCGCCGGTGCGCACGGTGCTGCGCACCCAGAAGGTCCGGATCCTGCTGGTCGTCGGCGCGCTGCTGGTCTCCACGGTGCTCAACTACACGATCACCTACATGCCGACCTACGCGATCAAACAGCTCGGCCTGCCCGCGTCGACCAGCTTCACGGCCACCCTGGTCACCGGCGTCGTGCTGACCGTGGTGACGCCGCTGGCCGGGCACCTGTCGGACAAGATCGGCCGGGTGAAGCTGATGGGCGTGTTCGCCGCGCTGATCCTGCTGCTGATCTACCCGATCTTCGCGACGCTGGTGGCGTTCCCCGGATTCGGCGTGATGGTCGGCATGATGCTGCTGATCGGGCTGCTGAAGGCCTGCTACTTCGGGGCGCTGCCGGCGCTGATGTCCGAGCTGTTCCCCACCGAGACCCGGGCGACCGGCATGTCCATCGGCTACAACATCGGGGTGAGCGTGTTCGGCGGGTTCACGCCGTTCATCAGCACATGGCTGATCGGCCTCACCGGCACCAGCCTGGCCCCGAGCTTCTACCTGATGTTCGCGGCGGCAGCCAGCCTCCTCAGCCTGCTGGTAATCCGCCGCCGCCTCGGCCTCCGCTGAGCTCGTGAGTGGTTATGGCCGTTCTGGCGACCTGTCCTCGCTCAGGACCTCGTGAACAGTTTGTGTCTCAGGACCTCGTGAACACTGGCTGGCCTGCTTTCTGTGATCATCAGTGGTGGGCGGAACAGGGTTTTCGATGGATCCAGACCTGGTCGCG
>NZ_SMKW01000073.1 GCF_004348985.1 Saccharopolyspora elongata | reverse complement strand
TCGTCGAGCGCACAATCGCCTGGTACCACGGCATGCGACGCCTCCGCATCCGCTGGGAACGCCGCGACGACATCCACGAAGCGTTCCTCGGCCTGGCCACCTGCATCATCTGCTACCGACACATCAAGACCCTTTGTTAGGAACCCTTAGGACGGTCTCAGCGGTGTGCCGGTGGCCGCCCAGCTGGCGAGCAGGAGCGCCTCCGCCGAAGGCGAGCCGGGTTCGGCGGTGTAGGCGCTGAGGTTGAGGCCCGCGTCCTTGAGATTGGCGGTGACGACCACCTGAGCACGGGCTTTGATGGCGGCGGCCAAGACGTGTCGATCATCGGGGTCGGGGAGTTCGACGGCGTCGATCAGCGGCTCGTAACCCATGACCAGGCAGTCCCGGACGGCCTTGATCATCAGCTCACGCGTGCGGTCCAGCTTGACGGGGTCGAGGTCGGGCCGATTGGCTACGGGACGTGCGGCCCGGCGCTCAGCGGGTTTCGGTGACCTTGCGGAGGCCCGCCGGGCTGTCCGGGTCGTAGCCGCGCGCCGTGGCGAGCGCCCAGGCGAGGCGCTGGAGCGGCAGCGCCTCCACGACCGGCGACAGCTCCTCCGGCAGGTCCGGGATCCGCAGCTGGGCGTCGCCGCGCGGGCCGACCCTCAGGACCTCCGCACCCTGCCCGGCGAGGCGGGCCAGCGGCTCCGCCATCGCCGCGCCGCCCGGTCCCGTGCCGGTCACCGCCAGCACCGCCGTCTCCTGGCCCACCGCCGCGATCGGCCCGTGCAGCAGGTCCGCGCCGCTGTAAGCGCGGGTGACCAGGTAGCTGGTCTCCGCGAGCTTCAGCGCCGCTTCGTGCGCGGTGGCCAGCGAGTACCCGCGTGCCGTGGTGACGACCTGGTCGGCGAAGCGCAGCCGCTGCGCCACCGCGCCGATCCGGTCCGCGTTCTCGTCCAGGCAGGACTGCGCGAGCTCGCCGATGCGGTCGACGTCCGGCCCGCCACCTGCCAGCAGCAGGTGCAGCGCGAGGAGCGTCGCGGAATAGGTCTTGGTCGCCGCGACCGCACGCTCCACCCCCGCCCCGATGTCCAGGGTGTGCTGCGCCGCAGCACCGAGGGGCGAGTCCGGCGTGTTGGTCACCGCCACCGTGAACGCCCCGCGCTTTCCCGCCTGCTCGGTCACCTCCACGAGGTCCGGGGAACCGCCGCTCTGGCTCACCGCGACGAGCGCGACGTCCTTCAGGTCCGGCTCGGCCCCGTACAGCGTGGTCGTCGAGGGCGACACCAATCCAGCAGGCAGCCCGAGCAGCACCTCGACCAGGTACTTGCCGTACAGCGCCGCGTTGTCGCTGGACCCGCGCGCGGCGAAGAGCACGAACCGCGGGCGGCTGCGGGCGAGCTGCTCCGCGACCGCCCGGAACTCTCCCGCACGCCCGGCCAGTTCGGCCAGCACCTGCGGTTGTTCGGCGATCTCCGCGGCCATCCAGGTGCCCGCTTCCGTCGTCATTCCGTTCCCTTCCCGAGGCCGGGAAGCCCCAGCAGTCGTGCGGCGTTGCCGCCGAAGATCGCGCGCAGGTCCGGCTCCGGCATGCCCATCTCGTGGCACACCCGCAGCTGGTCGGCCAGGTACCGGTGGCAGTAGCCGCGCGGGAACCAGGAGGAGTCGCTGCCGAAGACGATGCGCTCCGGGCCGATCGTTTCGTAGCAGCGCCGGAACAGGTCCTCCAGCGTCAGCTTGTAGGGCATCCAGCGCACCCACTGGTTCGAGCCCGAGGTGTCCACCAGCACGTTCGGGCAGGCCCAGCACAGGAACAGGACCTGCTGCACGTGCTGCACGCCGAAATGCGGGACCACGAACGGGATTCCCGGGAACCGCTTGGCGACCGGCTCCAGCCACGCGGGTTCGATGTGCGCGTTGTGCGCCACTCCCCCGCTGGAGCCGCAGTGTCCGAAGTGGATCAGCACGGGGATGCCGCGGTCGGCTGCCACCCGCCACACCGGGTCGGCGGCCGGGTCGTCGATGCGGTGCGGCAACAGCGGGGCGAACAGCTTCAGCCCGCGCAGGCCGAACTCGTCGATCGCCCGCGCCAGGCGCTCAGCGGCGTCCGGGGCGGTGAGGTCGCGCAGGTTCGCCATCCCGGAGAACCGCTCCGGTGCGCGGGCGACGAGCTCGGCCACCCGCTCGTCGCCGCAGCCGGTGACGAACGCCGCGTGAGCGATCTCGTAGCGGTCGAGCTCGGCCAGCCACATGTCCGCCTCCGCCTGCCAGGTCCGCTCGGGATCCGGCTGCGGATCGGGGAAGTCCCAGGCCCGCCGCCAGCGCCGGGACTGCTCCGCCACCTGCTCGGCGCGGCGGCGCTGGGCCGCCTCGTCGTGGTCCGCGCAGCTGAACTGGCCACCGGAGAGATCCCTGGTCGCCTCGTCGTGCGCGATCCGGAAGTGCAGGTGGAAGTCGACGATCGGGATCCCGCGCGCCGCTTCGGTCATCGGTCCACGTCCTCCAGTGCGAAGGCCCGGTCGTGCGAGGGCCTGCTGATCACGGTCGCTGCGACCCGGACGGCGTAGTCTGCGGCGTCGCCGGTGGGCGCGCCGTCGGCGAGCCGGTGCAGCAGTCCGGCGTTGAACGCGTCGCCGGCGCCGGTGGAGTCCCGGACCTGCACCTCGGGCGCCGGATGGGTGCTGTGCGGCTGGCCTGGCCTGGCCACGAGGGCGCCGCGTGCGCCGCGCTTGACCACGACGGTCGCCCCGGTCTCGTCGGCGATGCTGCGGGCCGCGACCTCGTCGTCGCACCGATCGCCGTGCAGGGCGTTCAGCTCGTCGTCGTTGGGCAGGAACACGTCGACCTCGCGCAGCAGCCGCAGCACCTCCGCGCGCGTTCCGGCGTCCCAGCCGGCCGGATCCCAACCGGTGTCCAGCGCGGTGCGCGCCCCGGCCTGCCGCGCCTGCGCCAGCAGGTCACGAGCGGCCTCGCCCTGCAGCGCAGGGAGCAGGAAATAGCCGGACAGCAACACGAACCGGGCCGCCAGCGCCGACTCGGGCACGGCGGTCGCGTCCAGGTCGGCCATCGCCCCGAGCGCCGAGAGGAATGCGCGATCCCGGCCCGGCGCCTCGGCGGCGACGGTCACGCCGGTGTGTTCGCCGGGCACCTGGGCCAGCTCCAACCGCAGGCCGGGGATGTCCAGCTGGTCTGCGAGCAGCCGCGCGGTCCCGTCGTCGCCGACCCGCCCGGCCAGCACCGTCGGCCTGCCGAGCCGGGCCAGCACGATCGCGGTGTTCGCGGCCGAACCGCCGGGCCGCAGCACGATCGACGGCACGATCTGCTCGGTGCCCGGCGGCGGGAGCTCCGCCGCCCCGGCCACCAGGACGTCGAGGTTCACGTTGCCAACAACGGTGATTCGGTCGTCGGGAGCTGGATGGCTCACCCGCGGCCTCCGGCCAGCACGGCGTCCACGGCCGCGTCGAGCTTGCTCCCGGCCTCGCCCAGGGCGGCCCTGCGGTCGGCGAACGCGCTGGCCAGCACCCGGGCGCGGGCCAAGGCGAGCTCCGCCGTGCGGCGCACCGCCGCGGCGCCGGGGCCGCCGTCCTGGGGACGGTCGAGCACCTGCTGCGGGCGAAGCCCCGCGGCCAGCGCCGCCTCCACCACCGAATCGTCCACAGTGCCCAGTCCGGCTTCGGCGATCGCGGCGGCGACCACGGCGGCGGTCCACTCCGCCGGCGGCGCCTGCCGGACGAGCGCGCCGACCACGGAATGCGCGCCCCGCCAGGGGATTCCCGCGCCCGCCAGCGCTTCGGCGATCGCCGTGGTGGTCGCGCCGGTGGCCACGACGTCCTCCGGCGAAGGCGGGTTCTGCGGGCTCAGCTCCTCCAGCAGGCCGCGCATCAGCGTCAGGAACCGCACGGCGCGGTCACCGGCCCGCCAGAGGTGCTCCTGGACGTCCGTGGTGGCGTTGTTGGAGTCCTCGTACCAGGCGGCGCCGACGTTGTTCATCGTCGCGGCCAGGTCGGCCGCCGCCGCGCCGGCCATCGAGCACATGTGCTCCAGCACCACCGGGTTCTTCTTCTGCGGCATGATGCTGGAGCCCTGGCAGTACGAATCCGGGGTGACGATCCAGCCGTACGTCATCCAGTCCAGCATCGTGCGGGCCATCCGGGCGCCGGTGGCCAGGATGCGGGCCTGCACCGCCGCGGTGCGCATCAGGTGCTCGGCCCCGGCCACCGCCTCGTAGCTGGAGGTGAAGGTCTCCCGGAAGCCGAGCAGCTCGGCGAGCCGCGGCGGGGCGATGGGCAGGTCGGTGCCGGCGAACGCGCACGAGCCGAGCGGGTTGACGTCGAGCTCGTCGTAGACCGACAGCAGCTCTTCGGCCTGGCTGAGCAGCGCCTCGGCGTAGCCGGCCAGCACGTGCCCGAGCGTGGTCGGCTGGGCGGGCCTGCGGTGGGTGAACCCGGTGATCAGGACGTCGGCGTAGCGGTCCGCCTGGGCCGCGGCGGCCTCGGCGGCGGCGCAGGCCTGGCGGGCCTGGTCCAGCACGTTCTCCCGCAGCACCATGCGGAACACGCCGGCGTCGAGGTCGTTGCGGGAGCGGGCCAGCTGCACGTCCAGCTCGGACGGCCGGATGCCGGCCGCGGCGGCGAGCCGCTGCTCGACGAGGTAGTAGACGTCCTCGACGCTGCCGTCGAAGGCGAACCGGTCGTCGTCGGCCGCGAGCAGATCGCGCAGCCCGCCGAGCAGCTGCCGGGCCCGGCCGGCGGGCAGCAGGCCCTGCTCGGCGAGCATCACCACGTGCGCGAGGCTGGCGTCCAGCATCGGCCGGTACAGCTGCGGCGCGGACTTCTCGAAGGCCACCCGGAGGTGGTTCTGCCAGTAGTTGGACAGTTCCGGAGGCTTGGTCATGTGAACAGCTCTTTCCACTGTGGATTGTCGTGGACGTGGGCGCGCTACGCGGCGGGGATCACCGTCGGCGAGCGCTTCTGGCGCGGGCCCTGGCCGAGGCGGTTCGACACCGCGAGGACGACCAGGATCAGCACGATCTGCAGCGCGCCGTAGGCGGCCGCCGTGCCGAACTCCGAGGAGTAGATGCGGTTGTAGATCTCCACCGACATCGGCGGCAGGCCGGGCGGGTAGATCACCACCGAGGCGACGTACTCGCCGACGCCGTCCACGAAGGCCAGCAGCGCGCCGGCGAGCACGCCGCGCAGCACCAGCGGCAGCGTGACCGTGCGCAGGACCCGCAGCGGACCGGCGCCGAGGTTGCGCGCCGCCTCCTCCAGCGACGGGTCGAGCTGCTCCAGGGAGGCGCTGGTCGAGCGGAACACCAGCGGCACGAACCGGACGAAGTAGGCGACCGGCAGGATCCACAGCGTCCCGACCAGCGTCAGGCCCAGGTTGCCGACGCCGGGTTCGTTGAACGCCGTCACCAGGTTCACGCCGATGACCGTGCCAGGCAGGGCCCACGGCAGCATGATGATCACGTCCAGCGCGCCGCGGCCCGGGCCCTTCCAGCGGGCGACGACCCACGAGGCCGCCGCCCCGATGACGATCGCGGCCAGGGTGGCCAGCAGCGCGGTCTGCACGCTCACCGAGATCGGCAGCAGGCTCTGCGGCTCGGCGAAGATCCGCAGGTAGTTGTCCAATGTGTACTCGGGCGGCAGCACCTGCGTCGTCCAGGCGCCGTCCACCGAGAACGACACGAGCACGATCACCAGCACCGGCGCCAGCAGCACCACCGTGAGCAGCAGGCTGCCCAGCGCGGCGGCGAACTTCGCGGCGGCGGAGCCCGGCGCGCGGCGCGCGCTCGGCGTGCCCTTCGACAGGCTGCGGTGCACGCGGCGGCCCTGGTACCAACGCATGCTCATCAGGAAGGCGATGGACACCACCGAGAGCGCCGTCGACTGGGTGGCCGCGAGCGCGGCGTTGCCCGAGGTGCGCGCAGACACGATCTCCATGGTCAGCGTCTGCACGTTGTAGAGCTGCGGCGCGGTGAACGACGCCATCGACATCATGAACGTCAGCAGCGCGCCGGAAACCAGCGCCGGAGTGAGCATCGGCAGCAGCACCGTCCGCCACACCCGCGCGCGACCGGCGCCGAGGTTGGTGGCGGCCTCCTCCAGCGAGCCGTCCAGCCCCGCCAGCGCGGCCGAAACCGACAGGTAGAAGTACGGGTACATGGTGAACGCGTGGACCAGCACGACGCCCGCCAGCCCGCTCACCGACGTGCTCGCGGGCGAGATGCCGAGCAGTGCGTGCAGCGTCCGGGGCACGATCCCGCTCTCGCTGTAGAGGAGCACGAACGACACGGCGCCGATCAGCGGCGGCAAGGCCATCGGCAGCACGGCGAACACCGAAAGCGCCCGGCGGCCGGGGAAGTCGAAGCGGTGCAGCAGCACGGCCAGCAGCGTGCCGAGCACACCGCAGAAGAACACGGAGACGAGCGAACTCACCAGCGACAGCAGCAGCGCCCGGCCCGAAGACCCGCCGAACAGGCTGCCGTAGTTGTCCGCGAGGCCGTTCCCGCCCGCCGAGGTGAGCGCGGTCGTCGCCATCGGGATGACGACGAGGAACAGCAGGACCAGCACGACCGGGATGGCCAGCACGTAGACGAAGCGATCGCCGTCGGAGGCGGGCAGCCTGCGGCGCCGCGGCGCCGCCGCCGGGGCGCTCATGGCCGCACCAGCCAGGCGTGCTGAGCCTCGGGGCGAAGCCCGACGACGTCGCCGGGCTTCGGCAGGCCTGGCCGGTCCGGCACCGCGACCGACAGCTCCAGCTCGCCCGCGGTGACCTCGTACTCGCAGGTGGCGCCGGTGAACTCCACCGCGCGCACGACGGCGTCGAAGCTGCCCTCGCCGGCCTCGGTGATCGTCAGGTGCTCCGGCCGGACCGACACCGCGACCCTGTCGCCCACGGCGGCCGCGAACTCCGCCGAACGACCGGCGGC
Organism: Saccharopolyspora elongata; assembly: GCF_004348985.1. Lineage (GTDB taxonomy): Bacteria > Actinomycetota > Actinomycetes > Mycobacteriales > Pseudonocardiaceae > Saccharopolyspora > Saccharopolyspora elongata. The sequence continues at coordinate 40,097 of NZ_SMKW01000073.1, read as the reverse complement.
GAACTTCGCCCCGGAGCCCGCCAGCTCCACCACGGCCTGCTCGCCGGAGCTCTCGACGACCTCGGCATCGAGGACGTTGCTGCCGCCGATGAACTTGGCCACGAAGGCGGTGGCGGGCTGGTGGTAGACCTCGCGCGGGGTGCCGACCTGGTGCAGCTTGCCGGATTCGAGCACGGCGATCCGGTCGCTCATCGCCATCGCCTCGGCCTGGTCGTGCGTGACGTAGACGCTGGTGATCCCGGCTTCCCGCTGCGCGCGGCGGATCTCGACTCGGGTCTCCTCGCGCAGCTTGGCGTCCAAATTGGACAGCGGCTCGTCGAGGAGCAGCACCGAGGGCGAGATGACCAGCGCCCGGGCCAGCGCGACGCGCTGCTGCTGGCCGCCGGAGAGCTGGTCGATCCGCCGGTCTGCGTAGCCGTCGAGCCCCACCGAGGCGAGCGCGGCGGCGACCCGCTCGTTGCGCTCGGTCTTGGCCACCTTGCGCGTGACCAGCCCGTAGGCGACGTTCTGCGCGACGTCGTAGTGCGGGAACAGGGCGTAGTTCTGGAACACCATGCCGGTGCCCCGCTTGTTCGGCGGCGTGGCGGTGATGTCGCGGTCGCCGAACAGGATTCGGCCGCTGGTGGGCGTGACGAACCCGGCGATCATGCGCAGCGTGGTCGACTTGCCGCACCCGGAGGGGCCGAGGAGCGTGAAGAACTCGCCGGATTCGATCGTCACGTCGATGTCGTGCACGACCGGCGAGGCAGAGCCGTAGCTCTTGCATACGCGGTCGAGGCGAACGGGGATCATGCTGAACTCTCCGTGCTGGGCGAGGAAGGGCTTCTCTGCAAGCGGCGGCCGAGGCGGCCCGTGAGTGATTCGGGGTGCTATAGCGGCTGTTTTGGAAGTAGCACAGCGGGCTTTTTTGAAGCGGCGCAGCCGCTTAGCCCACCCTCGCAGCTGGCACCGCCGCGGGTTCTCAGACGTCGCCTGGCGAAGACAGCCCCGACGCCGCGTATTGGTCATACGTAAGTCGGGGCCCCCACAGTCCAGGCGGCGGCCGTAACTCCCGCAGGGGGCCGCCACCCGCACCGCCACGCAAAACGAGCCTGGAAACAGGTACTTCGCTAGTTCTTGTTCTTGATGTGCTCGCTCCAGTAGGAGATCCACTCGGTCTCCTTCTCGGCGGCCAGGCTCCAGTCGACCGGCATCTCGTGCAGGTTCAGCGGCGCCAGCCAGCTCGGCTGCCCGGCCTGCTCGACGGTCGGGATCTGGAAGTACTCCTCGGCCAGCTGCTTCTGCTTCTCGACGCCGAGCAGGAAGTCGAGGAACTTGTCCGCGGCGGCGCCGTTGGGGCCGCCCTTGACCTTGGCGATGCCGTCGATCAGCTGCGGGACGCCGGAGGTGGTCGCCACCGGCTTGAACGGCGCGCCGGTCTTCTTCTGCTGCAGCATGACGTCCTGCAGGTTCCACACGCTGATCGGCGCTTCCTGCCGCTGGATGCGCAGGTACAGGTCGGTCGGGTTGGCCGCGTAGACCTTCGTGTTGGCGTCGAGCTTGCGCAGCCACTCGTAGCCCGGCTCGGGGTTCGCGCCGCCGTTGCGGGTGATCATCGCCGAGTAGATGCTGCGCATCGTGCCGGACGCGGCCACGTCGCGGACGACGATCTTGTCCCGGTACTCCGGCTTGATCAGGTCGTCCCAGTCCTTCGGGGCCTGCTCGGGGGTGAGCATCTGGTCGTTGTAGAAGACGACCTCGGCGAGCACCATCTCGCCGACCCAGCGGCCCTGCGCGTCGCGGTAGCGCTCCGGAACGCGGTCGCGCACCTGGTCCGGCACGGGGGCGAGCAGGTCGGCGTTCGCGGCCTGGGTGAACTGCTGCTGCGAGCCGCCCCACCAGACGTCTGCCTGCGGGCGGCCCTTCTCGGCGGACACCCGCTCGGAGGCCTCCTGCGCGCCGAGCGTCAGGATCCGGACCTTGCCCTGGTATTCGGGGTAGGCGGCCTCGAAGTCCTTGACCACGCTCTCGGCGAGCGCCTTGTCGCGGGCGGTGTAGATGGTGAGGCCGGAGTCGCCGCCGGCGGGGGTCAGACCGCAGCCGGCGGTCACACCGGCGAGCATCAGCACGCCGGCGACGATGGAGAGGATTCTGCGCATGGCTACCCTTCGCGCGAGGGCTGCGTGGTGTTCGCAGCGGGGGACATCAGGGACGGGGAAACGGCGCCGATGTGCAGCGCCTGCGCGCCCAGTTCGGCGAACACGACCTCGGGTGCGGACGGTGCCGCCGAACCGACCAGCTCGGCGAGTTCGGCGAGCCCGTCCGGACCGAGTTCGGTCGCGGCACCGGCGAAGACCACGCGCGCCGGGTTGACCACGCACGCGCAGACGATGGCGGCGTAGGCCCAGGCCTCGATGACCTGCCTGCGCAGCGCGGCGACGGCGGGCTCACCGGCCCGGGCGGCCAGCTCGGCGACCGGCGCACCGGTCGAGTCACCGTCCATTTCGGACAGCGCCTGCCGGATTCCCGGTACGCTCCAGCGCCGCTCGAACTCGCCGCGCCCGCCGGTGTGCGGCGTGGGCGGCAGCCCGGCGGGCAGGAAGCCGATCTCACCGGCGAACCCGGCGGCGCCCCGGCAGAGCGTGCCGCCGGAGACCACGGCGGCGCCGATGCCGTAACCGACGTAGATCAGCACCAGGTCGTCGACGTCGGCGGCGGCACCCCGCTCGCGCTCCCCCAGCGCGATGAGGTTGACGTCGTTGGAAACCTGCACGGGCAGCCCGACCCGCTCGGTCAGCGCGTCGGTGAGCGACCGCCCGCCGAGCGCCTCCAGCACGGGCGAGAGCGTCACGGCGCCCTCCGCGGTGGCGACGCCGGGGAGCGAGAACACCACGCGCCCGGGCCGAGGCCGCGGATGTTCCTTCAGCGCCTGGTCGATGAGGGCGACCAACCCGTCCAGCGGCTCGTGCGGATCAACGGCGCGGCTGTGCGCGCCGAGCAGCTCACCGGCCAGGTCGACCACGGAAACGCGCGCCTGCTCCCCCTCCAGGGAAACGGCGATCAGCGATTCGGCGGCCGGGTTGAACTCCAGCATCCGCGGCCGACGGCCGCCGGAGGAGTCGCCGGCACCGGCCTCGAGGACGTGCCCGGAGGCGATCAGCTCGCGCACGATCTCGGTCAGCGAAGAAGGCCGGTACCCGGTCAGCCCGGCGAGCTCGGTGCGGGAAACGGGGCCGTGCTCGCGAAGCGCAGCCAGCACCGCATCGGTGCGGATGCGGCGCAGCGCCTCGTTCCCGGTGGGCGCCGAACGCTCGTTGACCTCGGACATGCGTAACTTTATACGGCATCCGAAGTAAGTTTCCAATACGTCGCTCCCCGAAGTTCCAATCAGCACAACAGCTTCCGTAAGAAATCGAATCAACACCCTCAGTGATCACCGCTGGTTTCGCCCAGGATCGCGATCGCTCCCCAACCGCAACAGGGGGTGGCCGGGCTGGCGCTCCGGCCACCCCCTGCTTCATGCCGGGCTCAGTTGTCGGTGAGTCCTCGGTTGGAGATTTCCGGACCCCAGACGTAGCCGGCGAGGGCACCAATCAGCAGGAGCGCCATACACGAACCCGAGGCGTACAGGCCGGTGGCCCGCGCGGGAGGGGAAGCCGCCCGGCCACAGGGGTGGGCCGCTGCAGTGGTCGGGGCGGCAGCTGCACCGGCCCGGCTTTGGGGACTGGCTGGGACTAAGTACGGAAGTGGTGCCGCCCAGTGGGCTGGTCATCAGGGTCGCAGTCGGGGAACTGCGGTCCAGATGGCCAAGAGAGGCCGCACTATTGCGCGGTCCTGCTCGTCGTCTCGTTCGGCTTCCCCTTTCACAGCCACGGCGTGGTCAGCCTTCCTGCGCGACGTGAAGACCGGGAAGCACGACCTGCGCTGACTGAATACGCCAAGAGCTCCGCCTGATCGTGATCGGGCGGAGCTCTTGGCTTGGGTCGAGTTTGACCATCCAGGCCCGCACTTCAACGAAGAAGGCGATGTCGGAGCGCCATTCCTCCAGATCTTGACGCCGGGGAGCAACATCGAGTGCACGATGATTAGTTCCAGCTCGTCGTCGGGGTCCTTGGCACGGGCCTGTACCGTGCGCAGCTCCGATGGCCGAAGTGCGTGCTTGCGCAGGTGTTCCTTGTCCTCCGGACCGGGGCGGAAGACGATCTTTATCGTGCCCTTGTCGACGGCTTTGTCACCCCAGTCAGGGCGCAGCTCGGCCAGAACGTCGAACAGCTGCACGCAGATGTTCACGGGTCGCGCAGACGACCATCGCCTTGCCTGGTCCGCCGATGTGCGGTCGCATCAGCTCGCGGCGCTTCTCCCAGTGCGCCACGAGGTCCTCGGCGAGGGTTTGAACCCGATCTTCCGCGGCGTATACCGCGTTCATGGTCGCGGCCCGGGTCCACGGCTCGGCGAGCGGCCCGTCCGGCCCGGTGAGCTCCAGCGTGACCTCGGCGTGTTCGATCGCGACGTCGCCGGGGTTCTCGACCCGGAGGTGGTGCACCACCGGAACTCTGTTGTGCACCAACGCGTAGTACATCGCGGGTGGATGCAACAGCTCGACCGCCAACCGCTCGTTCTCACCGCTGGACGAGTGGAAGACCGAATGGCTCATTGCGCTCGCAATCGGAATAGGCAACGCACTCCCCCAGATGGCAGCACGTCGACGTCACTGCACGTTAAGTCGGCAAACCGGACATACCCGTTACCAACAGCGACGGAAGCCACGTCTCGGCCGAAGGTGATCGGAAAGCCCCCAGGTGCCGCAAGTCATGAAGCCTGTCCGGCTTCCCCGCCGGCCCCTCCAGCCAGCCGAACCCGCGCGAGGATCTCCCCCACCTCCTGGGTGCTCTCATGGTTCTTGCCCTGCACGAGGCAGAGATCGTCATAGAGCGGCTGAAGGATGTCCAGGGCCTCCCTGACCTTGCCTTCGGATAGGAGCAGCACCCCGATGTGCCGGCGAACCTCAAGCGCAGCCTCGGATGCATCCCCCTTCACCCGCTTAACCCGCCCCAACACGTCCTGGAACTGCCGCAATGCGGCAGTAGCTTGGCCGAGTTCGGCGCGGCAGAAGGCGGCTTGCTGAAGGCATTCGAGGGCGTCCTCCCTGCTCGGCCCCGTTGTGCGGGTGTAGGCGGCTGCCAGGGCGTCGAACTCCGGCAACGCGCGGCGATAGTCCCCACCGATGACCAGGATCGCCGCACGTCGTGCCCGCAGCGACAGCACCTGCGAACTCTCCGCGCCTTGTGCCTCGCCTGCAGGAGCGATGACGATTTCGAGCACCTCGGCCGCCTGCGCGAAGCGATCCTCGTCGAGCAGTTCATCGGACCGGGAAATCGCGGCTTTGATGGAATTCCTCAGCCCGGTATCGGGAGCCAGGGACGGCACGGAAGCATGCAGATCGGGCGTGAAGCGTTCTAGTACGGGTGCCGTGTCCGCACGGCGACGCGGCGCATTTGGCCGTCGGAACATCAGTGTCGGGTCCGGCCCGTCACTTGGCACAGTGCTCGAAGGTTCCGGCGGGGAGCCTGGCGCGGGGAGGAAGGGCACCAACCTCTCGTACACGGCATAAGCGTCGGCAGGCCGTTGCTCGGGGATCTTAGCCAGGAGGTCCAGCACCAGCCGTTCCAGTTCCGCCGGAATGTCCGGGCGGATCTCCCGGAGTGGCTTTGGTGCGTCGTATACCTGCTGGTTCATTCGCGTGAAGTCGGTGTCGCCGTCGAAAACAGGACTGCCGCAGAGAAGCTCGTGCAGCACGCACCCCAGGGCATAGAGATCGCTATGCGGGGTCACCGTGGCGCCCTGGACCTGTTCCGGCGGCATGTACTGGCTCGTGCCGAGCGACGAGCCGGTCGCCGTAATGCGGGTGACGTCTGTACGCAGGATCGCGGCGATCCCGAAGTCCAGGACCTTCACGCCACCCTCGGCCGTGACCAGGACGTTGTCGGGTTTGAGGTCGCGGTGGATCACCGGCACCGCGTGGGCATACGAGAGGACTGTGGAGATCTGCGCGGCAAATGCAGCGGCCCAACTGACCGGCAGCGGCTGTCCCGGGTCGATGAATGCCCGCAGCGAGGTTCCGTGGACCAGCTCCATCACCAGGTAGAGCTGTTCGTACGAGCGATCAAGGACCGCGTCATAGACCTGCGGCACACCGTGGTGCTGGATCCGAGCGGTGACGCGTGCCTCGCGACGGAACCGCAGGGCGAATTCCTCGGCCTGAGCTGCGGAGACGATCGCGTCGGGACGGATCAGCTTGACCGCCACCTCCCGGTCCAGCACCGCATCGAATCCGCGCCAGACCGTCCCCATTCCCCCGGAGCTGATTTCCTCGATCAACTCGTAACGGCCTGCGACCGCGTCAGCCTGCACCTTTCCTCAGCCCCCTAGCCTCGTCACTGTCCGCAACTAATGGTGCCGGTGGGGTGATCTCCTGTCCACTGAAACCGATGAATCCGGCGGGGCGACTGGACACACCCCGCCGGATTCATATCCAGGACCGTTCAGCGTTAGTCCTCGACGATGCCCTCCTGGCGGCGGATCAATCGCCACGCGGCACTGCGGCAGCTTCGGTTCAGCGAGTTCTTGAAGGTCTTCTCCGAACCGAAGTACTGTCGCCCGAGGTCGGCGATGGTGTCGATGTGTTCGGCCATCTTGTCCTCGAAGACGTCGTCGAAGACGACTCCGAAGTTCTCCTCGTCGTTGTTGGCGACCGCGGCCATGCGGACCTTCGGGTGCGCGACGGTCTCCTCGAACGGCTTGATGACGTCTGTTTCGGTGAATTCCGTGCCGTGCTTCTCGTTGAACCGCTCGATGAGTTCCGACAGCAGTGACTTGTCCGGTTCCTTCGCGCCCCCAGATCCGTCCCCGAGGCCCCTGATCATGGCCGGCCCCTCAGGAACCAAGCTGAGGTCGAACTCGCCGGTCTGCTCGACCCGCAGGTGGCTCAGGTCCACTTCCCCGATGTCGACGCCACCGTCGTTGCGCTTGGGCAACTTGTTGAGCAGGTGCCGTCCGAAGAGGTAGAGCTGTTCGAGCTCCGCGTCGCGGTAGGGCACGATCTGCGACAGGAACCCGTACTTGCGGACGTAGTCCTTGAGGTCGGACCGGAAGGTCTCGGCGGTTTCGCGTTCTTCCTCGTCCTCGTGCTCGAAGAGTTCGGTGAACCGCTTGACCGCGGGTTCGAGGTGCCGATACAGCTCGGCGTGCAGCTTCTCCCGCTTCGCCGCGCTACCTCCTGCCATGTCCTCCGCCGTCAGGAAGGCTTCGGCGAATGCCCGCATCTCGTCCTCGACGAGGATCGGCGGGCCCATGACCCTGCTCTGCGCGTTGTAGAGCAAATTGGGGTCGGAAGGCAGTGTCATGGCTTCTTCGAAGAACGGCCGGAAGGACTCCTGGATGTCCTCCGCATCGTTCACAAAGTCGATCACGGCGAGGTCTGCCTGGCTCTTGCGGTCCGCGGTGCGGTTGAGCCGCGACAGCGTCTGCACCGCCGAGATGCCGCGGAGCTTCTTGTTTACGTACATCGTGGTGAGCAGCGGCTGGTCGAAGCCGGTCTGGTACTTCTCCGCCACCACGAGAATCCGGTACTCCGGCTGGCCGGCGCCCACGGTCTTCGTCGTCTTGTCGTCGGCCTTCGTGTAGGCGAACGCCTTCGGCAGCGCGCTTTCCGGCAGCTTATTGTTCTCTTTGGACTCTGTAGTCTCCTTGCCGTCATACGTGAGCTTCCCGGAGAAGGCCACCAGGACCCCGATGTTGCGGTACTCAAGGTCCTTGATGTAACTCTTGATGGCCCGGGCCATCTGCACTGCGCTCATCCTGGAGGCGGTCACGACCATCGCCTTGGCCCGGCCGCCCAGGCGGCCGGCGGTATGCGTGCGGAAGTGCTCGACGATGACCTGCGCGTGCTGGGCCACGGTGGAGTCGTGGGTGATCGCCGCCCGCGCGAGCAGCACGTTGGCCTTGGCCTGGTCGACTTCCCGTTCGTCCGGGTTCTTGTTGACCAGCTTCCAGTACGTGTTGTAGGTGACGTAGTTGCGCAGCGGGTCGAGGATGAAGCCTTCCTCGATGGCCTGGCGCATCGAGTAGGTGTGGAACGGGACGTGGGTGGCCTTGCCTTCGACTTCGGTGAGGATGCCGAAGGTTTCGAGCGTCTTCGACTTCGGCGTGGCGGTGAACGCGAAGTAGGACAGATTGGCGCTCTGGCCCCGGTCGGCGGCGCTCTTCTCAAGCTTGGCGTCGAGGCTCTCGTCGGTCTCGACTTCGACGGCCCCCGGCTCACCGGAGTCGTCGTCAGCGTCAAGCCCCAGGTTGCGCAGTGCCTTGCGGACATCCTTCGCCGCGTCACCGGACTGCGAAGAGTGCGCCTCGTCCACGACGATCGCGAACCGGCTTCCCTTGATCTCCGTGGGGTTGCGCTTCAGGTAGTCGAGCAGGGCGGGGAACGTGTGCAGCGTGACTGTGACGATCTTGCCGGTTTCCTGGGACAGTGCTCTCGCCAGCTGCTCGGACTTCGCTCCGTACTTCTCGTCGATCTTCACGACGAGACCGGCGGTCTGCTCGAAGCTGCCCACGGTTTCGCGGAGCTGCGAATCCAGGTTCCGCCGGTCGGTGATGATGACGACCTTGTCGAACACCGGGGTGCCCGGCTTGAGGCCGTTGGCGGCGGCTTCCGGGTCGAGTTCGCGACGGTCCGTGGGCGTGTGCAGCGACGACAGCCGATGCGCCAGCCAACCGATGGTGTTGGATTTGCCGGAACCGGCGGAGGCCATGACGAGGTAGTTGTGCCCGGCCCCGTGTCGTGCGACGTGCGCGGAGAGCTTCTTGACGACATCCCACTGGTGGTATCGCGGGAAGACTATCGTCTTCTTGGAGCGGCCCTTCGCGCTCTTTTCCTTGTGGACGTGGACGAATCGTTCCAGCAGGTCGAGCCAGTTGTCCTTCTGCCAGACCTGCTCCCACAGGTAAGAAGTGGCGTACTTGCCGTAGGCGTCCGCCGCCGGGTTGCCCGCGCCGCCAGGTTTTCCGGGGCCGTTGGATCCGGTGTTGAACGGCAGGAACCGGGTTTTCGAACCGCGCAGCTGGGTTGCGACGAACACCAGATCTGGATCGACCGCAAAGTTGGCCACCACGCGACGGGAGAAGATCAGCTCGGTGGGGTCGCGTTCGGAGCGGTACTGCTCCTTGGCGTGCTCCGCGCCCTGCCCGGTGAGCGGATTCTTCAGCTCCGCGGTCGCGACCGGAATCCCGTTGAGGAACAAGGTGAGATCGAGCCGGTTACCCCAGTCGGCCTGCTTGGTGGCGTACACGAGCTCCCGGACCACGGTAAGCCGGTTGGCGCGGTAGTTGTCCAGCACGTCGTCGGAGGTGACCAGCGAGGGCTTGAAGTAGGCGAGCCGGATGCGCACGCCCTGGTCCTTCACGCCCTTGCGCAGAACCTCCAGCACCCCGTCGTTGTTGATCGCCTGATCCAACCGCCGCGCAAACCCGCGCTGCGCAGCGTCGGCGTCGTTCCCGTAGCGGCTGAGCAGCTCGTCCCACTCCACGGCCTGCGTCGCCCCGATGAAGGTGAACAACTGCGCGGTGTCCATCCCAATATCGGCGACGTAGTCGCTGGCGGCGCCAAGCTCCCAGCCGTTGGCGCGCATCGATTCGACAATGGCGTCCCCGAAAACGGATTCATGGTGAACAGGACTCATAGCACACTACTCCTCAATCCCACGCCCGCTCGCAGTGGACACATCAATCTGACCAGTAACAGCAGCAGTAATCAACGCCTGATGACGTTCGACGAGCAGCTCGATTTGGCGCGACAGAGAGCCCCGGAGCGCCAAAGAACTGCACATCTCACGATTTAGAGCCCCGACAATTTCTCGCTGCTCCACCTCGGGCGGAATAGGAATTGCAATTGAACCCACGGAATGGGTATTCAAATTGAGCTGAGTTCCCAATTTTCCCAATCCGTCAAAAGCATCCCCCAGGAGTAGGATATAATATAAAAACTCCGTATTCACCTTTGGGTCTCGAATTGCAACAAAACCGTCATGGATGCAGCATCTTATTTTAGTAATGACCGGCTTTCCTACGGATGCAGCGATACTCACAAAAAGTTCTCCCGGTTCAAGCTTGACCGAAAGCGATTCGCCCAGCGAGGATAATTTCTGATCGGTCCGCGTAAGATACTTACCACTAGACGTAACATCAGAAATACGCACCCACGAATACGATCCGTTTTCGTCAAAATAGACAGGATCGTCAATCGGGCGCGGAGAAGCTCCTCGCTGAATTCGGGAAATATAGCGCAACGGCGCTGCCCCCCAGTGCGCAGGAGTACTGCCGAGCCAAGGTATCCTCCCCTTGAATTCACCCCTTATATCTCCTTGATCATGCACCTGCAGAACGTCCCGAATCGTGGCCTTTTCCCGCAAGCCAACAAGACTCAGTAGTTTCCAATGATGGTCCACAAGGAGATCGATTCGGGCGGTTTCGGCATCGAGAAAATCGGCGACGCGGCGCTGCTCCTCGAGCGGAGGCACTGGAATTGGAATTGCTTCGATATCGCTTGAATTGACCGCGGGATAACTCACACCAACCGATCTAGATACAACTTCATCAATAAACCTATGCGACCTGCAGTAGTAAGCAAGGAACCTAGGATCCAGTTCAGGCCCAGCCTCGAGCGCAGCAAATCCCGTTGAAAAGACGAGCGGATCACTGGCCCGCGGCACGGTAGCAATCGCACGAAGGTAGGTGCGGACCGTCGACACAACGACCGCACCAAAGGGCGCGATTCTACGCGCCCTGGATGGAGCGCTTTCAAAGGAAATATCGTCGGCCGGAATATCTATCTGCCCGCGATCATTAACCGACCCAATATCAATGTATCGGAAACGAAAGTTCGGACTCGTATTTTCCGACAAGACAAGCCGATTTACATGAACAACGTCCTTAATCCTGTACGACTTCATTTCGTTACCTCGCCGAGGAGCTTCTGGATCTGAGATTCCAAGTCCTTCAACTCCGCATCAATTTCCGACAACGGCCTTGGCCGCTGGTAGACGTAGAAGTGCCGAGTGAATGGGATCTCGTAACCAACCTTGGTCTTTTCGTGGTCGATCCAGGCGTCGGGGACGTGGGGCAGGACCTCGCGTTCAAGGTAGGCGTCGATGTCCTCGTCGAGCGGGACGTTCTCATAGTCGCGCAGCTCCGCGTCCGGCTCTGGCGCTCCCTTGACCTTCTGCACCTCACCCTCGGGATCACGGACACCCACGGCGTCGCGAAGCGCCTTGTTGAACGGCGCACCTGTTGGCCACAGCAGGCCTGCGGCGATGACGGTGTCGTTCATCTCCAGCCAGGCTTCGGACTTCTTCTTCCACGTCTTGCCGATCAGCGGACGCAGCGCTGCAACGAACTCCTCGGCGTTGTCGAGCTTCTGGATCGGCTTGGCCACGGCCAGGGCAGCGAGGGCTTCCTCGGTCATCTCGAAGCGGAGCTTCAGCGGGCGCTCCACCGTGATCCGGTGATAGCCGAAGTCCTCGTTACGGAAGATCTTGACCTTGCTGTGCAGCTCGTGGTCCTCGTTCTGCGCAACCTCCACCGCGTCCGCATACAACCGCGTGATCTCCGCGATCTGGTCCTCACCGATGCGCTTCCGCTTGTCCCCCAACGACTTGCGCATCTTCTGCCAGTACTCGCGCGCGTCGAGGAGAACCACCTTGCCCCGGTAGTCCTTGCTCTTGCGGTTGGTCAGGACCCAGAAGTACGTGGAGATCCCGGTGTTGTAGAAGAGCTGGTCGGGCAGCGCGATGATGCCTTCCAGCCAGTCGTTCTCCAGGATCCACTGGCGAATCTGCGACTCGCCGGACCCGGCGGCACCGGTGAACAGCGGCGAACCGTTGAAGACGATCGCCACCCGGCTCCCGCCGTCGCCATTCTCGTCGACCGGCTTCATCTTCGACAGCATGTGCTGCAGGAACAGCAGCGAGCCGTCGTTGATCCGCGGCAGGGCCGGCCAGAACCGGCTGTTCTCTGCCAACGTCTTCAGGTCGTTCTCGACCTCGTCCTTGACCTTCTTCCACTCCACGCCGAACGGCGGATTCGCCAGCAGGTAGTCGAAGCGTCCCCGGTAGTGCCCGTCGTCGCTGAAGGAGTTGCCGAACTTGATGTTGTCCGGGTCCTGCCCCTTGATCATCAGGTCAGACCGGCAGATAGCCCACGACTCCGGATTCAGCTCCTGCCCGTACACCTCGACCGTGGCGTCCGGGTTAAGGCCGGTGATGTGCTCGTGTGCGGCGCTGAGCATGCCGCCGGTGCCGCAGGCCGGGTCGAGAACCTTGCGCACGATTCCAGGCACGGTGAGTGCGTCATCGTCCGGGGCGATGAGCAGGTTCACCATCAGTTCGATGACCTCGCGCGGTGTGAAGTGCTCACCGGCGGTCTCGTTCGACTGCTCGGCGAACCGCCGGATCAGCTCCTCGAAGATGTAGCCCATCTGGTGGTTGGAAACGACCTCCGGGCGCACATCCAGATCCGCGAACCGCCCGACAACCTGGTAAAGCAGGTTAGCACCGTCGAGACGCCTGATGTGCTGCCGGAACTCGTACTTCTCCAGGACTTCCTGGGCGTTCTGCGAGAAAGCGCCGATGTAGTGGTTGAGGTAAGTCGCCGCGTGCGTGGGGTCGTTGGCGATGGCCTTCAGGGTGTAGCTGCTCTTGTTGTAGAAGCTGTGGCCGGACGCCTTACGCAGGAACGTATCGGTGTCGATGTCCAGCCCCTTGAGGCGTTCGACCTCCTGCAGGACCTTTTCCCGGGTCGGCTTCAGGACGCATTCGAGCCGGCGCAGCACCGTGAACGGCAGGATCACCTTGCCGTAGTCGGACCGCTTGTAGTCGCCGCGCAGCAGGTCGGCGACTGACCAGGCGTGATTCGCCAGCTCCGTGTGCTTGTTCGTGTTCAACGATTCCCCTTGGCCATCATCTGAACTGAAGAAATAAATTCTGCCTGAACTGTAGAAACGCGCTTTACCGGGCCAGGTTCAGCCTGGTGGCCCGGTGGGCGGCAGCAACGCGCCGCCGGTGAGCCCTACCGCCAACTGCCGAGCCGTCTCGTCCGCAAGTTGTGTCGCCAGTCGAGCCGACTTACGTATCGCGTGCAAGTGCTGGAACGCCCTGCCGTAATCCTGTTGCTGCTCCAGCGGCATAAGCGGAACGCGTAGCCGCTTGACGTCTAGGCGGATGATCGACGCTCCGGTGGTCGCGCTGTGGATGTTGTCCTCCGCGGCCAAAAAGCCCGCGAGGAACCACGAGTCCAGCCGCTCCGGGTCCGGCCGCAGCAGAAGTAGGTGCGGGCCGAGCAGACACCCGGCGTCGTCATGATCCGCCACCCGAGCCGGAACCGCCTTCATGCCGTTCAGTGTCTCCGGCATGATGACGTCCCCGCATTCGATTCGCACATGTTCGGCTAGTGGTTTCTCCCGCAACGAACCCGAAGCGGAAACGTCTCCCCACACGTCGGACAAGGTCAACAGTGGCGCGGCGTTCTGCTCTTGAGCCTCGTCGACACCAGTCACCCGCGACACCGCTGCGCGGTGCAGGACAACCGCGCCGCCGCGCAACAAGTCGGCCACCGTCGCCGTGCGCCAGGTCAACGGTTCAGCTCCGGCCGGCGGCCATTCCTGCCCGCTACTCAAGGAAACCAAGGTGCTACCGGCCTGCTGCAACTGCGCGCGCAGCTCCCTACCCAATGCCTCCTGCTGCGATGGGTCGACAGGCGCCGACGCGGCGCGGACATGACGGGCCGGAGTGATATCGACCGTCTGGTCAAGAAGGTCGACGATGGACTGACTACGAGCAACCCCAGAGACGGACTCGAAACGCTCCGGATCATCATCGAAAGCCCGCCACAGACCAACGATCTGCGCAGACATCGCCGACCAGTCCAGATCACGCGAACTCGCAGCACGTGATCGCCTGGACGAAGTCGCCCCCGAGTCAGAAGCGCCCGCGAATCCTGCCGCATCCAGGAACAGAACCGGCTGAGGTTCGCTCCGCGACCCATCGGGTGCCGCCAGCAGCCAGAGGTGCAAACCGATATGCAATGGTGGCGCAACGCCAGGCGGCAATGCAACGACACCGCGCAGCGCTCCCCTTCGAATCAACTCGCTCCTGATACGACGTCCACCAGCACGTTCGGCGGCTCCTGGCGGCATCAGCACAACGGCCCGCCCATCCGAGGCGAGATGCGCCAGGCAATGCTGCACCCACGCCAGCTCCGACTCAGTCTTGGGCGGCAGGCCGTACTCCCACCGCGGGTCATAGGAAAGATCGTCATGCCCCCAGTCACGCTGGCCATACGGCGGGTTGCACAGGACCGCGTCCGCCTTCGACCCGGGGAACGCGTCACCACGAAGGCTGTCCCCAACCTTGATCGTTGCCTCGACATCGGGCAGCGCGGCCCGGATCGAGGCCAACGCAGCCTGTGTCCCCAGCACATCCTGACCAAACAGTCTTTTTGCACCCCTGCGCGCCGCGGCGGAGAGTAGTCCTCCGGCACCGCAGGCCGGGTCGAGCACCCGCGATGGTGTCCGTAGCAGCAACGCCGCCATCAGATCAGCCAACGGCTGTGGTGTCGAATAGGCTCCGGCGGCCGTGTCGTCGGCTAGTTGCTCAGCCAGAACATCCAGCGTTGCAGCTGCGCCGCCTTCAGCCATGCACCGCAACAGCGCGCGCAACACGACAGGCGGGAAAGACTTCACTGCCTGCTCACCGACGCCCGGCACCCCAGACACCTGCTCTCCGACGGATCCCGCTAGAGCTCCGGGCAGGTCGGCATCCGGCATCTCCGCAAGAGCTTTCACCGCTTGATCGCCAAGCCGCACGATCGGCGGCACAAGAGGCAGCAGACGGAGTGCCAGTGGCTCACCGCCGCCTGCGTCCGCACGAAGAACGATGCGCAGCTCGCCTACCGGCGAAGCCGCCGGGAGCTGGTTTCGCGCCGCCAGCCAAGAACGCACGGCGTCAAGGTCGTAGGCCGGACTGGTCTCGGTCCCGCCGGTTGGCGCCGGGAAATCCGCATGTCGTCGCCGCCAGTTACTCACCGTGGCGCGCGTAACCCCCGCCAAGCGGGAGATCTCCGCGGCAGTCACCTGCGCAGCTGACCTGGGCATCACAGCGTCCTGTCGAGAGAGCGTGTTTGCACGCCTCTGACCATACAGCACTGCCCGAGCTTGTAAACATGTTTGACACTGCTTTCAATTCATGATTCTCTGATTGTGCTTTCAGCGGCTGCAGGCGATCGACTGCCCGATGGTGCGACCACCAAGCACCCAGCCACCCCACCCGATGTTCAGGAGGTTTTGTCGTGTCCTTTCCCATGCCGACTCCCGAGGTTGAAGGCATCCGGCTGACCGTCATGCCGTTCCGGTCCGACGCCGTGATCGGCACCATGGGGCTGCCCACGCTGTTGCAGCTCGTGCCCTCGCCGAAGAACCAGGAGAACAAGCGCGCGCTGCAGTACGCCTCCGGTTTGCAGCGGCGGCACGCCGAAATCCGGGGCCTGGTCCAGCGCATGATCAAGACGACCAGCAAGGGGAAGAACGTCGTCCCGTACGCCGATTACATGGCCGCCGGCTTGAAGGGGATGCACGGCTCGGGGTGGTCGACGCCGCCGGTCACCCTGTGGCTCGCCGACCAGCTCGGATCGATCAGCGACGAGCTGGTGCCCGGCACCTCCATCCGCACGATCTCCGTGACACCCGGTTCCGCCGTAGTGGCCGTCGACGGCGAAACGCAGGTCACGGCCTGGCACGAGCTCTACGACGACCCGGCGCGTTTCGGCCTGACCCACGACGCGCTCGCGGCGATTCGCGTGCCGTTCGAGCTGTACTGGGGCCTGAACGTCGACGACGCGCGGCAGATCTTCTACGACCGCAACGTCGAAGGCGTCTCCGTCGCCAAGAACCTGGCGATGTCGATGGACCAGCGCGACTTCGCCACTCAACTCGCCCGACGCGTCGCCGACTCGGTCAAAGTCGAGCAGCACGGCGAGATCGTCCCGTTCACCAAGCTCGTCGAAACCCGCGGTCGCCAGCTCAAGGCGAGCGGCCCCGAGGTCGTCACGCTCTCCGCGCTGCGAGTCCTGGTGACCACCGCGCTGCACGGTCGGCGTGGGCTGGAACTGACTTCGGCCACCCAGCGGGAAAACGCACTGCCCGACGGAGTTTCGGCAGAGCACGCCACCCGGCGGCTGGTCCCGCTGCTGTCCGGCCTGATCTCCCAGCTCTACCCGCAGTTCGCGGCGCGGTCGGTTGTCTCGGCGCCGGCCGTGCTGGCAGGGATCGGCATCGCAGCCCACGGAGCCACCGGATGGTCCGCCCCGGAACAGGTGCTGAGTGAGGACGAACTGTTCGGGCTGCTGGCTTCGGTGCGCTGGGAACGCAAGGCCCAGTACTGGGACGGCGTCGCGGCCAGCGCGAACGCCAAGGGCGTCCTCAACTTCAGCGGCGGCGCGAAGGACTCCGGCGGGCGGGTCGCCGACGCACTGCTGCGCCCCGACACCGAGTACGGCCGCAAGATCCGCGGCTGGTAGTCGGCAGCAGACTCAGCGTTCATCCACGCCATACCAACCAATTCGACCAGAGGAAGCATCCACAATGTCCGTTCCGCTCTACCCGCCTGCGCCGATGCGGCCTAGCACCAAGTTCGGCGGCCTCGCCTGGGCGGCACTGATTCTCGGCATCGTCGGGATCTGCGGCTCGCCACTGCCGATCCTGAACAACCTCACCGCCCTCGCCGCCTTCGTCGGGCTGATCCTCGGCATCATCGCGCTGTTCGGGACGAAGAAGACCGTGGCCGGCATCGGTAGCGGCCTGTGCGTTGTCGCGATCGTGATCACAGTGGTGCTCCAGGGCATCATGGTGCGGGAACTCGACAAGGCCCTCGACGACGCTGAGATCAGCACTGAGCCGCCCTCGCTTGGGATCGATGCAGACGCGCCCGCGTCGGACCAGGTCGTCCGGCTCAACTTCGGTGACCAGCACACCTGGAACGACGGCCCGACCATTTCCTTGTCGGCCCCAACCGCTTACACCGAATCCAACATGTTCCTGCAGCCGCAGGCCGGGAAGCGCTACATCCAATTCGACGTGACGGTGGGGAACAACGGAATCGCTGACTACAACGTGGGATCCACGACCATCACCGCCCAGCACAACGGGCGTGTGGCCCAGCAGAACTACATGGCGGGCGACGGATTCGCCCACGGCCAGGTCCCCCCGAACGGCAACGTGACCTACACCGTCGTGTTCGAGATCGGCCAGGAACCCGGCGAGCTGCAGGTCAGCGTGCAGCCGACGATGTTCACGTCGGAGACGGCCTACTTCACAGGCCAGATCTGACATCACGATCAGCTGCTTGGAAGGCCCTACGGCAGGCAGTTCGGCGGAGTGCTCGACTGGGAATCCCAGCCGAGCGCTCCGCATACGCGTAGCTCGATCACCAGAGCAGCCGATACCTCAGACGGCTGCACCTGAGTACTGTCGATCAACACTGATCACCGATGAGGAACTGTCGTGGCCGACGTTTTCATGTATGCCGATGAGACCGGCAATCTCGACTACCAGCAGCACGAGGGCGCCTCGCGCTTCTTCGGTATTGCTACTGCGGTCATACGGGATCACGGCCGGGCCCTGAACGAAGCCGTGCTGCTGCGTGCCGAGCTGCACTCGCGCGGGGTTGGTCTGAAGAAGGGCTACTTCCATGCGACCGACGACAGTCACCCGACGCGCAAGGAGGTCTTTGCGCTCATCGCTGGGCAGGGCTGGCGGCTGGACGCCACGATGCTCGACAAGCACAAGGCATACGACCGCGTTCGGGATGCCGGTGAGGTCTACCTCTACAAGATGGCTTGGTACCTGCACTTCAAGTACATCGCCCCGATTGTCGCAGCCCAAGGCGATCGTCTGTTCGTCGTGGCCGCAACTCTCGGCACCAACGCACGCAAGAAGGCCTTCGAGTCAGCGCTTCACGACGTGTGCCAGGTGCAGGGGCCGCATGGCCGAGACGTGCACCTCTGCCACTGGCCCGCGGCGACATCGTGGGGCTTGCAGGTCGCGGACTACGCGGCATGGGCGGTGCAGCGAAAGATGGAGAAGGGCAAGGAGCAGTACTGGGGCATGATCGCGGACTCGCTCGAAACATGCTTCATGCCTTGGGGAAAGTAAAAGGCCGGCTACCCCTGGTAGGGGGAGAGCCCCCCTGGGGCTCTTGTCACCGGCCTCTAGCTCCATTCAACAGTGAAGGTCGCCGCCGGTCAACGACTCGCGGCCAGAGTCACTCTTTTGCTTCCTTAGGCCACGAGCCGGGCTTCTCAGCCGATCAGACCGACTCTACCTGCATGTTTCCCCCGGTTGGGTTCGAACCGACACTTGGACGATTTTGAGTCGTCTGCCTCTGCCAGTTGGGCTACAGGGGGGCGATCGACCTCGCGCTTCACAGCGCCCGCCGCACTGGTTACGCCGAAGTCCGCGCGGACTAATGCCCGTGAGTGCTTTTAGGTGCAATAGCACCCAAAAGTACTCACGAGAACCTGACCAGCGAAAACAGTGGCAGATGATCCTGCCGTCGGCGGCGACCGAGGATGCGGGCCGAGCGCAATCGGCAGGCCCGCCGGCGACTGGAGCTCTGCATCCAGACGCGCGAACAACGGTCGCGCCGACTCCACGCGGTCCAGCTCTTTGGTCTGCCCGAAGCAACTCGTCACCGAAATCTTGAGCGACTGCTCAAACTGCCACTACTGTTTGAGCAGTCGCTCAAACGAGGAGGCAGAAGCCGATGCATCCGAAGCCCCTCTACGTGGAGGCGCTGATCCGCACCGACCTCGACGCGCTCTGGCAGCACACGCAGGACCCGGCCCTGCACCGCCGCTGGGACCTGCGGTTCACCGACATCGCCCCGCTGACCGCGGGCCGGTTCCGCTACGCGACGAAGGTCCTGGGGTTGCGCGTCACCGGTCTCGGCACGCATTCCGGCGAGCGGTTCCGGCCGGACGGCACCCGGACCTCCGTGCTGCGGTTCGCCTCGACCGACCCGCTTTCGCTCATCCGCGCCGGCTCCGGTTTCTGGCGCTACACCCCCACCGACGACGGGATCCGCTTCATCACCGGGTTCGACTACGACACGCGTTGGGGCCGCTTCGGGACGCTGGCCGACGTCGCGTTCCGGCCGATCTTCGGCTGGATGACGGCGTGGTCGTTCGACCGGCTCCGGATCTGGCTGGAGACCGGGACGCCGCCCGAGCGGCAATCGCCGCTGGCGCCGTCCGCCGCGCGGTGCCGCCGATCCCGCCCGACCGGCCGCCACGGTGCGGCGCCCCGGGCGCTCGCCGCGCTGGAGCGACCGTGACCGGCATCTTCGCCCGCGCGCTCGGCGCGGAGTTCGCGAACCTGCACCCGCGGATGCGGGAACGCCTCGACCTGTCGGTGGCGGACGGCGTCGGGATGATCGGGCACGGCGTGATGGACCGCGTGTGGCGCGGACCCGTGTTCACCCTCCCGTTCCTGTGGCTCGGGTCGACGCGGCACATCTTGTTCCCCGAGCGCGGCCGGAACATCCCGTTCGTCATCGAGAACTACCCGTACGTCGACTCCTACGGCCGCGAGACGGTTTCGTTCGTCCGCACCTTCGAATTCCCGCGGCGGCGAAGGAGATTCGACGCGCAGATGCTCTACACCGGCGACCGGATCGTCGACTACCTCGGCACGCACCAGCACCTCGCGGTGGACCTCGACATTTCGGTGCGCCCCGACGGCGGATTCCGGATCCGCTCCGGCGGGTTCCGCGTCGGAGCGCGCACGCCCGTCCCGCAGGCATTCGCGGGCACCGCGCACGTCGACGAGTGGTTCGACGAGGAGAGCGGGCGGTTCCGGATCCAGGTCGCCGTCGTGAACCGGCGGTTCGGGCCGCTGTTCGGCTACCGCGGCGGCTTCGCCGCGCGGTACGTCCGGCTCGACAGCGGGGTGAGCGGGGCGGTCAAGCCGCTCCGTGAGAAGGTCCTGGACCGATGAGCACCGGCCGGCGAACCAGCAGCGTGGCCACCAAGCAGCGCTTGGTGGACGCGACCGTGGAAGTCATCCGGCTGCAGGGCATCACCGCGGTTTCCGCGCGGACCGTCGCCGCCGCCGCCGACGTCAACCAGGCGCTGATCTTCTACCACTTCGGCAGCGTCGACGAGCTGGTCGCTCAGGCCTGCATCGCGGCGACCGAAGACCGGGTCGCCCGCTACCGGGCGCGGTTCGCCGAGGTGTCCACGCTGGGCGAACTGCTCGCGCTGGGCCGGGAGATCCACGTCGGGGAACGCGCCGACGGCAACATGGTCGTGCTGGCCCAGACCCTCGCCGGGGCGCAGGCCGGTGGCCGGCTCGCGGAGGCCACCCGCGCGGCGCTGGAGAAGTGGATCGTCGAGGTGCGCGCGGCGCTGGAGCGGGTGCTGACCGGGTCGCCGCTGGCCGAGGTGGCCGACCCGGGCGCGCTGGCGCACGCGGTGTCGGCGAGCTTCCTCGGCCTCACGATGTTCGAGTCGGTCGACCCCGAAGGCGGCGAACAGGCGCTCGAAGCCCTCGGCCGGCTCGCCGAGCTGGTGGACGTCCTGGAAGGGCTCGGCCCGATCGCCACCCGAGCGGTCCGCGCAAAGCTCCGCAAGAACGCCAAGGCGTAGCGCACGAGCTCCGGCAGCTATCTGTCCGAAGTGGACTAACCTTGGGCGTCGATCAGCCGGCCGCTTCGACTGCCGGGCCGGGTTCGCCCGGCGGGTTGTTCGGTACGACGACGAGGCTGATCACGTGGCGGGAGCGGTCGCCGCTCGGTTCGTTGCCCGTTCGCGCAATGATCGCCGCCTGGATTTCGTCGATCAGCGCGGCGAATTCTTCCTCCGTCAGCCACATCGCGGCCTGCCGGTAGACCACTCCGTCGGTAGCGGGAGCGGCACCTTCCTGCGCCAGGTAGCGCTCGAAGTCCGCCATCAACGACGCCGAGAACGCGGTGAAGGCCCGCCGGTGGTCCTCCAGCGTCATCGTCGCCCGCGCCGCGGAATCGACCACCGCGCGCTCCTGTCGTACCTGGTAGCTGCGCTCCACCGTGCCGCGCACCCGCTTCTCCTCCACCACTTCCAGCACGCCCGCCTCGGCGAGCACCGCGACGTGGCGGTACATCGTCGCCGCCGCGATGTCCGGCAGGCGGTCGCGCAACTGCGCGGTCGTCAGCGGATCGGAACCGAGCAGCGTCTGCAGGATCCGCGCCCGGACTGGGTGCAGGAGGAGGTCCGCGGTTGCCATGGACCAATGTTCTCACGGCTGATAACCTTCTCAAAATCGATAACAATGAGAGGGGCTGGATCTTGCGCGATACCGACATGACGGCGACCGCGGACGACGGGCTGCCCCTGATGGGCGCGCTGAGCCTGCCCGCGGGCCCCGGCCCGCACCCGGCGGTCCTGCTGCTGCACGGCTCCGGGCGGCTGGACCGCGACGCCAACTCCCGCGGCCTCCGCATGGAACTCGGGCCGCCGCTGGCCACCGCGCTCGCGTCGCGGGGCATCGCCGCCTTGCGCTACGACCGGCGCGGTGTCGGCGCCACGTCCGGCGACTGGCGGGCGACCGGATTCACCGACAACACCCGCGACGCCGACGCAGCGCTTCGCGCCCTGGCCGCACGGCCCGACATCCGGGCCGACGCCATCGGCGTGATCGGCCACAGCGAGGGCGCCGTCCACGCCATGTCCCTCGGCTCGAATCCGCTGGTCCGGGCGGTGGTGCTGCTGGCCGGGTACGCCCGCCGCGGCGAGGACGCGCTGCGCTGGCAGGCCGGGATGATCGCCCGTGACCTGCCCGCGCCCGTTCGGCCGCTGCTGCGCGCCCTCGGTTCCCGGCACCTCGCCCGGATCAAGGCGACCAGCACGGACGTGGCGCGCGTCCACGGACTACCGGTGAACGCCCGGTGGTTCCGGGAAATGCTCGGCCACGACCCGCGCGCGGACCTGGCGAACATCCAAGCACCCGTGCTGGCGATCACCGGCGACAAGGACGTCCAGGTCGACCCCGCCGACCTGGACGAGATCCGTCGGCTGGTCCCCGGCGAGGCCGAGGTCCACCGGATCCCCGACCTCACCCACCTGCTGCGCCGCGACCCCGGTCGGCCGTCGGTGCGCGCCTACCGCCGCCTGCTGCGCAGGCCCGTCGACCCCGACCTGCTGGCGCAGGTGACCGGCTGGCTCGAAGCACGAATCGCGGATTCCCGCTGACAGCGAGGAAAACCCGCACCGGACGGAATCGCTTCGACCGCAAGCACTTCTCGCCTACCGAACCGACCTTTGGAAGGAATTCGACATGACAACGGCAACCCCAGCTCGCCGGAAGAGCGGCCTCGTCCTGTTCCTGGCCGTCACATTCGTGGCGAGCTGGCTGTCGTGGCTGATAGCGATAGCCGTCGGTGGGCCGGCGATGAGCTTCCCCACCGTCATCCCCTACCTGCTCGGCGCGTTCGGCCCGATGATCGGCGCGATCGTTATCCGGCTGCGCCGCGCCTCCCGGCGTCAGCCCACTCCAGCGCACGCGGTGCGATTGCCGTTGATAGGCCTGCTCTGGACGCCCGTCCTGCTGGCAGTGGCCGCCGGGACCGTCGTGGGCGCCGCGCTGCTCGCGCAGCAGCTGGGCGGTCCGCCGGTGAGCTTGACCGCGGCGCAGACCCTGATCGAGGTGTCCGGCGGCCCGCTGGCGTTCGCGGGCGTCATGCTCGTCGTCGGCCCGCTGAGCGAGGAGTTCGGCTGGCGCGGCACCATGCACCCGCGCCTGCGCGCGAAGATGGGCCGTCTCCTCGCCGGACTGCTGCTGGGCGTCATCTGGTCGGTGTGGCACCTGCCGCTGTTCTTCGTCGCCGGAACCGTCCAGAACGCCTTCGGCCTGCTCACCTTCAGCGGCCTGACCTACATGCTCAGCGTGATCCCGATGGCGCTGCTGGCCGCGTACGGCTACGAGCGCGCCGGTGTCCTCGGCGCGATCGCGATCCACTTCGGCGCCAACGCGACGATGTCCCTGGTGGGAGTCAGCGGGCTGCTGCCGCAAGCGCTCATCGTCGGTGTGCAGACCGTCGTCGCCCTGTTCCTGCTGGCCGTGCACCGCGACCGGAAGAAGGTCAGCGCGACGCCCGAACCGGCACAGCAGGAACTCGTCCCGGCCCACCGCTGAGCGTCCAGGGCGGAACCGTGCCGCCGGGCCGGGGTCCGGCGGCACGGAGGCCGGGAAGGAACGTCCGTCCAACGCGGACTTCAGCGTGTTTGGGCCGGTGACCGGGCGCGGGGCGGGGAAGACGCCCGGCCACCGGGTGGGCCGGTGCAGTGGTCGGGGAGGCAGCTGCACCGGCCCGATTCAGGGGGCCTGGCTCAAGTGCGCAAATAGTGCCGACCAGTGGGCTGGTCATCCGGCTCTTGGCCGGGAAGATGCGATCGAGGCGGCCACGCTATGGCGCGGTCCTGCCCCTCGTCTCGTTCGGCTTCGACCTGTGCGATGAGATCCCAGACGTTGTAGGCACCCTCCCCTGCCCCCACGTGCTGCGCGCGAGCGAGCAGTGGCAACCGCATCGCGGTGGAGCTGACGAGCAGAGCGGCGATCAGCACGTTGATCAGCACGAGAACGCTCAGGTGCAGCCAGAACATGGTCGTCTCCTTCTTAGTGGGGTTGGCGATGTCAGGACCGTTGGGCGAGGATGCGCCAGCAGTCCGCGCAGGAGTGCTCGCGGATCCAGTCCACCTCGGTGCGGTCGTGCAGCTCAGCCGCATCGGCTTCCGCGCCGCAGTAGGCAGAAACCCGTTCCCCAGCCGGGGTTTTCCGTGCCGCGATCGGGAACGCGTGACGCCCACCAGTGACCGGACGCCAGATGTAGGTCAGGTACTCCATGAGGCTTCCTTCCGAACCGAACACGGGAACTTGAAACCAAGGTTTCGTGGAATTTCCACACTCGCAATGTCCGGCACCTGAAAGGTCCAGGACTGCACACGAATGAGCGACTGCGTGGAAGGTTCCGGGCCTGCGAAGATCCAGGTGGCGAGCTGAGCGAAGGAGGACACCGTGGAAGAGCGGATCAGCCCGACGGTGCGGCTGCGGAGGCTCACCCGAGGAATTCGGCGTTGGCGCGCGGAAGCCGGACTTCGCCAAGAGGACGTCGCGGCTGTGCTGGACTGGTCGAAGCCGAAGCTGAGCAGGTTCGAGAACGCCGAGAAATCCGCCGGGCCTGCCGAAGTTCTCGCGCTCGCAGCGGTCTACGGCGTCCCCGACGCGGAACGGGACCAGTACGTCGCGCTTGCCTTGCAAGCCAGGCAGAAGGGCTGGTGGCAGCGGTACGGCCAGGACGCGCTGGCGTCGAACTTCGAGGAGTACGTCGGACTGGAGTCCGAAGCCGCCGAGGTGCACGAGTTCTCCGGCGAGCTGATTCCCGGGTTGTTGCAGACCGAGCGCTATGCCACCGAACTCATGCAGGCATGGATACCGCAGGCCGACGAGGTCGTCATGAAGGAGCGCACCGACCTTCGCTCACAGCGACAGGCACGCCTGCACGAGACGAACCCGCTCACCTTGGGAACCGTCATCCACGAGTCAGCGCTGCGACAACTCGTCGGTGGCCCCGAGGTGATGCGCGAACAGCTCAAGCACCTCGCAGCCGGCGCCAAACTGCCAAATGTGACGGTTCAGGTTCTGCCGTTCAGCGCCGGCGCAATCCCCGCGCTCGGCGCACCCTTCATCGTGCTGTCCTTCCCCGACCAGGAAGATCCCGACGTGGCCTTCGCGGAACACCTCACTGGCAGCGTCTACATGGAGGATCCAGCCGAAGTTGAGGCATATACCCTGAACTACAGCGCCTTGCGGTCCAAGGCGCTGAGCCAGAAGGAATCGATCACTTTCCTGAACCGGCTCGCTCGGGACTTGTAAGCACGGCAAGGGAGCGCGTCATGTTAACCCCGGACTTCACCCAGGCGCATTGGCGTAAAAGCAGCCGAAGCAACGGGGGTGGGGGCGCATGCGTCATGGTGGCGCGCATCCCGGGGGCTGCTGGCGTGAAGGACAGCAAGCTCGGCTCCGCCAGCCCTGTTCTTCCGTTCACGACCTCGGCGTGGTCGGCCTTCCTGCGCGACGTGAAGACCGGGAAGCACGACCTGCGCTGACTAGACGCGCCGAGAGCTCCGCCCGAGGGTGTCCGGGCGGAGCTCCTCCTTTGGTGCCTCACCTGTCGGCGAGTTCTCGGTCTGAGGTTGCACAGCTTCGACAAGGGGTACGCCGTCATGCTCGTGGAGGACTCACCCCCGCCGGCGCGGCGCTGCTCCCCGAAGCGCGCCGGATCCTCGAGCACTACCGCCGGCTGCCCGCGCTGGTGCACGAAGCGGCGCGGAACAGGGTGGACGCCTTCGACCTCGGTTCCGTCCCGTCGGCCGTGATCGGCCTGGTCCCGAGCCTGCTGTCGCTGTTCGCCGAAGCGGAGCCGGCGGTCTCGATCCGGGTGCACGAGCTGAGCGTCGAAGAGCAGCTGGAACTGCTCCGCACCGCCGACCTCGACATCGGGATCTTCCGGAGCCGCGAACCGCTCGACGGCTGGGCGACGTTCGACCTGCCGCCCGACCGGTTCGCCGTGGCGCTGCCGGAAGGTCATCCGCTCGCGCGGACCCCGACGGTTCGCTGGCAGGACCTGGCGGACGAGCGGTTCGTCATGGCCGGGCGGGCGAAGGCGCCGCTGGAGTTCGACTCGGTCGTCGGCGCGTGCGTCGCCAACGGCTTCACGCCGAAGGTCCTCGGGGAAGCGGTGTCCGGGTACAACCTCGTGGCGCTCGTCGCGTCCGGCCTCGGTGTCGCCATCCTGCCGGAGCGCGCCACGGCGCTGAAGCTGGAAGGCGCCCCCTACCGCCGGCTCGAACCGGCGGTCGAGGCAGCCCCGCTGCGGATCGTGGTCCGCCCGGAGTGCTTGCGCGAGAGCATCTACCGCCTGGTGGAGATCGCCCAGGAGACCCCGGTCCCGTCCGACCCGGCCTCGGTGGACCGAACCGAGATCTGACCAATGTGGACGGTGACGGACCGCGGTTCGCCGTCCGGTCATGCACTGGCGGAACGATCACGGTCAATGACACGTCGGAGGGGACGACATGTCATTCGTCCGAAGGGAATTCCGCAGTGAACGACGATTGGCCCCAGAAGGTGGGCGGCTGGGAACTCGCCCGGCACGGCCACATCGAGAACTACCGGAAGCGACTGGCCAACAACGTCACGGTCACCGCGATCTGGGAGAACGAGACCGGCACCGGCACGGTGGATGCGCGCGTCGAGACGTTGGGATTCGGCCGGACGCTGACCAGCAGCCGCAAGGAATTCCGGGACAAGGAGGCGTTCTGGACCGCCGCGCGCTGCGTGGTGGAGATGGCCGCGAACCTCCCCTCGCTGGGCGCGGGCAACGAAAGCCCCGCCGATTCCGAGCTCTTCGAGGAAGTCGCCGGGAACGTCGAGGCCGAACCCGGCACCAACGGAACCCCGGAAGCGGAGCTGACGTTCACCCTGGTCAACGGCCGCACGGTGACGCTGATCCTCTCCGATGACCAGGCGTTCGACCTGTGCTCGCGCATCTACAAGCTCGACAAGTACGTGTGGGACGAGCAGCGCGACGAAGACGAAGAAGACGAGTTCGATGAGGACGACGAGGACGAGGACGACGAGGACACCGCCGACGAATCCGTCGAGGTGCCCGACATCAGCGACGTCCGGTCGGGCCCGGACACCGGCCACGACGTGGTCACACTCCTGGAAGCCCAGTTCGGCGTCACCGAGGACCACCTCATGGCACACGTCGACTGGTCGGCCCTGATCGTCGTGGGCGAACCCGCGGTGAGCTCGCTGATCAGCAGGGGCGAGGAGTTGCACGCGGCGCTGCAGCCGCGCTGGTACCCGGTCGTCGTGGACCGGCCCGGCGAGCAGTGGGTCGTGCTGCGCCGGACCGGCCTCCGCTACGTGGGCGAGTGAACTTCACAAGGCGGCCTCAATTCCGGGCGTAGGTGTGGATCGCCGCGCCGCTGTCGAGGACGTGCGTGCCGGCGAGGGCGAGGCGCGTGGGCGCGATGTCGCCGTCGAACACGCCGATGCCCTTGCCGAGGACGAACGGGTAGATCTTCAGGACCAGTTCGTCGATCTCCGGCAGCAGCGAGGCGGCGAGGCTACCGCCGCCGGCCAGCCAGATCCCGCCGCCCGGCTCGCGCTTGAGCGCCCGCACGGCCTCGACGGGGTCGCCGGAGAGGACGGTGACCGCGGGGTCCGGGCTGGTGAGGCTGCCCGACACCACGTACTGGTCCAGGTGGGAGTACGGGCTGGTGATGCCGTCCCGCACGCCCGGCTCGTACGTGCCGCGCCCCATCACCACCGCGTCGAAGCGGTTGCCCAGGTCGGTGACCCCCAGCGTGCCGTGCAGGTGCGTCGGCAGCGTCTGCGGGTACTCCGCGACGAGGTGCTCGACGAGCCCGTCGGGCAGCGGGAAGAACGCGTCGAGCGAGCCATCGGCGCCGGCGATGTAGCCGTCGACGCTGCAGCCGACGAAGTAGGTGAGCTTTCGCATGGGGGGTTTCTCCTCTTCGAAGTGGTCGATCAGCGACGGGTGCCGGGCTTGGGCAGCGGACGCCGAGCCGGAACCGACCGGGGCATGCGCGTGTGCGGCTGAACCCGCTTGCCGCCCTTGGCCGACGGGAACGAGAACTGAGCACTGACGGGCTTGCGCATCGGTTGACCACCTCGTTATTAGTACTTCGCATGCCGTACTCAAACCGTAGTACTGCATCTGAAGTGGTGTCAAGCGCAAACTTCGAAGAGGCGCGAGATCGGCGGCCGTGATCGACCCCAGCTTCAGCGTCGACCTCCTGCTGACGACGGCGTTCTGAGCGGTCGGTAGCCCGAGGGGCGGGCTACCGACCGCGATGCCGGATCGATCAGTCGTTGCGGGGCCTGGCGAACTCTTCGATCAGCACGGGGTACTGCTCGCCACCGTGCCCGGCGGCGATCGAGCGGTCGGCCATCGCCTTGATCAGCCTCGGCAGTTCGGCGTTGACGCCCACCGCCTCGCTCTCCTCGATCAGATGCGCCATCGCCCGCGCGTCGGTCTCCAGGGCCGACACCTCCGCCGGGTAGGAGCCGCTGTCGATCTGCTCTGCGTACCCGGGAAGCCATCCGGCCACACCGGCCGCGATCTGCTGCGCGAACGGCGCGTACGTCGCGGCGTCGACACCGGCCGTCCGGAGCAGGGCGGTGCCCTGGAGCCAGGCGTTCAGGACGCTCCACATCATCGCCAGCCCGGCCACGTCGTACAGGGACGCCAGCCCGTGGTCGGCGCCGAGGTAGGTGACGGTGCCGAGCGCGGCGAGCGTCGACTCGTGCGCCTCGAAGTCCGGCTGCGGCCCGCTGTGCAGGATCACCGCCTCGGCGGTTCCGATCACCGACGGGATGGCCATGATGGCGCCGTCCAGGTAGCGGGCGCCGCGCTGCTCGGCCCACCTGGCGGCTTCCCTGGCCTGGGTCGAGTCGCCCGAGGTCAGGTTGATCAACGTCGTGCCGTCCAGCTCGGCATCGGTGGCGCCGAGCAGTTCGTGCACGGCCTGGTAGTCGGTGAGGCAGATGATCGTCACGGAGCCCGCCCTGAGCGCGTCGCCGACCGTCGGCGCCAGCCGTGCGCCTGCTGCCACCAGCCGGCCGGCCTTGGAAGTCGTGCGGTTCCACACGGTCGTGGGGTGCCCGGCCTTCAGGAATGTGCCGGCGAGGGCCTGGCCCATGAGTCCGAGTCCGATGACTGCGACCGGTGCATCGTTTTCGTCGTTCATGGCAGCATCGTCAACGTTGATACCGGTGTGAATGTCAAGCGAGGTTGTCGATGCGGATCGGGGAACTGAGTCGCCGGACGGGCGTCAACACCCACCAGCTGCGCTACTACGAGACCCAGGGCCTGCTGGAGGCGGACCGCAGCGCGAACGGGTACCGCGAGTACGACGAGAACGCCGTGCTGCGGGTGAAGCAGATCCGGCACCTGCTCGGCGCCGGTCTGTCCTCAGAGGACATCGCATACCTGCTGCCCTGCGCGGTCGGCGAGACCCCGGAACTGCTCGGGTGCCCCGAGCTGCTGGCCGCGATGCGAACGCGGCTGCAACGGCTGAACGACCAGATGGAAAAGCTCGCCCGATCCCGGGACGCACTCGTCGACTACATCGACGCGGCCGAAAGAGTGGCCGGCGAGAACTACCCGCCCTTCGACGGCTCGGACCGGCAACCCGTCCCCGCCTGAACTCCCGGCCGGGAGGAACCGGGCGCCCTGTTGGAGAAAGGCCGTACCTGAACCGTGCCGGTGCCACGGTCGCACTGGCGCAGGCCGACTGACGAACATAGGGCCGGGCATTGCCGCACCACATCGGCGTTGTGCCGCACAATGCGTTCGGTCGAACGCTTCCAGGATTTCCCTTGCCGCGGACGTACGCTCTCAGCGAACCTCTCGTGCCGAAAGCACGTGGTCCGGCGATCACGACTACAGTGATCTTCGCACGCGAGACCGCGACGAGGGAAGCGAGCAGCGCGAGATGCCCATACACAGTTGGGCGATGAACAAGTTGATGAGCGATATGTTCGATGATCGGACGGTCGTCATCAGCGGCGAGCTGAGCAGAAATACCTCGACCGCCGCGATATCGCAATTGCTGCTGCTGAACGCCACAGATCCGGATGCGGAAATCAAGCTTTACATCGACAGTGCCACCGGATCTTTACCGGCCGGATTCGCGATTTGCGATGCGATCAACTGCATCAAGCCGGAGGTTTCGACCTGGGCGATCGGCACGGTGGGATCGGCGGCGACTCTTGTGCTGTGCTCCGGAGCGATCGGCAAGAGGTACATGCTTCCGGGATCGCATGTGGTCCTACGGCAACCCGACCACGACGAAGGTCTCGACGGGGAGCCCGTGACGCCGACGACGGCGGACCATCAGAAATGGTCCGATGAAATGGTGCAACTCCTCGTCGCGAAGACCGGGCAAGATCCGGACATCATCGCTCGCGATCTTCGCAACCACCTTCGCCTCTCGACCACCGATGCGGCCCCCTACGGCATCGCCGATCAGGTCATGGCCGACGGCAAGTACGCCCCGCAGGGAAACTGACGCACCAGGCGCCGCAATCCTGTCCCCGGTCGAGGGCGGCCGGCGTGACCGCCACCACGATCGGCGAACGCACTGGGGACCCCGTCGCCAAGATCAGCCCCAGGCTGCGCGGGGGCGCGCACCCAAGGCGCTGACCAGCGCGTTGTCCTGCACGTCACCTACTTCCGAATCCCGGGCACACCGGTCCGGCGTGCGGTCGGCATGCGGGACCGACCACTTGGCGGGTGGGGTTACGACCGATATCGGACACCGCCCCAAGCCGCTGCGTCTTCCGGCGGCCCCGACTGCACCATTTGACGATTTTCGCCTAGTGCTCTGCTACTGCATTGAGCGTATCTTCCGGGATCACAGTGACATACTCGTGATGCACTCGATATTTTCGACTTGTCACCTGACGCCGGCGGCACCGGCGTCCGGTTTCCCAGCGGGAGCAGACGGAGGGGCAGGGCACGGTGCGATGAGTAACGAACGGCGGCGCCCGCCCCGATAAGGCCGCTGGGACCGGCGGAGCCGGTACGGCGCGGTTGGGACGTACGAACCGGGAAATCTGGGGATGCAGCACGACCACGGCCAGCGATAGCACGACGCCAAGCCGACAAAGATGTCCGCATCGAAGAAGTACGGAGCAATCCCAACGACAAGAGCAGTCCGCCCCGCACGAAAGGAAGTTGCGTCATCAACGGGGATATAATTCCATTAGGAAGCAAATGGGAAATCGGCACAGGTCGACATGATGCGGATGGCACCGCCCGATTCCGCAACGCGGAACTGGCCGTCCTGGTGTCCCTTCCCAACGAGGTCTCGAGATGGGGCCTCACGTACATGCTGCGCAGTCTTTCCCTGGTGAACTTCGTGCACGGCTGTGCCGATTTCCGCGAGGCCGTGACCCTCCTGGAAAACCGTCCTTTCGACGTTGCCCTCATTTCCGCCGACGAATTGGCGGAGTTCGAGCAGATCTCCTCGGTCGCGGCGAAGCGCGGCGTGAAGACGGTGGCGCTGCTGCGCGACGCCAGCGATGACGTGGTCGCCCAGGCCGCGACGCTGTCGGCGGATGGATTCCTCCTGGAGTCCGCGGTCGATCCGCAGAACCTCGAGGATGCCCTGCTACGACTGCAGCGTGGTGATATGGCGCTGCCGTCCTCGCTCGCCAGGAAGCTGATCACGGAGCTTCGCCGTCGAGGCCAACCGCGAACGAGCACCGTCCGCCTCACGCCGCGCGAACGGCAGGTCCTCGGCTTGCTCGCCGAGGGGATGAGCAACAAGCAGGTCGGCCGACGGCTCGGCATCTCCGCGCACGGAGCCAAGCGGCATGTCGCCAACCTGCTGGCCAAGCTGAACTGTCCCAATCGGACTCTCGCGGTCGCCTACGCCATCCGCGATGGCTTGTTGACCAGTTGACCTGAAGGGGTCTGGGTGGGCGCTGCAACGGAGCACACGCCCACCCGGCAAGCCCCGGCCGCGACGAGCGAGCCGTGCAAGCACCACCGGCGTCACAGCTGGGACCGGACCTCCCAGAGTTCCGGGAAGAGGCGGGAAGTTATGCGAGAGCGCAGGTAGTCCACTCCGGATGATCCACCGGTGCCCGGCTTGTACCCGATCTGGCGCTCGACGCTCAGCGCGTGGTGCGTTCGCCACCGGCCGTACGCCTGATCGACGTCGAGCAGGGCCTCGGCCACGCGCAGCAGTTCCCAGTGCGCTGCGGGCAGGTCTTGATAGCCGTGCTGCCAGACCTTGGCGAGCGAATCGACCCCCCGCTTCTCGACCAGGGCGATGAACGCCTCCCGCAAGCTGGGTTCTTCCAGCCTGCGGACCAGGCGTTCGCGCTCGGCGTCGGTGAGCTGCACCTGGTCCAGGTAGCCGGCGTCCTTCCGCCCGGCCAGGAACTCGATCTCGCGGTGCTGCACGGACTCGAAGCCGCTGCCGCCCCGGAGGGTGTCCCGGAAGGCGAGGAAGTCCATCGGCAGCATGGTGTCGAGCACGGCCCACTGCGAGATCAGCACGTTCTGGATCGCGACGAGCCGGCGCAGCAGGTGTTCGGCCGCGTCGAGCCGGTCGGCCAGCAGCAGGTCGCGCGCCTCCTCCAGTTCGAACAGCATCAGCTTGAACCACAGCTCGTGCACCTGGTGGACGATGACGAACATCAATTCGTCGTGCGTGCCCTTTTCCGGTTGGCAGCTCAGGAGTTGATCGAGCCGCAGTACTTCGCGGTAGCGGGACCCCGCAGCGTGCTCAGCGCAGTTTCGCCGGTCCGGCTGGACCACGGAAACCTCCTCGGTCGACAACATCTCGGAAACCGTTCGGCTCGGCACTGCCGGCGGGGGCGCGGTCGTGAACCGTGCCTGCCGCACCGCAGTGGAGTGTCGCCGGACACCGACTCGGCCACGACGAAGTGCGGGGCAGTCCCCGCGGTACGGCGTCGCGTCCGATGGACTTCACCACGGCGACTCCACCGGGAAACCGCTCATCGGCTCCTCGAACGCGGCCGCGCCCGTCGTTCGCGCGCCGGTTCGGCGGAGGGACTGCTCTGGGCGGTCACGAAGTCAAGGTTAGGAACGGGGCCGATCGGTGGCCAGTGCCCAATCGGACGCCCCAACGAGCCCCACCAATGGTCCACGACCAGTGCCCGAACGAGCAGTCGCGCACGGACGGCCGGCCGTGCTGCACTGCGGCTGGAAAACCGGTGAAGATCCGCGAAGAGGTGGGACATGCTCCGCAACGTCGTCATAGTCGGTGGAGGTACTGCCGGTTGGATGACCGCGACTTATCTGAAGGAAGCACTGGGCGACCAGATTTCGGTGACCCTGGTCGAGTCCGCCCGCGTGCCCACCATCGGTGTGGGAGAGGCGACTTTCAGCACCGTTCGGCACTTCTTCGACTACCTGGGGTTGGCCGAACGGGACTGGATGCCGGCCTGCCACGCGTCCTACAAGCTGGCCATCAGGTTCGAGAACTGGCGCGAACCTGGCCACGTCTTCTACCACCCGTTCGAACGGATGGCCAAGGTGCAGGGGTTCACCATGGCCGACTGGTGGCTCAAGCTCGGCGGCGAGCGGTTCGACAAGGACTGCATGGTGATTCCCGAGCTGGTCGACGCCAAGCGGGCGCCCAAGTACTCGGACGGTGAACTGTTCGAGCGGTCCCTGCACGACGGCGGTGACCGGAAGCGCCAGAGCACGATGTCCGATCAGGACACCCAGTTCCCGTACGCCTACCACTTCGACGCATCCCTGCTGGCCGAGTTCCTCGCCGACTTCGGGACCCGCCGGGGAATCCGCCGGGTGCGCGACGACGTGCTGGAGGTGCGCCAGGACGAGCGGGGCTGGATCAGCCACCTGGTCACCCGCGAACACGGCGAGATCACCGGTGACCTGTTCATCGACTGCACCGGATTCCGCGGCCTGCTGATCAACCAGGTGCTGGAGGAGCCGTTCGAGTCGTACCAGGAGTACCTGCCGAACAACCGCGCCGTGGCGCTGCGCGTCCCGGCCGACGTGGAGCAGACCGGAATGCGCCCGTGCACGACGGCCACCGCGCAGGATTCCGGCTGGATCTGGACGATTCCGCTGTCCAACCGCATCGGCACGGGTTACGTCTACGCCGACGAGTTCTGCTCGCCGGAGGAGGCCGAGAAGACCCTGCGCGAGTTCGTCGGCCCGGAGGCCGCCGACGCCGAAGCCAACCACATCCGGATGCGCATCGGCCGCAACCGGAACTCCTGGGTGCGCAACTGCGTGGCGATCGGGCTTTCCAGCGGGTTCGTCGAGCCGCTGGAGTCCACCGGGATCTTCTTCATCCAGCACGGCGTCGAGCAGCTGGTGAAGCACTTCCCGGACGCCAACTGGGAACCGGAGCTGATCGCCAGCTACAACCGGGCGGTCGCGCGCTGCCTGGACGGCGTCCGCGACTTCCTGGTGGTGCACTACCGGTGCGCCGCACGGGCCGACACGCCGTACTGGAAGGCCACCAAGGAGCGGCCGTTGCCGCCCGGGCTGGACGAGCGGCTGGAGGCGTGGTCCGTCCGGCTACCCGACCACACGTCGGTTTACCCCTACTACCACGGTTTCGAGCCGTACTCCTACAACGTCATGCTGCTCGGCCTCGGCGGTCATCTGCCCAAGCGGTCGCTGCCCGCGCTCGACTTCCTCGACGACACCGCGGCGCGTGCGGAAATGGCCCGGGTCCGGGAGGAGAGCGCTCGCCTCGTCAGTTCCCTGCCGAGCCAGTACGAATACCTGACGTCTTGAACGCCGGGTTCCCGTCCTGATCCCGGTGACGGATAGCAGGAGGGCCTCTGCGGGTCGCGATCACGCCGTGATCGCGACCGGCAGAGGCCCGATTGCTTTGCGCGGGATCATCGATCGTCCATGTCGCCCGCTGGACGCACGACTCGGGTTCAGCGGCAGGAACCAAAATTGCGGATCGCAAATCCATCCTTTCCATCCCGACTACGTCCGGGAGGTCCTGGTCAAGAAAGCGGACACGAACGGCATGTCGTCGTAGAGCATGTGGACCAGCTGCCCGCTCTCGTCGACCAGCTTGCCGCAGAGGACACCGGGTCCGCGATCATCACGCACCAGGACCGCCCCAGCTGGAACGAGCAGGGCCCCGACCACGAGCTTGTGGTGGCGTTCGGTACGGACGGCAGGGCTGCGTTGTCGTACTACAGCCGACAAGACTCAGTGATCGCCGTGTGGTGGCGGAACCGGTTGGTCATCCAGGTCACGAATTTTCACTGTAGGCCCAGTGCTGAACGAACTTCGGGGCGAGTTGGCCGTAGGGCATAGCCAGCTCGCCCCGTCCATCATCGTTCATGCCACGGCGCGGGCACTCGGTTTGATGCCGAGCGCTTCTTGCCGGGAGCGAGGCAGGAAGTC
Source organism: Saccharopolyspora elongata (assembly GCF_004348985.1). GTDB lineage: Bacteria > Actinomycetota > Actinomycetes > Mycobacteriales > Pseudonocardiaceae > Saccharopolyspora > Saccharopolyspora elongata. The sequence continues at coordinate 5,004 of NZ_SMKW01000073.1, read as the reverse complement.
CAGCGCGATGCGGCGGGCGAGGTAGTCGACCACGCTGGCGGCTCGCGGGATGTCGGGGTCGTCGGTGTAGCCGCTGGGTTCGAAGCGGGTGTGCACGAAGCGCGCGACGATCTCCTCCGGCGGGGCGCCGTAGCGCAGGGCGAGCGACATCATCGAGACATAGGCGCTGAGCATGCCGTGCTGGAACGAGCCGTGCGGGCCGGATTCGGGCAGGTGGATGTCGCACAGCTGCCGGTCGTCGTCGAGGTCCATGATGACCTCCAGGTCCACGCCGCCCACGGAGGCCGAAATCCGCTGCCCGGACCGCACCCGGGGCAATCGGCGGCGCGTGATGGTCGGGGTGACCTCGGCGATGCCGACACTTCCAGACATGTCACTCCTTTTCCTCATCACCCCTACAACTAGGGTGAGCGTAAACATTGATCTACAAGATATGGGGCGTGATCGTAGCGTGGTGACCTGACAGCGGGGGCGTGATCGCGCCACCTGATCAGGCGTTGTCAGCGATGGTGTCGAGGTCGTGCACGACAGAGCGGGCGCTGTCGAGTGCGTGAGTGATGACGGCCGGCCTGGCGGGGCTGCACAGCAGCGCGCCGAGCTCGGCCAATCGGCGAGCGAACTCGTCGAGTTCGTCGTCACCGACGGCGACACTGGCTCGCAGGATGAACTCCGGCGAGCCTGTCGTGACCCGGTAGCCGGAGAGTTCACCCGGGAGTAGGCCGAGCCCGGTGTCGCAGCGCTCACGCCCGTAGTACAGGCAGACCGCCAAGGCATGAACGCTGGACCGCACCCGAGGGTCGGCGAACAGCCCGGGATGAATCCGCAGCGCCGCGTACCAGCCGCCGTCCGGGCTGGTGAGCCGGAAGGCATCCATACCGAGGGCTTGGTTGATGACCTGCAAGCGCGTGCGCAGCCGATCGACCCGCTGCGCGTAGGTGCGGTTCCACTGGTCGATCCAGTGCTGCGGGGTCAGGCAGATCGCGGCGGCGGCGGTCAGCTCGTCGCCCTGCGGCACGCGCCCGTAGGACAACATCGTCCGGTAGTGCGCCACGGCCGACCGCAGCGTCGCATTGCCGGTGTGCGCGAAGGCAATACGGCTCGTCGGCAGTGCGTAGGTCTTGCTTGGTGTCACCACCGACAAGACCCAATCCGACATGTTCCCCAGATCCGAGCCGCCCACCTCGTCACCTCGGACGGATCCGATCGGCCGCGCCGATAGTCCGGGCGCCAGGTAGCTGCCGGCGTACACGTCGTCGCCCAGCACATAAACCGGGTTGCCGTGGTTGCGCCGGTTGTGTTCCAACACCGCCCCAGCAATATCGCGAGCACGGGACTCGGTCAGTGCTTTCCCGTCGACGTTGTTCACCAGCGGTGCATAGATCACACGTCCGTTCTCGCGAGCGGTGTCGGCAAGCCACGCCTCCACGTCGTGGCCGTCAAGGTTCACCGCGACGTCGATGGCGCCGCCGACGATGGGCGGGAGTATCCGCAAGCTCTGGTAGTAGCCGACCGGAGCGAGCACCCGCCCGGACATCCGGTGCACCTTCTCGCCCTCGTGGCGGCACATCACCGCCGCGAGCATCGCCATCATGCCGCCCTTGGCGCCACCGCAACACACCAAAACCTCCTGCGGCGAAGCGGGAATACCGGTACTGCGGAAATGCGCGGCGGCGAACGACCGGGCCTCGTCATCGAACCCGGACGACCCACCCCGGTACCGGCCGAGATCATGCTGCCGCGACACGACCCACCTGGAAAAGTCCTCGACCCTCTCACCGTCGCGACGCGAGCACTCGGCCAACAGGCCGAACACCTTCCGAGTAGCGACGCGAGGACGACACGCCGAGTCGTAGACCGCGAGAGCATCCAGGCCTGCATCCGTGGCGCCCACAGCATGGTGCACGAACGAGAAAATCCCTTTCCGCTCGCGGAAAAAGTACGCTCCCACGTCCTGCACCACGGGATGCGGATTAGCGGCTCCATGACTTCCCTTGTGCAGCTTGACCAGTTCATGACCCCGTTTGGCATCGTCGATCAGGTCATAGACGGCCGTGTAAAGATCGGAGAACTTGCTTTGCACGACCTCGTCGTCGGCAACCATGCTGCTCCCTCAATCCCGGAAGTCGAGTGCGTCAACGACATGGATCACGGACGGTCCAGTTGCCAGTCGAATCGGGCCGAAACCACCACAGGGCACATTGACCGATCGCTGCCCCAAGCCCTACACCCGCAAGAACCTTGACAGAGGTCGGGGACAAGTCCGCGTAACAGAACAACACCGCTACCGCACCGATCTCGGCGGCCTGCAACCCGATGCTGCATCGGCTGCTTGTTATCAATTTCCTCAATTTTCCTTCCCTTGTGTTGTTGGTCGCCCTGGCCACCGCCACGCCGTTGTGGCAGTGGCCAGGGCGGAAACGGGCCGAGTCCCAGTGCTGACGACACGTCCCGGCCCGAGCTCTGCGGCCTTACTTCTTGGAGGCGAGCTCCGCCTCGTGGCTCGCTTTCGCGTCCTCCGCCCAGGCAAGGCAGTAGCCCACATGCCGCAGCAGCGCGTCATGCAGCCGACCGGGATCCTTGATCTTGAGAGCCTGGTAGAAGTTTTTCCGAACCAGAACCGCCCACGAGAGCGTGTTGCCCTCTTCATCTCGCTCGGCTTGCTCGAACGTCTCGGTAGCCAACTGGTCGAATTCTGGGCCGGTGCCGTACTCGGAGATGAATCCGACCGTGTGCCCACACGCCTGTCCATAAGAAAGCGAGACCACTCTGAGAAGGCCTATCAATTCGGTTTCCCGTCTCCATTCACGAGTTTCGTGCCGTTCACTTCGTTCTCGCGACCGACCTGCGGACCGGGTTCGCGAGCGTGCGCGCGTTGTACGCGCCGATGCCCGCACCGGCGTGCCGCCCCGGAGTCCGGGCGTAGTAGGCGGTGACCAGGCAGACCAGAAGGACGAACAGCGACACCAGCACCACGAGGGCGGCCAAATCTGCGCCCCGGGGCCATCAGGCGAACGGCGGCACCCACAAGTCGCCGGGAAGCGGAAGCGCGAGACTGGGTGCCCCCTTGGACCCGTGCGGCGGCAGTTGCATCAGCTCGCGCACCACATCGGTGACCGACCCGTGCGCGTGCCACAACGGCCGAGGCCGGTCGGTCTCCAGATCCTCCAGGCGGAACCGGGCCGCGACGGCGTCCGACGTCGAGGTCGCGCTGTAGATGTCCATCGCACCATGCGCCTTGAAGATCCCCTGCAACGTCGACAGGTTCGCCAGACTCGGCAAGTAGAGGAACATGAAGCCAGCACGCTTGCTGTCCTCGATCGCCCGGATGTGCAGGTGGAGCCACGCAGGCAGCGCTCCGAGCTCCGGGGGTGTGTGTGCCGGAATGGTCATCACGCCGATGCCTCCCCCTCTGCAACCGCGTTCGTGGACCAACTGCCCGCCCAGCGCATCGGCATGTTCCCCGTCCCCGCTCTACGAATTACCGACATATTGCCGACTCTGCTGGTGATGCGGCAGCAGCGGAATGGCGCACAACCGGGTTGTCAAGGGGAGGATTGCGGGAGGATAGCCAGGATCCTCATGCGTGACGGCGATTACTCATTGTGCAAATATGGACACGCTTCGCCCCGTCAAGGAGATCAACCGTGTCTGATCCCAACGATCAACTTCGCCGCGCTCGTGAGCGTGTCGAGTCACCGAACGCAACGGGCGAGCCGCTGTCGCATCAGGAACTTGCCGACCTGGTCAACACTTGGGTCTACGAGCACACGAAGCCGCCTCGCGTGATCGCGCTTGACGCGAACTACATTGGGAAACTGGAGCAGGGAAAGATCCGGTGGCTGCAGGACGACGACCGGCGCGCAGGACTACGCGCAGTACTCAATGCCCGTACCGATCAGGAGTTGGGGTTTCGACGTCCCCGCCGAAGCCGTTCTACGGTGGAAGACGTGGACCGTCAGCAGTTTTTGCGTGCAGCCGTCGGCGTTGGCGCTGGAGCCGTAGTTGGCCAGTCGGCCATTGACATGCTGGCCCCTACCGAGCCAACTCCAGTCCCATCCGTCGTTGGCACGTCAGAGGTGGCCGAGGTCCGTGCCGCCGCTCAAGCCTTCAGCGGTTGGGATGCGCGATACGGGGGTGGGCTCGTCCGGGCAGCCGTAGCCGCGCAACTGCGCTATTCCGCGGAGCTTCTCAATGGGCGATGCGCTCCAGCGATCCGGAACGACTTGTTCTCGGCCGTTGGCTATCTAGCTCACGTCACGGGTTTCATGGCGTTCGATGCGTATGCCCACGAAGACGCTCGCCGTATGTTCCGCTTCGCGCTGGCGTGCGCCGAGGAGGCCGGGGACTGGCACTTGCGCGCCAAAATCCTGTCCTCGATGGCACGGCAGGCGATTTGGTGTGGTGACCCGGACACGGGATTGACCTACACCGAACTAGCGCTCGTTCGAGCCGACCGACTTGTAGCGACCGAACGCGCCATGCTGCACACCGCACGGGCTCGTGCCCTCGGCAAGCTCGGTCGGATACAGGACACCCTGACTGCGGTCGGTCTCGCCGATGAGTCATTCGATCACGCGAATCCAGCCGAAAATCCGCCCTGGATGGACTACTACGACGCAGCACAGCACGCCGGAGACACAGGGCATGCGTTGTGGGAGCTCGGCGTACGCGGACAATTCATCACTGAGGCTCGAACCCGGCTCGCGGCGTCCGTCGCTGGACACGCCGAAGCCCACGCACGATCACGTGCGATCAGTCAGACCAAGCTCGCGTCTCTGACGATGGTCGCCGGCGATCCGACCGAGGCCGCGCATTTCGGCACCCAAGCACTCCAGGAGGCGGGGCCGATCAAATCACGGCGAGCTGCTGACGACCTTAGAGTTCCTAACAGAATGATCACTTGTAGTGACTGGCATTCCCTGATGGTTGATCATGATCGTGTGAAGAAGGGTGAGCAGCCGCCATGGATCGTGTCCGACGAGCTGTGGGAGCGAATCGAGCCGT
>NZ_SMKW01000072.1 GCF_004348985.1 Saccharopolyspora elongata | reverse complement strand
ACAGGAAAAAATCCAAACTGGTGGAAACCGCTCGCCGCGCCAGATACCCGATACCCAGCACAAAAACGAAGTACAACGCCAACAACGCGTAATCCACCGCGTTGGCATCCAGCAGCTGACCCTGAGCTAGCAGCACCGCCACGCCACCTCCAGACCCAACAAAGTCGAACGACAACCACCACACTCGCGACAGCAGCCGGACAGTACCGCACAGTGGGGCGGATCACATCGCTCCGATATCATTTCGTTGGAACTCGACACTAAATCGATCAGGCGATTCCCGCCGGACGGGCGGCCCGTTCGCGCGCCTCGCGACACACGGGGCGTGACGAGCCGCGCGACCCGGCACGGCCATGCGAGTGATATGCGAAAATCCGCTCCCCGCAACGGAATGTGACCGGTACCGTCACTGTTGGCACATGCGCAGCGACGGGGGTGGAGCTGTGAACGCCCGGATCGATCTGGCGATCATCGACGGACTGGCGACGGACCCGAACGACCGGCCCGCGAACGACGCACAACGCGTCCGCGACCGGTCGGAGCAGTTCTGGCGGAACCTCGCCCGGCTGCTGACCCCGTGGACCACCACGCGGCTGCGGCCGTGCTGCCACGGCAAGCCGGACCGCGGCTGACGCGGATCTCGCTACGCGCCAACGCCTTTCAGCAGGGTATCCACGACGAGCGCGGCCATCTCATCCGTGTCGGCGCCCGCCTTGCCCTCCTCGGCGGCCTCGTGGATCAGCGCGTAGTAGACCCGCCGCACCCACTCCAGGTCGACGTCCGCGCGCAGCACGCCGGCGTCCCTGGCGCGCTCCATCAGCCCGGTGCAAGCCCGCCGCACCTCGCCGTGGATGCGCGAGACCTCGCCGGTGATCGCCCGGCTCATCGCGAATCCCCAGTCGACCTTCACCCGCAACACGTTGGCGGTGACCTGGTGCAGCGCGACCAGCGGCGGCGCACCGGCCGGGCGCGCGGCCTCGACCGCGTCGCGGAACTGCTGGGCCGCCCAGGTGGCCATCGCCTCCACCAGCGCCTCCCGGCTGGCGAAGCGCCGGTGCACCGTCGTGCGCGCGACCCCGGCCGCCTCGGCGATCTGTCCCATCGACGCCGCCGGGTCCTCGCGGAGCACGCGTTCGGCCGCCTCCAGGATCCCCCGCGCGGTCCGCTCGGAGTCCGCACGCATCGCTCGCGCCACAACCACCTCCCAAAAACCACCGAAACACTACACGGAAGTACTAGTTCACCAGTTACTTGCGACATCTATGTCGCATCTATATGGTCTGCCGCATCAACATTGATGCAACAGGGAGTCGGAGCATGGACCTGCAGTTGACCGGCAAGACCGCGCTCGTGACGGGCGCCAGCCGCGGCATCGGGCTGGCGGTCGTGTCCGCGCTCGCCGCCGAAGGCGTGCGGGTCGTCGCCGCGGCGCGCACGATCACGCCGGAACTCGCGGCGACCGGCGCGATCGGCCGCACCGCCGACCTGTCCACACCGGACGGCCCGGCGAACCTAGTCGAACAAGCCCTCGCCGACGTGGGCGAACTGGACCTGCTCGTCAACAACGTCGGCGGCGGCGACGGCGGGCTGCTCGGCGGCCTCGCCGACCTCACCGAAGACGAGTGGCAGCGGACCTTCGACCTGAACTTCTTCAGCGCGGTCCGCACCACCCGCGCGGCGCTGCCCAGCCTGCTGCGTCGCCGGGGCTCGATCGTCAACATCTCGTCGATCAGCGCCCGGGTGCCGCACTCCGGACCGATGCCCTACGCCACCGCCAAGGCGGCGCTGACCGCCTTCGGCAAGGCGCTCGCCGCGGAGGTCGGACCGAAGGGCGTGCGGGTCAACACCGTCTCCCCCGGCCCGGCGCGCACGGCGATGTGGGAAGCGGCGGACGGGCACGGCGCGGCGATGGCCGAAGCGCTGGGAGTCCCCCTCGACCAACTGCTCGCCCAACTCCCCGCCGAAGCGGGCATGACCACCGGCCGGCTCGTCGAACCGGCGGAGGTCGCCGCGCTGGTCGCCTTCCTGGCCTCCCCGCACGCGGCGAGCACCGCGGGCGCCGACCACCTCGTCGACGGCAACGCGATCAAAACCGCCTGATCAAGGCCGCTTCGCGCCTGGTGAGCATGGGAACCTTCCTGTCACCCGCGGGCCGACAACGCCCGCGGTGCCCCGGAAAGGTGACTCAGAACAGCCGGTACTCGTCCGGCTCGATGCCGCGCAGCTGGTCGTAGTCCAGCACCACGCAGCGGATCCCGCGGTCCTCGGCCAGGGTGCGGGCCTGTGGCTTGATCTGCTGCGCCGCGAACACCCCGGCCACCGGCGCCAGCAGCGGATCCCGGTTCAGCAGCTCCAGGTAGCGGGTCAGCTGCTCGACGCCGTCGATCTCGCCGCGCCGCTTGATCTCGACCGCCACGCTCGCCCCGGCGGCGTCCCGGCACATCAGGTCCACCGGGCCGATCGCGGTCGGGTACTCGCGGCGCACCAAAGACCAGCCGTCGCCGAGGGTCGTGACGTGCGCGGCGAGCAACTCCTGCAGGTGCGCCTCGACGCCGTCCTTGACCAGACCCGGCTCCACGCCCAGCTCGTGCTTGGAGTCGTGCAGCACCTCTTCGATGCTGATCACCAGCTTCTCGCCGGCCTTGTTCTGCACGGTCCACACGCCGGGATCCTCGATCAGCCAGCACGGCGGGCTCATCCAGTTCAACGGCTTGTAGGCGCGGTCGTCGGAGTGGACCGACACCGACCCATCGGCCTTGACCAGCAGCAGGCGCTGCGCCATGGGCAGGTGCGCGGTGAGCCGGCCGACGTAGTCCACCTGGCAGCGGGCAATGACAAGTCGCACCCGGCACAGAGTACGGGCGTCGATCCAGAAGTCGAGCACCCCCGGGGCGCACCGGGCCGGACCTCGTTCTTCCCGCTGAGCGAGATACCGTTACGCCCCGTGTCCTTCGCCCGAACCCTGCTGCGCGTCAAACCCGCCGAGCAACTCGCCGACGACGGCTCGCGCTCCCAGCTGCACCGGACCCTCGGCCTGGTACCGCTCGTGGCGCTGTCGGTCGGCGCGACCCTCGGTACCGGGATCTTCGTGGTGCTCGCCGAAGCCGCGCCAGCCGCCGGACCCGCCGTGGTCCTCTCGTTCGTGCTGGCCGGCGTGGCCGCGCTCTGCTCCGCGCTGTCCTACGCCGAGCTCGCGGGCAGCGTGCCGGTGTCCGGCTCGGCCTACTCCTACACCTACGCCACGCTCGGCGAGCTCGTCGCCTGGATCTGCGGCTGGTGCCTGCTGCTGGAGTACGGGGTGTCGGTCGCCGCGGTCGCGGTCGGCTGGGGCGGCTACCTGAACGAGTTCCTGCAGGGCACGATCGGCGTCACCATCCCCGAAATCTTCGCCGCTCCGCCCGGCGACGGCGGCGTGTTCAACTTCCCCGCCGCGCTGATCGTGCTGCTCGCCATGGGCGTCCTGCTGCTGGGCGTGCGGGAGAGCGCCCGAGCCACCACGATCACCACCCTGCTCAAGATCGCGGTGCTGGTGTTCTTCTTCGCCGTGGCGATCACGGCGTTCCGCTCCGAGAACATGACGCCGTTCGCCCCGGCGGGATTCGCCGGCATCTCCGTGGGCGCCTCGGCGGTGTTCTTCTCGTTCATCGGCTTCGACGCGGCGTCCACCGCCGGTGAAGAAGCCCGCAACCCGTCCCGCGACCTGCCCCGCGCGATCATCCTGTCGCTGGCCATCGTCACCGCCATCTACGTCCTGGTCGCCTTCGCCGCCGTCGGCGCGGTGGGCGTCGGCGCGCTCGGCGAATCCGACGCCTCGCTGGCCGCCGCACTGCGCATCGTGACCGGCCAGGGCTGGCCCTCGGTGGTGCTCGCGTTCGGCGCGGTCGTCGCCATCGCCTCGGTCGTGCTGACCGTGCTGTACGGCCAGACCCGGATCCTGGTGTCGATGTCCCGCGACGGCCTGATGCCGGGAATGCTGTCCAAGGTGAACCGGCGCGCGGTGCCCGCCCGGAACACCGTGGTGGTCGGCACCGTGGTGGCGCTGCTCGCCGCCGTCGTGCCGCTCAACCAGCTCGCCGAGGCCACCAGCATCGGCACCCTGGTCGCGTTCGGGCTGGTCAACATCGGTGTCCTGGTGCTCCGCCGCACCCGGCCCGACCTGCCGCGCAGCTTCCGCACCCCACTGATGCCGGTGGTGCCGCTGCTCGGCCTCGCCCTGTGCGTGTACCTGATCTTCGGCCTCGACGCGGTCACCTGGGTGACCTTCGCGATCTGGTCGGCGATCGGCCTGGCGGTGTACTTCGGCTACGGCCGCCGCAGGTCCCGGCTCAACGAGCGCAACACCGAACCCGCGAAGTGAGCATGGGAACCTTCCTGTCACTCCCGGCCCACCGAAGCCGTGGTGCGGGTGACAGGAAGGTTCCCATGCTTTCGTCAGGGCAGGCGTAGCCACACGGTGGTGTCGGCGGGGAGGAAGCCCCCTTCGAGCGGGGCGCTCGACAGCAGAACGTCCCCCGGCGGGAGCGGGACGGCCGCGGGGCCGGTGTTGACCAGGACCAGGACGTCCTTGCCCCGCCGGAACGCCAGGACGTCGCCGGCGTCGTGGCGGTCGTCCCAGCCGAACCTCTCGTCGCCGCTGAACCCGCGCCGAAGCCGCAGCGCGGCGCGGTAGAGCTCCAGCATCGAGCCGGGGTCACCGCGCTGCGCCTCCACCGAGTAGCCGCCCCAGTCGGCGGGTTGAGGGAGCCACGGCGGCGCGTCGCCGAACCCGAAGGACACCCCGCCGCGGGTCCACGGCAGCGGCACCCGGCAGCCGTCGCGCCCCTTCACCTTCTGCCGGGAACGCGCCCACTTCGGGTCCCGCAGGACCTCCGCGGGCAAGTCCGCGACCTCCGGCAGCCCGAGCTCCTCGCCCTGGTACAGGTACGCGGAGCCGGGCAACGCCAGCGCGAACAAGATCGCCGCGCGCGCCCGCCTGGTGCCCAGCTCCAGGTCCACGGGCGGTTCGGTTCCGCCCGACGCCAGCCAGACCCGCAGGTCGACGTCTGCGGGCAGCCCCAGCGCGGACACCTGCCGCACCACGTCGTGGTTGGCCAGCACCCAGGTCGCCACGGTTCCCACTGACGATGCTCCCGCGATCGACCCCGACACGACCCGCCGGTACTCCGCCGCCCGCCAGCGCACCCGCAGGAACTCGAAGTCGAAGGCCTGCTGCAGCTCGCCGGGCCTGATGTAGCGGACCCGCCGGTCGCTGCGCGCCCACACCTCGGCCACCCCTACCAGCGGCGGGTCGAACTCGTGGAACACCCGGTTCCACTCGCGGTACACGTCGTGCACCTCGGGCCGGTCCAGGAACGGGTGGTCGGGGTTGGCGGCGAAGTCGTCCAGCCCGGTGCTGCCCTCCCCGCCGAGGACCTCCCGCAACGGCTCACGCAGGTCCTTGACCAGCGCCGCGGCCACGTCCACCCGGAAACCGTCGACACCGCGGCGCCCCCAGAACCGCAGGATGTCCAGGAACTCGGCGCGCACCTCCGGATTCGCCCAGTTGAGGTCGGGCTGCTCCGGGGCGAACAGGTGCAGGTACCACTGGCCGTCCGCCACCCGCGTCCAGGCGCTGCCGCCGAACCGCGACTCCCAGCCGCTCGGCGGACGCGTCCCGCCCGGCCCCCGGCCGTTGCGGAAGACGTACCGGTCGCGCTCCGGCGAACCGGGCCCGGCGGCCAGGGCCCGCCGGAACCACTCGTGCCGGTCCGAGGTGTGGTTCGGCACTAGGTCGATCAGCACCCGGATGCCGAGCCCGTGCGCGGCTGCCACCATCCGGTCGAAGTCCCGCAGGGTGCCCAGGCTCGGGTCGATGCCGCGGTGGTCGGTGATGTCGTAGCCGCCGTCGACCCACCGCGACGGGTAGCAGGGCGTCAGCCAGATCGCATCCACGCCCAGCCAGGCGAGGTGGTCCAACCTGGACGTCAGCCCCGGGAGATCGCCGATCCCGTCGGCGTTCGAGTCGGCGAAGCTGCAGGGGTAGATCTGGTACGTCACCGCGCTTCGCCACCAGGGGTGGGGCACTCGGGCTCGCTCCTCTTGCTCGGGTCGTGGTTCGAGGTTCTCAGCTTGTGGTTCGGTTCGCCGGGTTTGGGCTGGGGGATTGGAGGGGTTGGGACTTTTTGGGGTTCGGTGTGCTTTGGGCCATCCCCGCGATGAGTAGATCGTGGGGGCTTTTTATCGCAGGGATGGCCCGGAGTGGGCTGGCGGGGTGGCGGCTTGCGTTGCGGGGTGGCCGTTTTCGGGTTGGTCAGGGCTGGTGGGGTTTTGGTTTCGGGTTGATCCGTCGCAGGGGTCCGGCCGTTGTGGAGATGGCGCGATTTCGCGGGAAAGCGACCGTCGCTCCCAGCTGTTGGCGTACGGCCGATGGTGGCGCGGTGGTTTTGGTGGTGGATGGGGTCGCCTTCGGCGTGTCGTGACCGTTTCCCTTGACATGGCACGGTTTTCGCGGCCTTGGGCGGGGCGTTTCACCTGATCAAGCGACCCTAAAAACAGTGCGAACACGAGTTCGAGTGCGGGACAATTGTGGCATGACACCGCTACTGAACACCCATGATGCGACCGGGGACCTTGCTGGTCCGTGGTCGGCGGTGTCCTGCACCGACACCGAACTCGCTACCCGCATCCAAGAACTGGAGAAGGAGATGCGGGTGATGATGTGGGAACAGCTCCAATACATCGCCGAAGCCGACCACCGGGCCATCCACACCGAAACCACCGCCCGATCACTGCACGTCTGGCTGCAAGGACTGCTCAACATCGACCCGCGTGACGCGAAAACGCGTGTCACAGTCGCCCGCAACGTCGAGGACCGGCAAACCTTCCACGGCGAGCTCATGCCTCCCGACCTCCCCGACACCGCCGCCGCCTTGGCCGAGGGCGCGATCGGACTGGACCACGCGCGCGTCATCGTCAACGGAATCCGGCGTTTGCCCGAGTACGCCCGCTGCCACCAGGTCACCGAGGTCGAATCAACCCTTGCCGGGTATGCGCGGACGATGTCGCCGAGAGAGTTGGAGAAACTCGCCGAACGCATCCGCTACCTCCTGGATCAGGACGGTGCGTTCCGCGACGAGGAAGCCCAGCACGAAGCACGCGAGCTCCACTACGGCACCACCCGGGATGGCATGACCGTCATCAAGGCGAAGCTGGACCGCGAGACGGGTGCGAAGTTCGCTGCGTTGATCGAGCCTCTTGCCGCACCCCGGCCCGAGATCGACGGGGAGAAAGATCCCCGCACTGCGGGGCAGCGCAACGCCGATGGGTTCGCGGCATTGCTGGATTTGGCACTGGACCACGACGGGATGCCTCGTACCGGCGGGCAACGGCCGCAGATGACCATCGCCATCGACTTCGAGGACCTCAAGCGGGGCTTGGGGTTCATCGGCGAGGACGGCATGCCCGGCACACTCAACACCGAACGCGCCATCACCGCCCACAACGCACGCCGCATCGCCTGCGACGCCGAAATCCTACCCATCGTCCTCAGCGGCGACAGCCTGCCGCTTGATGTCGGCAGGGCGAAACGAACCGCACCCACCCACATTCGCGCCGCGTTGCTTCGGCGGGATGGCGTGTGCGCGTTCCCTGGATGCGACCATCCGCCGGGGACTCCTGAAGCGCACCACGTTCAGCATTGGGTCGACGGCGGAGCAACAGACCTGAACAACATGGTCATGCTCTGCGCACACCACCACCGCACGCTCCACAACCAGCGCTGGGACATCACCATGCACGACGGGCGACCCGAATTCATCCCACCGCCCACAGTGGACCCCAGACGAACACCCAGGCCAGGCGGCAGAGCACTGCCCGCCCGGCACCGCGCGATCGTTGACCGGCACCTGGCGTCGTCGCGTGGTCATGCGAGCGCGCCCTCAGGCTGATCCGGGCCGCTGGGGGTGCTGCGTGCGGCATCATGGGCTCATGCAGCAGACGAGCAGCCGCGAGGTTTACGCCAACTCGTGGATGACCGTTCGCGAGGACGGCATTCGCCGGGCCGACGGCTCGGACGGGATCTACGGCGTGGTCGACAAGCCCAACTACGCCTTGGTGATCCCGCTCGACGGCGATCGGCTCCACCTCGTGGAGCAGTTCCGCTACCCGTTGGGCTTGCGGCGTTGGGAATTCCCGCAGGGCACCGCTCCCGATCGGCTCGACGTCGCGCCCACCGAGCTGGCCGCGCGGGAGCTGCGCGAGGAAACCGGACTACGGGCCGAGAAGCTCGTCGACATCGGCGTCCTCGATGTGGCTCCCGGGCTCACCAGCCAGCGAGGCCGGGCGTTCCTGGCCACCGGGCTCACCTCCGGCGAGCACGAGCGCGAGCTGGAGGAGCAGGACATGCGCGCCGCCTGGTTCTCCCGGAGCGAGTTCGAGGCGATGATCGCCGCAGGTGAGATCACCGATGCGCAGTCGATCGCCGCATACACCCTGCTTCTCCTGCACGAACGCCGGAACCCGGCCTGACCTGCTCCGGAACCTGCCGCGGACCTTGACCGTCGGCTCCGACAGGTACCGGTCAGGCCTCGTCGAGCACCGACCGCAGGAACGCCCGGGTGCGCTCCTGCTCCGGATTCTCGAACAGCTCGGCGGGCGGCTTGTCCTCGACGATCTTGCCCGCGTCGAACATCAGCACCCGGTGCGAGACGTCGCGGGCGAACTTCATCGCGTGCGTCACGCACAGCATCGTGATGTCGCTGGTGCGCGCCAGATCTCGCAGCACGTCCAGCACCTCGGCGGCCAGCTCCGGATCCAGGGCCGAGGTGATCTCGTCCAGCAGCAGCACGTCCGGGCTCATCGCCAGCGCCCGCGCGATCGCCACCCGCTGCTGCTGGCCGCCGGAAAGCTGCGTGGGATAGGCGTCGATCTTGTCCGCCAGGCCCACCACGTCCAGCAGTTCCCGCGCCCGCCGCTCGGCGTCCTCAGTGGACCGGCCGAGCACGTGGACCGGTGCTTCGGTGATGTTGCGCAGCACCCGCATGTTCGGGAACAGGTTGAACTGCTGGAACACCATGCCGATCCGCCTGCGCACCTTCCTCAGGTGCTTCTCGTCGGCGGGCACCAGCCGTCCGCCCCGGCGCACGTGGGTCAGGCAGTCCTCGCCGACGTGGATGGTGCCGCCGTCGACCCGTTCCAGCGTCATCAGCAGCCGCAGGATCGTCGTCTTGCCCGATCCGCTGGGCCCGATCAGCGTGACCCGCTCGCCCGGCCGCACCGCGAAGTCCAGCTCGTCCAGCACCACGTTGTCGCCGAACCGCTTGACCACGCGGTCGAACCGGATCATGTCGTGGCCCGCGTCAGATCCCGACACGACTTTCCAACCTCCGCACCAGCAGCGACGACGGGTAGCTGAGCAGCAGGAAGCAGATGCCCGCCAAGGTCAGCGGCTCGACGTACCGGTAGGCCTCCGCCCCGGCTTCCTGCGCCGCTCCCACCAGGTCGAGTACCCCGATCGCCAGCAGCAGCGGCGTTTCCTTGAACATCGAGATCGTGTAGTTGCCCAGCGCCGGCAGCACCCGCGGGATCGCCTGCGGGAGGATCACGCTCGTCCACACCCGGCGGGTGGGCAGGCTCAACGCCGTCGCCGCCTCCCACTGGCCTCGCGGTACGCCCTCGATCCCGGCTCGGTAGACCTCCGCGGTGTAGCAGGCGTAGTGCACACCGAGGCCGATCACGCCGGTGGTCAGCGAGGAGAACCTCACGCCGATTCCGGGCAGCACGTTGAACAGGAAGTACAGCTGCACCAGCAGCGGCGTGCTTCGGACGAACTCGATGAGCACCCAGACCGCCCCGCTGACCAGCCGGATCCGGGATCGCCGCAACAGCGCCAGGACGAGGCCGAGCGCGAAGGCCACGATCGAACCCAGCAACGTCGCCTCGAACGTCACCACCAGGCCGCGCAGGATGTCCGGGATGATCCGTCCGGTGAACTCCCAGTCCCAGATCAACTAGACCGCCCCGCCTTCGGCTCGGCCGAGCGCCTTCGACGGCGCTACTGGCTCGCGGCCGACGGCCGCTGCGGCCCGCTTCTCCAGCGCCCGCATCACCGCCGTGATCAGCAGCGCCAGCACCAGGTACAGCGCCAGCATCAGCAGGTAGATCAGCGCGGTCTGGCCGGTGAAGTTCGGTTCGAGGACGTCCCGGCCCTGGTAGGTGATGTCGTGCACGAAGATCAGCGACAGCAGCGCACTGCTCTTCAGCAGCTGGATGAACAGGTTGTTGAACGGCGGGATCATCTCCACCACCGCCTGCGGCAGGATCACCCGCCACATCCGCTGCGCCGGGCCGAAGCTCAGCGCGACCGCGCACTCGTGCTGTTCCTTCGGCACCGCCCGCACCGCGCCGCGCACGATCTCGCCGCCGTACGCGCCGTGGTTCAGGCCGAGCACGAGGATGCCCGCCCACAGCGGCAGCAGCTCGAAGCCGACCAGCAGCGGCAGCGCGAAGAAGATCCAGAACAGCTGCACCACTTCAGATGTGCCGCGCCAGACTTCGACGTAGCTGCGGGCGATGACGCGCACCCACCGCCACGGCGACAGCATGCCGAGCCCGGCCGCGAACGACAGCACGACGCACAGCGCGATGCCGCACAGCGTCGCGATCACCGTCGCCGGCACACCTTGCAGCAGGACCGAGAGGAAGTGCGAGACGTTCCCGGACATGTCGCCTCCCGTCGCCGGGATCACCTACCGGCGCACAACGCCTCCGTGGTCACGTCGGCCGGTGGCAGGTTGTCGCTGGTGAAGCCGAACGGCTCGGTGATGCGCACCCACTCGCCGCTGTCGTGCAGCTTCTTCAGCTCGATGTTGAACGCGTCGCGCAGCGCGGTGTCCGACGAACGGAACACGAACGCGCCCGCCTGCACCTCGGCCTTGCCGTTGATCACCGGCGTGAAGCCCTTGGTGACCTCGACCTGCGCGCCCGGGTTCTTCTTCACCACGTCGTTGAGCGAGATGTTGGTCAACGCGGCGCAGTAGGCGCGCTTGTTGAGGACCGCCTGCAGCAGCGCGTTCTGCGTGTCGAAGACCTGCACCTGCGAATCGGGCACGCCCAGCCGCTGCGCGTAGCCCTTCTCCACCGCCCCGCTGAGCACCGCGAGCTGCAGCTTCTTCCTCACCACGTCTTCGAACGTGGCGACGCCCTCCGGGTTTCCCCTCGGGACCAGGAACGCCGTCGGCGCCAGGTAGTCCGGGATCGAGAACGCCGCGTTCTTGCAGCGCTCGGGAGTGATGAACATGCCCGCCGCGACCACGCTGAACTTGCCCGCGTTCAGCGCCGGGATCAACTGGTTGAAATCGACCTGCGATGCCTGCACGTCGTTGACGCCCAAGCCGCGGAACACCGCGCGCGCCACCTCCGGCGCCTCGCCGGTGACCCGGCCGGCCGCGTCGGTGAAGCCGTAAGGCGCTTCGCCTGCGATGCCGACCTGGATGGTGCCGGAGCTGCGAGCCGCTTCGAGCGGATCACCGCCGGCCCCGCCCCCGCCGGTGCGCGCGCACCCGCCCAGCACGAGTGCGCCCGCCGCGGCGCAGGAGCCCTTCAGGAAATCTCTTCGCGTCCACCCTCTGCTCGCCATGACCATCGCCCCTTCAACGCGGGAGCAGGGTCCTCGCCCATGGTCACGCCCGAACGGGTGTACCGCAGCTCAGTCGGTCACGCGTTCGATTTCGGCGCCCAGGCCGCGCAGGTTCTCCACGAAGTTCGGGTAGCCGCGGTCGATGTGGAACACGTCCCACACCTCGGTCGAACCGTCCGCGCACAGCCCGGCGAGCACCAGGCCCACCCCGGCGCGGATGTCGGTGGCCCACACCGGGGCGCTGGACAGCCGCTCCAGGCCGCGCACCACCGCGTGGTGCCCGTCGGTGCGGGCGTCGGCGCCCATCCGGACCAGCTCCTCGATGAAGCGGAACCTGGACTCGAACAGGTTCTCGGTGATCATCGAGGTGCCATCGGCGACCGCCGACAACGCCAGCGCCATCGGCTGCAGGTCCGTCGGGAAACCCGGGTACGGCAGCGTCACGAAGTCCACCGCGTGCGGGCGGCCGTGCATCACCACGCGGAAGCTCTCCTCGGACGTGGTGACCTCCGCCCCGGCGCTGCGCAGCTTCTCCAGCACCAGGTTCACGTGCCGCGGGTCGACACCGCGCACCATGATGTCGCCGCGGGTCGCAGCGGCGGCGAACGCCCAGGTCGCGCCGACGATCCGGTCCCCGATCACGCGGTGCTCGACCGCCTTGAGCGAGGACACCCCGTGCACCGTCAACGTAGAGGTGCCGGCACCTTCGATCTTGGCGCCCATCTGCTGCAGCATCACGCAGAGGTCGACGATCTCCGGCTCCCGCGCCGCGTTGTCGATCACGGTGGTGCCTTCGGCCAGCACGGCGGCCATCAGGATGTTCTCGGTCGCGCCCACGCTGGGGAAGTCCAGCCAGATCTGGGCGCCGCGCAGGTTCTCCGCCTCGGCCACCACCGCGCCGTGCTCGATGTGGCTGGTCGCACCGAGCTGCCGCAGCCCGTTCTGGTGCATGTCCAGCGGGCGGGAACCGATCGCGTCGCCGCCGGGCAGCGTCACGACGGCACGACGGCACCGGGCGACCAGCGGCCCCAGCACGCACACCGACGCGCGCAGCTTGCCCATCGACGGGGAAATGGCCTCGTGGCTGATCGCCGCCGGAGTCGTGATGTGCACGGTGCCGCCATCGATCGACACCTCGCAGCCGAGGCTGCGCAGCACGTCGGCCATCAGCGGAACGTCGAGGATCTCCGGGCAGTTGACGATTGTCGTCGTGCCCTCCGCCAGCAGCGCCGCGGCCATCAGCTTCAGCACGCTGTTCTTCGCCCCGACGACGTCGACCTCGCCGACGAGGCGCGCCCCGCCGTGTACCCGGAAGTGCTCACTCACGAGCATCGAGGTTACGGCCCACCCCCCACCGCCATCGGAGCGGGTTGCATCGGAGCGAGCATGGGAACCTTCCTGTCACTCCGGCCCCGCAGAACTGGAGCATGGGAACCTTCCTGTCACGCCCGACAGGACACGGCCGGCTCCGCCTAGGCTGACGGCATGGCTGTCCACCTGACGAAGATCTACACGCGGGCCGGCGACTCGGGCACGACGCGGTTGTCGGACAACTCCAAGGTGCACAAGACCGATCCGCGGCTCATCGCCTACGCGGACGTGGACGAGACGAACTCCGTGCTCGGCGTGGCGTTGGCCACCGCGCAGCTCGCCGACGACGTCGTCGAGGTGCTGCGGGCGGTGCAGAACGACCTGTTCGACGTGGGGGCGGACCTCTCCACGCCGGTCGCCGAAAGCCCGAAGTACCCGCCGCTGCGCATCACCCAGACCTACGTCGACCGCCTCGAAGGCTGGTGCGACGAGTTCAACGCGCGCCTGGGCAAGCTGGACTCCTTCATCCTCCCCGGCGGCACCCCCGGCGGCGCGCTGCTGCACCAGGCCCGGTGCGTGGCCCGGCGCGCCGAGCGGTCCGCGTGGGCGCTGCAGGAAGCCGACGGCGAGCGCACCTCGCCGCTGCCCGCCAAGTACCTGAACCGGCTTTCGGACCTGCTGTTCATCCTCGCCAGGGTGGCGAACCCGGACGGCGACGTGCTCTGGCGCCCGGGCGGCAACGCCTAGAGATCCTTGCCGAAGCACCTGCTCAGCGGGTCGTCGCGGTACACCCCGAACTTCTCGATCTCCGTGTAGCCGGAGGAGGCGTAGAGGCCGATCGCCTCCGGCTGCCGGGTGCCGGTCTCCAGCACGATGCGCTTGCGGCCGGCCAGCGCGGCGGTGTTCTCCAGTTCGGCGAGCATCCGCCGCGCCAACCCGTTCCCACGCGCATCGGGAGCGATGTACATCCGCTTGAGCTCGGCGTCGCCGTCCCGGAAACCAGGCCCGTCGCCGTCCTGGACCCGCCACCCGCCGGAGGCGACCGCGCGGGCGTCGACGTAGCCGAGCAGGAACAGGCCACCGGGCGACCGGAACTCGACGGGGTCCACCGGCGTCAGGTCTTCCTCGCCGTAGCGCACGACGTACTCCCGCTGGAGCTCGTCGATCAACCTCTTGGCGTCGGGGTGGTCGTACTCGACCGTCTCGATGCGCATTCCCGCAGCTTAGAACCCTGGTCAGCGCACCGGTTTCGGCGCACGAAAAAGCGGGGCCCGGTAGCGGACCCCGCTGGTCGTTTCAGGATGCCCAGGGCACCGACCGGCCCGGTGGGGCCGATTCGAGCCAGGACAGGAAGCCGGTCAGGGCGTCGGTGTTCATCGCCAGCTCCAGCTCCGGGCCGGTCAGGTCGAGGACCGTCGATCCGGACGGCATCGCATACGCCTCGGCCATCGACGGCTCGCGGCGCCGCGCGATCTCCACGTCCCGGCGGTTGATCACCCAGTTCGGCCCGGACCGCAGGCTGAGCACGCGATACCAGGTGAACTCCTCGCCCCGGTAGTGCGCGACACCCAGGTGCCAGCCGCGGCCACCGCCGTCCTTGCTGGCGCGCAGCGCCACGTCGATGCCCCCGACGCGCAGTTCCCGCAGCCGCCGCCACGCGAGCGCCCCGACTACCAGGGCAGCGATCACCAGCAGCCCGAAGGCCGCTGCCAGCAACAAGACCGGGGAACCCATGCGCGGCCCGGATCAGGCCGAGTGGCCGGCCGCTCGCAATCGGCTCAAGGCCCGTGCTCGGGCCTGTTCGTCGGCGCTCTTGACGTCCGCGCGGGCCTGCTCCACGTCGATCTCGGAGGCGAGCTCCGCGGACTCCGCCAGCACGCTCACCCCGTCCGCGGTGACCGACAGGAAACCACCGTGCACCGCGGCCGTGACGGTCTCCTTCTCGGTGGTGGTGATGCGCACCACACCACCCTCGATCAGCTCGCCGAGCAGCGGCTCGTGCCCGGGCAGGATGCCGATCTCTCCCTCGGTGGTCTGCGCGACCACCGCGGTCGCCTCCCCGGACCACAGGCGGCGCTCGACGGCGACCAGTTGGACGGACATGTTGGCCACGCGCGTCTCCTTTGTCGGGTGTGTGCCCGCAGTCTATCCGGTGCCACCAGGGCGATCGTGACTGGCCGGGCTGATAATGCCTTGTGGTGGTGCTTTCGCAAGCGGGGTCGGGGTCCGCGCGGACCCCGACCCCGTTGCCGGTCTGCCGACCCCTTCAGCGGGGCCCGGCGCTCACTTCTCGGTGAGCTTCTTGTACGCCTGCTCCAGGTCGTCGAGACCACCGATGGATAGGAACGCCTGCTCCGGGTAGTGGTCGAAGTCGCCCTTGCAGAGCTTGTCGAACGCCTCGATGGTCTCCTTCAGCGGAACGAAGGAGCCCTCCTGGCCGGTGAACTGCTTGGCCACGAAGAAGTTCTGCGACAGGTAGCGCTCGATGCGACGCGCCCGCTGCACCGTCACCTTGTCCTCTTCGGACAGCTCGTCCATACCGAGGATGGCGATGATGTCCTGCAGTTCCTTGTACTTCTGCAGGATCCGCTTGACCTCCTGCGCCACCCGGTAGTGCTCCTCGCCGACGATGGCCGGGTCGAGGATGGTGGAGCTGGACGACAGCGGGTCCACCGCCGGGTAAATGCCCTTCTGCGAGATCGGCCGGGAAAGCTCGGTCGTCGCGTCCAGGTGGGCGAAGGTCGTCGCCGGGGCCGGGTCGGTGTAGTCGTCCGCGGGCACGTAGATCGCCTGCATCGAGGTGATCGAGCGACCCTGCGTCGAGGTGATCCGCTCCTGCAGCTCACCCATCTCGTCGGCCAGCGTCGGCTGGTAACCCACCGCGGACGGCATCCGGCCCAGCAGGGTCGAAACCTCCTGGCCGGCCTGGGTGAACCGGAAGATGTTGTCGATGAACAGCAGCACGTCCTGGTTCTGCACGTCGCGGAAGTACTCCGCCATCGTCAGCGCGGACAGCGCGACCCGCATACGGGTGCCCGGCGGCTCGTCCATCTGGCCGAAGACCAGCGCGGTGTCGGCGAGCACGCCGGACTCCGCCATCTCCACCCAGAGGTCGTTGCCCTCACGGGTGCGCTCACCGACACCGGCGAAAACCGAGGTGCCACCGAAGTTCTTGGCGACCCGTCGGATCATCTCCTGGATCAGAACGGTCTTGCCGACACCGGCGCCACCGAACAGACCGATCTTGCCACCCTGCACGTACGGGGTGAGCAGGTCGATCACCTTGATGCCGGTCTCCAGCATCTCGGTCCGGCCTTCGAGCTTGTCGAAGGCCGGTGCCTTGCGGTGGATCGTCCAGCGCTCGGCGTCCGAGCCGTAGCCCGGCTCATCGAGGCAGTGGCCCAAGGCGTTGAACACGTGGCCCTTGACGACGTCGCCGACCGGCACCGAGATGCCCGCGCCGGAGTCGGTCACGGCCACGCCGCGCACCAGACCCTGGGTCGGCTGCATCGAGATCGTCCGCACGACGCTGTCACCCAGGTGCTGGGCGACCTCCAGCGTCAGCGTCTTGGCCATGCCTTCCGCAGTGATGTCCACGGAGAGCGCGTTGTAGAGGTCCGGCACCTGGTCTCGCGGAAACTCGACGTCCACGACCGGGCCGAGAACCCGGACGACGCGGCCAGTGCCCGTAGCAGTGCTAGTGGCAGTAGCGGTCATGTCACTCACTTCCTGCTGACGAGAGCGCCTCGACACCACCGACGATCTCGCTGATTTCTTGGGTGATCTGGGCCTGGCGAGCCTGGTTTGCCTCACGGCTGAGGTTGCGGATCAATTCGTCCGCGTTGTCCGTCGCCGACTTCATAGCCGTACGGCGGGCAGCGTGCTCGGACGCCGCTGCATCCAGCAGACCGGCGAACAGGCGGGTCTTGATGTACTTCGGCAGCAGGGCCCGGAGCAGGGCCTCCGCGTCCGGTTCGAACTCGTACGTCGACTTGAGGGTCTTCGTAGGCTCTTCGGCGTACTCGACCTCAAGCGGCGCGATCCGCCTGACCGTCGGCTTCTGGGTGAGCATGGAGACGAACTCGGTGTGCACCAAGTGCAGCTCATCCACACCCAGCGTACCGTCCGTGCCCCCGTCGTCGAGGTAGTCGTCGGCACCCGCCAGGAATGCCTTGACCAGCGTCTCGCCCACCTCGGCGGCGTCGGTGTAAGCGGGCCGGTCGGTGAAACCGGTCCAGCTCGCCTCGACCTTGCGCTGCCGGAAGCGGTAGTACGCCTCGCCCTTGCGGCCGATGACGTACAGCACGGGGGTCTTGCCCTGCTCGCGCAGCAGCGACTGCAGCTCCTCCGCCGCCTTGATCACGTTGGCGTTGTAGCCACCGCAGAAGCCCCGGTCGCTGGTCACGATCAGCACGCCGGCGCGCTTCGGGTTGGAGCGTTCGGTCAGCAGCGGGTGGTCCAGCGTGCTCACGTCGGCCAGCGCGGTCAGGACGTTGGTGATCTCGTCCGCGTACGGGCGAGACGCCTCGACCCTGGCCTGCGCCTTCATGATGCGCGAGGTAGCGATCAGCTCCTGCGCCTTGGTGATCTTCCGGGTCGATTTGACCGACCGGATGCGGTTTCGCAGTTCCCGAAGTTGAGCCATGGCTATCCGGTCACTTCTTCGGGGCGGGGCGGTTGACCTTGACGGTCTCCTGGCCCACCTCGTCGGCCGCCAGCGCCTCGGCTTCCGGCTGCTCCTCCGGTGCGACCGAGGAACCGTCGGACGAGGTGAACTGCTTCTTGAAGTCCTCCACCGATTCCACGATGAACTTGACACCGTCGTCGGAGAGCTGCTTGGTCTCGACGATGTCCTTCAGCACGGACTCGTGGGTGCGCCGCAGGTGCGCCAGAAACTCGGACTCGAAGCGGCGCACGTCGGCGACCGGCACCGAGTCGAGGTGCCCCTGGGTGCCCAGGAACAGCGACACGACCTCTTCCTCGACCGGCAGCGGCGCGCCCTGGCCCTGCTTGAGGATCTCCATCAGGCGGGCACCGCGCTCCAGCTGCGCCTTCGACGCGGCGTCCAGGTCGGAGGCGAACGCGGAGAACGCCTCCAGCTCGCGGAACTGCGCCAGGTCGATCTTCAGCGACCCGGTGACCTTCCGCATCGCCTTGATCTGCGCGGAACCACCGACGCGCGACACCGAGATACCGACGTCGATGGCCGGGCGCTGACCCGAGTTGAACAGGTCGGACTGCAGGAAGCACTGGCCGTCGGTGATGGAGATGACGTTGGTCGGGATGTAGGCCGACACGTCGTTGGCCTTGGTCTCGATGATCGGCAGACCCGTCATCGAACCGGCGCCCATCTCGTCGGAGAGCTTCGCGCAGCGCTCCAGCAGACGCGAGTGCAGGTAGAACACGTCGCCCGGGTAGGCCTCGCGGCCCGGCGGGCGGCGCAGCAGCAGCGAGATCGCCCGGTAGGCCTCGGCCTGCTTGGTCAGGTCGTCGAAGACGATCAGGACGTGCTTGCCCTGGTACATCCAGTGCTGGCCGATGGCCGAACCGGCGTACGGGGCCAGCCACTTCAGACCCGGCGAGTCGGAGGCCGGCGCGGCGACGATGGTGGTGTACTCCATCGCCCCGGCGTCCTCGAGGGACCGCTTCACGCCGGCGATCGTGGAGCCCTTCTGGCCGATCGCGACGTAGATGCAGCGGACCTGCTTCTGCGGGTCGCCGCTGTCCCAGTTGCCCTTCTGGTTGATGATCGTGTCGACCGCGACCGTGGTCTTGCCGGTCTTGCGGTCGCCGATGATCAGCTGGCGCTGGCCGCGGCCGATCGGGGTCATCGAGTCGATGGCCTTGATACCGGTCTGCAGCGGCTCGCCCACGCCCTGCCGCTGCACGACCGTCGCGGCCTGCAGCTCCAGGGGACGCTGCTCCTCGGCGACGATGTCGCCGAGGCCGTCGATCGGGGCGCCCAGCGGGTCGACCACGCGGCCGAGGAAGCCGTCGCCGACCGGCACGGACATGACCTTGCCGGTCCGCTTGACCTCCTGGCCTTCCTCGATCTTCTCGGACTCACCCAGGATGACCGCACCGATCTCCTGAGCTTCCAGGTTCATCGCGACACCGTAGATGCCGCCCGGGAACTCCAGCAGCTCCTCGGTCATCACCGAAGGCAGACCCTCGACATGGCCGATGCCGTCACCGGTATCAGTGACGACCCCGACCTCCTCGCGGCTGACCTCCGGGGAGTAGCTGGAGACGTACTTCTCGATCGCACTGCGGATCTCGTCCGACGAGATCGTCAGCTCCGCCATGTCTCGTTCCTGCCCTCGGTTAGTTCTTGGAAGGGAGTTGGTTTGGGCGCCGCACCGGTTTCCCGGGCCTACGGCCCGTGGTCTTAGTCGGCGAGGTCGCGCCGCAGGGACTGCAGGCGTCCCGTGATGCTGCCGTCGATGACCTCGTCGCCGATCCGGATCAGCAGCCCGCCCTCGACCGCGGAGTCGACCTCCAGGTGCAGGGCGATCGGCCGCGAGTAGATCCGCTGCAGCGTGCGCGACAGCCGCTGCTGCTGCTCATCGCTGAGCGGGATCGCGGACCGGACGTGCGCCACCGAGCGCTCGCGGCGCTTCGCCGACAGCTCGGCCAGCTCTTCCAGCCCCTCGCTGACCCGCCGGCCGCGCGGCCGGGCCACCAGCTGGCGGACCAGGTCCAGGGTCACCGGCTCGACCTTGCCCTCGATGAGCTGGTCGACGACGGCGTACTTGCCCGCCTCGTCGCCGGTCGGGTCCGACAGCAACCGCTCCAGGTCCACCTGGGAGCCGATGATGCGACCCAGCCGGAACAGCTCGTCCTCGACGGCGTCGAGCCGGCCGGCCCGCTCGGCCTGCACCAGCAGCGCGGTGCGGCCCAACCGCTCCAGCCCGTCGACCAGGTCCTTCGGGCTGGACCAACGGGCCCGGACGGCCTCGACGACCACCGGCAGCGCCCGCGCGCCGAGCTTGTCCGCCAACAGCCCGCGGGCCAGGTCTTCCCTGGACCGCGGGTCGGTGGAGGCGTCGGCGAGCGCCCGCCGCAGCGTGGACTCGCGGCCCAGCAGGGCGGCCACGCCGAACAGCTCGTCGGCGAGCCCGGTGATCTCCGCAGCCTGGGCCCCATCGGTGGCCTGCAGCAGCTGCAGCTCGGTGGCTGCCAGCGCCTCACGGCTCGCGGCGTTCACGAGGGTGCTCAACTCTCAGCGCCTTTCACTCGGTTAGGCCTTGGCCGATTCGGACGACGCCGGGGCCGAGGTGGCCTCCAGCTCGTCAAGGAACCGGTCGACGGTGCCCCGCCGACGGGCCTCGTCCTCCAGGGACTCGCCGACGATCCGGCCGGCCAGCTCGACCGCCTGGCGGCCGAGGTCCGACCGCAGCTCGGCGACGATCTGAGCCCGCTGGTGCGCCAACTGGGTCTGGCCCTGGTTGATGATCCGCTCGGACTCGGTCTGCGCCTGGGTGCGCATCTCTTCCAGGATCTGCTGGCCTTCGGCGCGGGCGTCATCGCGGATCCGGGCCGCTTCCGCGCGGGCCTCGGCCAGCTGCGACTTGTACTGCTCCAGCGTCCGCTGGGCCTCGGCCTGCGCGGCCTCGGCCTTGGCGATACCGCCTTCGATCCGCTCGCTGCGCTCCGCGTAGATCTTCTCGAAGCGCGGGACCGCGTACTTCCACAGCACGAACAGCAGCAGCAGGAACGCGATCAGACCGACCACGATCTCCGCGGGTTCCGGGATGATCGGGTTGTGCTCGCCTTCGGCGGCCAGCAGCATCTGCGTCTTCACCACAACGTCTCCCAACGCGTTGAGCCGTTATCAGGCAGCGGACGCGATGAAGTAGACGACCAGGCCGATCAGCGCCAGCACCTCGACCAGAACGAAGGAGATCCAGGCGATGCCCTGCAGCTGGCCCTGGGCCTCCGGCTGGCGGGCGGTGCCGTTGATGACGGCGGCCCAGATCAGGCCGACACCGATACCGGGGCCGACGGCGCCCAGGCCGTAACCGATCGCGGCCAGACCGGGGTTGATGCTGCCCGCGGCTTCGGCGGCCTGCGCGAGAACGATGTTGCTCACTGTCACTACCTTTCACTCGGTCCGCTTCTCGGCGCGGATCGACAGGTCCTTTGTTGGGAACGAAGTCTCTTGTTCAGTGGCCTTCGGACAACGCCGCGCCGATGAAGCTCGCGGTCAGCAGCGCGAAGATGTACGCCTGCAGCACCTGGATCAGGGCCTCGACGAAGGTCAGCGCGATGGCGAAGGCGAACCCGACGAGCGAGACCGGCTTCAGCGCGGCCCCGGCCTCGAGCAGCAGGAACTCGCCACCGAGCGTGAACACCAGCAGGATCAGGTGACCGGCGAACATCGCGGCGAACACTCGGATCGCCAGCGCGGCCGGCTGCGCGATGAACTTCTGGAAGAGCTCGATCGGCGACAGCAGGAGGTAGATCGGCTTCGGCACCCCGGGCGGGAACATGATGTGCTTGAAGTAGCCCAGGAATCCATGCCGCGCGAAGCCGACACCGTGGAACACCAGGTACACCACGGCGGCCAGCGCGAGCGGGAAGCCGATCCGCGACATCGTGGGGAACTGGATGATCGGGATGATGCCGAAGATGTTGTTCACCAGGATGAACGTGAACAGCGCGAAGATCAGCGGCACGAACGGACGGAAATCCTTGGCCCCGATGTGTTCCCGCGCGATCTTGTTGCGGCTGAACTCGTAGACGAACTCCGCGACGAACTGCCCCTTGCCCGGAACGAGCTTCAGGTTCCGGGTGGCGATCACGAAGTACGCGGCCACGATGATCGCCGAGAGAACGACGAGGACCATCGGCTTGGTGACTCCGCCGAAGATCGGCGGAAGGATAAAGCTATCGGCGCCCGGCGGTTGGAATGTTCCGCCCTCGGCCAGCATCAGCGCGCCCAACTGGGCTCCTTCCGGTTCTCCCGGTGAACTTCACTCTGCCGGGGGAATCGTCACGTTTTGCACTTAACGTACCTGATACGCGATCTGGCACGCGGAGGGGCCCTCCCCACCCGGTGGGATCGAGGGGCCTCCGTGCGCCCCTTGGACCCGCGCTGTGCAGGGAAGGCTTCTGCGGCGGGACGATACCAGCGGGTAGGTAGTCTCCCGACATGTGGTCCGCTTCCACCCGTCCGGCGCAGCGGCCGGGGGCCTGGAAACCGCGTCGAGACGAATCAGCTTCCCGGCACGATCGTGGGAATCTTGGTGCGCTTGAACGCCACCACCTCGGCGCCCGCCCACACCATCACGGTGGCCAGCATGGTGAACGCCAACGATTCCCGGTGGATCGCGTCGACGCCGCCGAGCAACGTCATCACCACCAGCAGCACGATCATCTTCCCGACGTAGCCGCCGAGCGCGGCGACCATCACGAAGTGCGGGCTCATGCCGCCGGTGAACCGCATCAGCCAGATCGTCAGCAGCGACGAGGCGAACGCCACAACGCCGCCGATCAGCGCCCCGACCAGGCCGGGCACACCGACCAGCACAGTCGCCACGACCGCCCCGATGGCCACCGTCGCCACACCCGGCCACAAGGCGGTGCGCAGCATCGCCGCAGCGAGCCGGCGCACGGTTTCGGCGTGCGGGTTCACAGCGGGCTCGGCCGGCTCGGCGGGGTTCGGCGTGTCGGTCGCTTCGCTCATCGGGACTCTCGATCGGCTCGGGTGCGCATACGCGGAATCACCGAAATGATAGCCGCCAGCAACACCCCCAAGCCTACGACCCACGCCACAACGACCGCGTTGAACAGCGTCAACGACACCGCGCCGAAGGCGATGACGGCCGCCCACAGGTAGATCAGCAGCACCGCGCGGCGCTGCGAATGCCCGATTTCCAGCAGCCGGTGGTGCAGGTGCATCTTGTCGGCGTGGAACGGGCTCTTGCCCGCCCGGGTGCGGCGCACCACGGCCATGATGAGGTCCAGCAGCGGCACGAACAGCACTGCCGCGACGACCAGCAGCGGCGACAGCAGCGCGATGGTGTCGGTCGGGTTCAGGTGGGCGTAGTCCATCCGGCCGGACGCGGACGTGGTCGCGGAGGCCAGCATCAGGCCGATCAGCATCGAACCCGAATCGCCCATGAAGATCTTGGCCGGCTGGAAGTTGTGCGGCAGGAAGCCCATGCAGGCGCCGGCGACCGCGGCCGCGATCAGCGCCGGCGGGTAGGCGTTGACGTCGCCGTTCTGCCGGTCCAGCACGGCGAGGCAGAACACGAACGTCGCGGTGGCCGACACCAGGCCGATGCCGGAGGCCAGGCCGTCCAGCCCGTCCACGAAGTTCATCGCGTTGATCATCGCCACGACCAGCAGCACCGTCAGCAGCTGCCCCTGGTTGCTGCCCAGCACCATGAGCTGCCCCAGGTTGCCGTCGGTGCCGCCCCACGGCACCCAGAACACGAACCACTGGACGCCGAAGAGCACCAGGATCCCGGCGGCGGTGACCTGCCCGGCGAGCTTCGTCAGGGAATCCAGCTCGAAGCGGTCGTCCAGCGCGCCGACGAGGACGATCAGCCCGCCGGCGATGACCACCGCCGAGATGTCGTTGGAGTAGGTGAACCCGCGCGACAGCGTAGGCAGGTTGGCGGCCAGGAACATGGCCACCAGCACCCCGCCGAACATCGCGACCCCGCCCATCCGCGGCATCGGCTTGACGTGCACGTCGCGCTGCCGCGGATATGCGACGGCGCCGACCCGGAAGGCCAGCAGCCGGACCAGTCCGGTCAGCAGGAAGGTCGCCGCCGCGGCGGTGAGCATGACGAGCAGGTACTCACGGGCGGGAAGCCCGTTCGGAGCCCACGACGCGTTATCCATACCGGTGGCTCACCCGCGCGGGGCCGAGGCCCGCGTGAATTCGAACTTCAGCCCCCAGAACGGATTGCTCAAACCCGGCGCTCCTCATCGCTGTTCACGTTGCGGCTGGCGGAGCCAACGCTATCGGCCCGCGCTCGGACGGGTTTCACCGGTCCGCTTCGAGGTCCTCACCGAGCACCTCGGACAGGTCGGCGAGGCTCACGGCGCCCTCCCGCAGCACCCGCGGCGCGCCCTGGGTGAGGTCGACGATGGTGGAGGCCACCGGTTCCCCGGACGGGCCTCCGTCCAGGTAGATCTGCACCGAGTCGCCGAGCTGCTCGCGAGCCTCGCCGGCGCTGGCGGCCGGCGGCTGGCCGGTGCGGTTGGCGCTGGAGACGGCCATCGGGCCGACCTCGCGCAGCAGGTCCAGGGCCACCGGGTGCAGCGGCATCCGCAGGTTCACCGTGCCCCGGGTGTTGCCGAGGTCCCAGGACAGCGACGGCGCCTGCGGCAGCACCAGCGACAGCCCGCCGGGCCAGAACGCCTCGATCAGCGCCCGCGCCTGCTGCGGGACCGACATCACCAGCCCATCCACAGTGGACCAGGAGCCGACCAGCACCGGCACCGGCATGTCCGGGCCGCGCCCCTTGGCGGCGAGCAGGGCGTGCACTGCGTTGGCGTCGAAGGCGTCCGCGCCGATGCCGTAGACGGTGTCGGTGGGCAGCACGACCAGCCCGCCCGCGCGAACCGTGTTGGCCGCGGCGGCCAGACCCTCTTCGCGGCTGTCCGGACTGGTGCAGTCATAGACGGTGCTCACACCCGAATCCTGGCACGCCCCCCGTTCGACCCGTTCGAGTGGTGCCGTCGATCCCCGTCCGGGAATATTCGTCCCGAGTAACACCCGGGCGCTCGACCGAGATCCGTTGGGTGTGCCCGCACCGGGCAAC
Source organism: Saccharopolyspora elongata (assembly GCF_004348985.1). Classification (GTDB taxonomy): domain Bacteria; phylum Actinomycetota; class Actinomycetes; order Mycobacteriales; family Pseudonocardiaceae; genus Saccharopolyspora; species Saccharopolyspora elongata. The sequence goes on along the minus strand of NZ_SMKW01000072.1, from coordinate 23,012 downwards.
GCCGGTGGCGTCCGGGCGTCTGCCGGAAGCGGGCACGGAACTGCGACGAAATGCGAGGAGAGCGAATGACCGCCCCACCCCAGGGTGTCGAGGTCGACCAGATCGAGTTCCCGGCCGGGAAGATCCGCTTCTACCGGGCGGGCTCCAGCGGTCCGGCGATCGTCCTGCTGCACGGCGGCGGGCCGGACAACGCGATGCTGGCCTGGCGCCACGCGATCGGCGTGCTGGCCGCCGACCACCGGGTGTTCGCGCCGGATCTGCCCGGCCAGGGCGGCAGCATGCCGTGGTACGGCAGCGCGAACCAGCGCACCTTCGAAGAGGTGCTGCGCTGGCTGCTGGACGCCTGGCGGGTGCCGGACGCCATCCTGGTCGGCCTGTCGATGGGCGGCAGCATCGCGGCCGGTTTCGCGCTGCGCAATCCGCAGCGGGTGCGCGGACTCGTGCTCGTGGACAGCACCGGCATGCAGCACAAGATGCCGCACCACTTCCTGACCTACGCGCTGCTGCGCACCCGCTTCGCCGGTCCGCTGGCCGCGAAGTTGTTGCGGCTCAACCGGTCCTTCGCCCGCCTGGTGCTGACGCGGGGCTTCTTCGCGGGCGCGCAGACCGTGCCGGACCTGGAGTCCATTGTCGACGAGGTCGTCGCCGAGGCGGGCGCGCGAGGCTCGGTGTTCGCCGACTGGCACGCCGACGCCGTCGACCGGCGGGCGATGCGGATCAACCACCTCCCGCACCTGGACCGCATCCACTGCCCGGTGATGGTGATCCACGGCGAACGCGACGCCATCGTGCCGGTGTCGGCGGCCCGCGACGCCGCGGACGCGATCCCGGGCGCGTCGCTGCGGGTGATCTCCGGCGCCGGCCACTGGCCGAACCGCGAGAAGCCCAGCGAGTTCAACGCCCTGCTCCGCGAGTTCGTCAACGCCCACTGACCCCTGCGGGGTGGTGGGAGCATGGGAACCTTCCTGTCAAACCGCAGGTCAGGGCGTCGGCGGCGGGGTGCGGCGGGCGGTGGCGAAGCGGGGGCGGCCGGCCAGGTCGGTGTGCTCCTGCACGTCTTCGAGGACGCGGCGGGCGCGCAGCAGGGCGGGCACCGAACCGCCGTGGGTGTCGTCGTGCTCGATGGCCACCCCTCCGCCGGGACGCAGCAGCCGCGCCGCGCAGCCGATGACGTGCCGGACCACATCGAGGCCGTCGCGGCCGCCGAACACCGCCTCGTGCGGGTCGTGGTTGCGGACCTCCGGCGGCACCGGCGTGCCCTCCGGCACGTAGGGCGGGTTGCAGAGGACCAGGTCGACCAGGCCCTCCAGCTCCATGAACACCATCGGATCGGTGACATCGCCCGCGTACAGCTGGATCGGGGTGTCACCGGCCTGCGCCTGCTGGTCGGCGTTGCGGCGCGCCCAGGCCAGCGCGGTGGGTTCCTTCTCCACCGCGTGCACGGTGGCGTCGGGGCGGGCGTTGGCCATCGCCAGCGCCAGCGCCCCGGACCCGGTGCAGAGGTCCACCACGACCGGCCGGTCCACGCCCTCCAGCGTCGCCAGGCCCCACGCGAGCAGCAGCTCCGTCTCCGGGCGGGGCACGAACACCCCGGGCCCGACGCTGAGCGTCACGTTGCCGAGCGAGGCGTTGCCGGTGAGGTGCTGCAGCGGCACTCGCGCGGCCCGGCGGCGCACCAGGTCGTGCAACGCCTGGACCACCGGCGGATCCACCAGCGGCACCATCATCAGCTTGGTGCGTTCGACGCCGAGCAGGTGCGCGGCCAGCAGCTCCGCATCGGTGCGCGGGCTCGCCACGCCCGCAGCGGCGAGGATGCGTTCCGCCTCGAGGATGGCCAGGCGCAGGGGCTGTCGCGTCACGCGTTCAGCTTAGAGAACGCATGTAACCCGCAGTCCCGCCTGCTCAACTTACGAATGCCACGAGGCAAGCGGCGCAGCCGCTTAGCCCACCCTCGCAACTCGCACCACCGCGGGTTCTCAGGGGTCTTCTCGCGAGGACAGCCCCGACGTGGTGAATTGGCATTCATGATGTCGGGGATCCCACAGCGAGAAGACCCCTGAGGTTCCGCCACCCGCACCGCCACGCAAAACGAGCCTGGAACACCGTTTTAGAGCGCGAGTCGTTCTTTCCTGTCGGCGGCGAGCAGGGCGGCGACGACCGCTTCCAGATCGCCGTCCAGGACCTGGTCCAGGTTGTAGGCCTTGTAGTTCACCCGGTGGTCGGAGATGCGGTTCTCCGGGAAGTTGTAGGTGCGGATGCGCTCCGAACGGTCCACTGTGCGCACCTGGCTGCGCCGGGCCTCCGCGGCCTCCCGCTCGGCCTCCTCCTCGGCGTGGGCCTGCAGCCGGGCCTTGAGCACCTGGATGGCGCGGTGCTTGTTCTGCAGCTGCGACTTCTCGTTCTGGCAGGACACCACGATGCCGGTCGGCAGGTGGGTGATCCGCACCGCCGAGTCGGTGGTGTTCACGCTCTGCCCGCCGGGCCCGGACGACCGGTAGACGTCGATGCGCAGGTCCTTCTCGTCGACCTCGACCTCGACCTCCTCCGGCTCGGGGTAGACCAGGACGCCCGCGGCCGAGGTGTGCACCCGGCCCTGCGACTCGGTGACCGGCACCCGCTGCACGCGGTGCACGCCACCCTCGAACTTCAGCCGCGACCACACCCCGTCGGGGCTGGTGTCGCCGGCCTTGGCCTTGATGGCGACCGTGGCGTCCTTGTAGCCGCCGAGGTCGGATTCGGTCTTGTCCAGCACCTCGGCCCGCCAGCCTTGGCGCTCCGCGAACCGCAGGTACATGCGCAGCAGGTCGCCGGCGAACAGCGCGGACTCCTCGCCGCCCTCGCCGGACTTGACCTCCAGCAGCACGTCGGAGCCGTCGTGCGGGTCGCGGGGCAGCAGCAGTTCGGTGAGCTTCGCCTCAAGCGGCGGGATCGCCTCGGCGAGCCGGTCGGCCTCCTCCGCGAAGGTGGAGTCCTCGGCGGCGAACTCGCGAGCGGTGTCCAGGTCGGACCGCGTCTGGTCGAGCTCCCGCGCGGTGCGCACGACCGGGGTGAGCTCGGCGTAGCGGCGGCCGAGCTTGCGGGCGTTCGCCTGGTCGGCGTGCACGCCGGGGTCGGCCAGCCGCTGCTCCAGCTCCACGTACTCGGCGAGCAGACCCTCGAGCTTCGATGTCTCCACTGGCGACCCTCTTCACTTGCTGCGGACGTTCGGACACCAAACGCGGCGACGGCGCCCGTCCCGCGCTGTTCGCGTGGGACGGGCGCCGTCGGTGCAGCTACTTCTGCGTCTTCTGGCGCTTGCCGTAGCGGGCCTCGAAGCGAGCCACGCGACCGCCGGTGTCCAGGATCTTCTGCTTGCCCGTGTAGAACGGGTGGCAGTTCGAGCAGACCTCGACGGTGATCTGGCCGGTCTTGCGGGTGCTGCGAGTCGTGAAGCTGTTGCCGCAACCGCAGTTGACCTGCGTCACCACGTACTCGGGGTGGATGCCACTCTTCAACGGCTTGTCCTCTCTACTTGGCCGCCGGGTCCACGCGGCCGCTGCCGCGCGGTGAACCGGTGCCGGATCAACCCTGCATTCTGCCAGACCAGGGCTCGTGACCTGCAACGCAGGGTGCCCGTCCGGTATTCCGGTGGGCCCCGGGCAACCGTCCAACGCACCAGAGGGACCGCCTGCCGAGCAGCCCCGGGCCGAGGGTGCATCCGGAGTGGTCCGCCATTCATCCTCTACGCGTGCTGCTCTGTTCGGTCCTGGGAAAGCTCACGGTGCGGTCGTGGGTTTCCCTCCCCCTGCTCTTCCTCTGCAGCGCAGCCGGCGTCGCCGCCCTGCTCAACGTGCTGCTCGTGCAGCACGTGAGCTTCGACCAGGACCTGGACCTCTCCGCCCCGCTGCTGTTCGGCTTCGCTGCCGGGCTGACGGTGCTCAGCGCCAACCACGTCCGCTGGACCTCCGGGTGGCAGCGCCGCCTGCGGTTCGGCTACCCGCTGCTGATGATGGCCTGCGCCCTCGCCCTGGACGGGCTGCGGATGCCGGTCTTCGCCGCGCTCGCCATCGGCCCGGTCGCCGCCGCACTGCTGGCCACCCTGCTGGTCCGCGCCCACCGCGACCGCGACGCCCCGGAATGCGCCCGGGCCTGACGCTCCGCCGGTGCGAGCATGGGAACTTTCCTGTCAACGCGGTGGCAGGAAGGTTCCCATGCTCGCGTTCCGCCCCCGGAAATGCGGCAGGGCCCGCACCGGGGTCGGTGCGGGCCCTGCCGTCGGTCGAAGGAACCGGGCTGGCGGTCGGAACCGTCAGTCGTCGTCCTTGCCCGGGGTGGTCTTGGCGACCTGCATCAGGAACTCGATGTTGGTGCGCGTCTTGCGCAGCCGGTCCTGCAGGAGTTCCAGAGCCTGCTGCGCGTCGAGCGCGGCGAGCACCCGGCGCAGCTTGTGGGTGACGGCCAGCTCGTCGGGCGAGAGCAGGATCTCGTCCTTGCGGGTGCTGGAGGAGTCCACGTCCACCGCCGGGAACAGCCGCTTGTCCGCGAGCTTGCGGTCCAGCTTCAGCTCCGCGTTACCGGTGCCCTTGAACTCCTCGAAGATGACCGTGTCCATCGTGGATCCGGTCTCCACCAACGCCGTGGCGAAGATGGTCAGCGAGCCGCCGTTCTCGATGTTGCGGGCCGCGCCGAGGAACCGCTTCGGCGGGTACAGCGCCGTGGAGTCCACACCACCGGACAGGATTCGCCCGGATGCCGGGGCCGCCAGGTTGTAGGCGCGGCCCAGCCGGGTGATCGAGTCCAGCAGGACGACCACGTCGTGGCCCATCTCGACGAGCCGCTTGGCCCGCTCGATGGACAGCTCGGCGACCGTGGTGTGGTCCGACGGCGGCCGGTCGAAGGTGGAGGCGATGACCTCACCCTTGACCGAGCGCTGCATGTCGGTGACCTCTTCCGGACGCTCGTCGGCGAGGACGACCATCAGGTGGCACTCGGGGTTGTTGGTGGTGATCGCGTTGGCGATCGCCTGCAGCACCATCGTCTTACCGGCCTTCGGCGGCGAGACGATCAGCGCGCGCTGCCCCTTGCCGACGGGCATCACCAGGTCGATGATCCGGCCGGTCAGGTTGTGCGGCTCGGTTTCGAGGCGCAGCCGCTCGTTCGGGTAGAGCGGGGTCAGCTTGTGGAACTCGGGGCGGTTCTTCGACGCGTCCGGCTCCAGGCCGTTGATGGAGTCCACCCGCACGAGCGGGTTGAACTTCTGCCGCTGCTGCTCGCCCTCCCGGGGCTGCCGGATGACGCCCTTGATGGCGTCGCCGCGGCGCAGCCCGTACTTGCGGACCAGCGACAGCGACACGTAGACGTCGTTCGGGCCCGCCAGGTAGCCGGAGGTGCGCACGAAGGCGTAGTTCTCCAGCACGTCCAGGATGCCGGCCACCGGCAGCAGCACGTCGTCCTCGCGGACCTCCGGCTCGCCGCCGCCGCCCTCACCGCGGCCGCGGTTGCGGCGGCGGTCGCGGAACCGGCGGCCACGACCCCGACGACCACCCTCGTCGTCATCGTCGTCCTGCTGCCGGTTGTCGCGGTCCCGGTCCTGCCGGTTGTCGCGGTCCCGGTCCTGCCGGTTGTCCCGGTCCTGCCGGTTGCCGCGCTGCTCCTGGCGGTTGTCCCGCTCCTGGCGCTCCTGACGGCTGTCACGGCCGTCCGACTTGCGCTCGCGCTGCTCGTCACCGCCCGATTCGGCGGTCGCACCGGCCCGCCCGGACGAGCGGCGCCGGCGGTTGCCACCGCGACGGCCGTCGTCCTCGCCGCCGGCGGCCGGCTCGGCGGCCTGCGCGCGGCGGCCTCGGCCGCGGGTGGGAGCCCCGTTGGTGCCGGACTCGGCCGCGGTCTCGCGCGGGGCGGCCTCGGTCTCGGTCTCGTCCAGCGCCGGCTGGTGGGCCTTGGCGGCCGGAGCTTCCTCGGCGCGGGACGGGCTCTTCTTGGTGGAGCGGGTCTTCGGCGCCGTGGTGCCGCCCTGCTTCTCCTTGATGGCGGCGATCAGGTCGCCCTTGCGCAGGCCACCAGTCTCGATCCCCAGTTCCCCCGCGAGTTGGCGCAGTTCGGCAAGGACCATGCCGGAGAGTCCGCCGCGTCGCCGCGGGGTTCCGTTGGCCTCGGATTCCTGCTGGCCAGCCGAAGAGGCGTTCGTCGCCTCGCTGCTCAACAGTTCGGTGTTGCTCACGAATGTCCTTCCTGACCGGACCGCGCCTCCTACGCGACCCAGCGGATTGCCCGCCCGCTCTGGAGTGCGGGCGGCCTGTGTGTGCTACCAGCCCTCTTGCCGGTGTGCTCAGCGCCGCGCTCGCGGCGCGACCGATTTCGGCAATGGCTCGGGGAACCAGCAGCACCGGGCGGTGGGAGGTACCCGGCTCGCGTGGTCCATGTGCGACGCATCCACTCCGATCCACACGTGCCGATGCACGCTCTGCTGCCGCCTCATTCCAGGAACCCCCGGCTCAACTTCGTGCCCCGGTGGTGAACCGGGAAGCTACGGGACATCGAGTCGGCGTCATGGTCACCTTGGGGGGCCACACCGTGGAACTTAAGGCCCCCACCCCGACATCGGCAACGGATGCGCACCGCCGATCGTCCCGAAGCGAACTCGATTGAGTTGAGAACTCCTGCCTCGGTCACCGCGATCGCCGAACCCGCTAAGTTGATCTTCACCCGTGGCGGGTGGAGTTCAATTCACAGCGGGAGATGCGTCCCGGAAAACGATGTCCCGGGCACGGCACCGGCGCCCTGGGCGCGGTGACTGATTGACCTTGAGGGTAGACGCCCCGTAGTTCGGGTGCAACAACCCCCCTGGGCGTGTGGCACGCCCGCTCCGATCACGTCCTCGGTAGCCGACCAGCTGCTGTCGCTGTTGGCGACCGGTGACACTTCCTTTGTACCACTTGTCGCGAATGCGCTTGCTCCGGGGCCGTGAACAGGGCTTTTCCGGCCCCGTTCACGGCCTCGGGTCATGCCTGCGGCTCGACCCGCACGCCGGTCCGATCGACCGGAAGGCGCAGCTCGTCGAAGCCGTTCGGCGCAATGTCGGCGGGAAGCTCCCCGCCCGGCGGGAACGCCAGTACGGTCGGTCCCGCACCGGACACGGCGGCGGCGACGCCGGCCGAGCGCAACCGGCGGACCAGCGCGATGGTCTCCGGCCACGCCGACTCGCGGTAGTCCTGGTGCAGCCGGTCGTCGGTGGCGGCCAGCAGCAACGCGGGATCGCTGGTGACGGCGTGCACCGCCAGCGCCGCACGACCGGCCGCGAACGCGGCGTCGGCGTGCGGAACCCGCTCGGGCAGCAGGCCGCGGGTGGTGTGCGTCGACGACTCCGCTTGGGGGACAAGGACGATCGGTGACACATCCGGGTGCGGATCCATCCGGACCGCTTGGAAGCGCCCGGAATCCTGCCATGCGACGACGAAACCGCCGAGCAGGCTCGCTGCGGCGTTGTCCGCGTGCCCCTCGCGGACCGCGGCCATCTGCAGCGCGCGGTCGGCGTTTTCCTTGTCCCGCAAGTCGAATCCGGCGAGCCCGAAGGCGGCGGCGACCCCGGCGACGATGGCCGCCGCCGAGGAACCCAGCCCGCGGGAGTGCGGAATCGCGTTCTCGCAGTGCAACCGCAGCGCGGGCGCCGGGAAACCCAGTTCGGCCAACGCCTTGTGGATGACCCGCACCACCAGGTGACGCTCGTCAGTGGGCAGGGCGGCGGCGCCCTGCCCCTGCACCGACACCTCGGCGGTGCCCGCGGCGCCGTCGACGACCTGGACGGAAACCTTGTCGTACAACGACAAGGCCATGCCCAGCGCGTCGAACCCCGAGCCGAGGTTCGCGGTCGAGGCAGGCACCGTCACCCGGACGGCCGACACCGGCAATGCGGTCATGCCAGTTCCAGCGCGGTGGCGACCGCGCCCGGGTCCACCGGCAGCGGCTCCACCTCGACCATGCCGGACAACGCGGTGTCCGGGTCCTTCAGGCCGTGGCCGGTGACCGTGCATACCACGACGGAGCCCGCCGGGAGGCGGCCGTCGGCGGCGGTGACGAGCAGCCCGGCGACGCTGGACGCCGAGGCGGGCTCCACGAAAACGCCTTCCCGTGAGGCCAGCGTCCGGTAGGCGGCGAGGATCTGCTCGTCGGTCACCGCGTCGAACAGCCCACCGGACTCGTCCTTCGCGCGCACCGCGCCCGCCCACGACGCCGGGCTGCCGACCCGGATGGCGGTCGCGATGGTCTCCGGCTGCGCAATCGGCTGGCCGTGCACCAGCGGCGCGGCACCGGCGGCCTGGAAGCCGAACATGCGGGGCGTCCGCTCGATGACGCCGTCACCGGCGTACTCGGTGTAGCCCTTCCAGTAGGCCGTGATGTTGCCGGCGTTGCCGACCGGCAGGCAGTGCACGTCGGGCGCCCGGCCGAGCACGTCGCAGATCTCGAACGACGCGGTCTTCTGACCCTCCAGCCGGACCGGGTTCACCGAGTTGACCAGGGTCACCGGGTGCTCCGCGGAGGTCTTGCGGGCCAGCTCCAGGCAGTCGTCGAAGTTGCCCTGGACCTGCAGGATCTTCGCGCCGTGCACGACCGCCTGGGCGAGCTTGCCCAGCGCGATCTTGCCCTGCGGCACGAGCACCGCCGAGGTCAGCCCGGCGCGGGCGGCGTAGGCCGCGGCCGACGCCGAGGTGTTGCCGGTGGAGGCGCAGATGACGGCCTTGCTGCCCTCGGCCAGGGCGTGCGTGATGGCCACGGTCATGCCGCGGTCCTTGAACGAGCCGGTGGGGTTGGCGCCCTCCACCTTCAGGTAGACGGTGCAGCCGGTGAGCTCGGAGAGGTGGTGGGCGGGCACCAGCGGGGTGTTGCCCTCCTGGAGGGTCACGATGCGCGCCCCGTCCGGGACCGGAACCCGGTCCCGGTACGCCTCGATCAAGCCGGGCCATCCGGCGCCGGACCGCACCGGCGCACCCTGGATGTTCGTCACGACGATTCACCTTCCACACGCATCACGCTGACCACCTCGCGCACCACCGGTAGCTGCGCGATCTTGTCCACTGTGGACTTGAGTGCCGCGTCGGGGGCCGTGTGGGTGACCACCACGAGGCTGGCCTCCGCACCCCGGCCCTGCTGACGCACCACCGAAATGCTCACATCGTGCTCGTTGAACATGGCCGCGACCTGCGAGAGCACGCCCGGTTTGTCGGCCACGTCGAGGCTGATGTGGTAGCGGGTGGGGGTCATGCCCATCGGGCGCATCGGCAGCTGCGCGTGCGCCGACTCCCGGGGCCCCCGGCCCGCCACGACCAGGTTGCGCGCGACCGCGACGAGATCGCCGAGCACCGCGCTGGCGGTCGGCGCTCCCCCCGCGCCCTGACCGTAGAACATCAGCTGCCCCGCGGCCTCCGCCTCGACGAACACCGCGTTGAAGGCGTCGCCGACGCCGGCCAGCGGGTGGCTGCGCGGGATCATCGCCGGGTGCACGCGAGCGGACACCGACTCGGTGCCGTCCTCGTCCACCACCCGCTCGCAGATCGCCAGCAGCTTCACCGTGCGGTCCAGGGTGCGGGCGGCGGCGATGTCGCCGGGCGTCACCGCCGAGATGCCCTCCCGGTGGACGTCGCTGGCGGTCACCCGGGTGTGGAAGGCCAGCGACGCCAGGATCGCGGCCTTCGCCGCCGCGTCGAAGCCGTCCACGTCAGCGGTCGGATCCGCCTCGGCATAACCCAGCCGACCGGCCTCGTCCAGCGTCTCGGAGTAGCCGGCGCCGGTGGAGTCCATCGCGGACAGGATGTAGTTCGTGGTGCCGTTGACGATGCCCATGACCCGGTTGATCCGGTCCCCGGCCAGCGACTCGCGCAGCGGGCGCAGCAGCGGGATCGCACCCGCCACGGCCGCCTCGAAGTAGATGTCGGCACCCGAGGCGTCCGCCGCCGCGTACAGCTCGGAGCCGTGCTCGGCGAGCAGCGCCTTGTTCGCGGTCACCACCGACTTGCCGGACTTGAGCGCGGTCAGCAGCAGCGAGCGCGCCGGCTCGATGCCGCCGATCAGCTCCACGATGACGTCGACGTCGCCCTCGACCAACGCGTGCGCGTCGGTGGTCAGCAGGTGCTGGGGCACGTCGGGGTGCTTGTGCGGTCGACGCACCGCCACCCCGGTGACCAGCATCGGCGCGCCGGTCCGCGCGGCGAATTCATCCGGTTGGTCCTGCAACAGGCGCAGCACCTCGGTCCCGACGGTCCCGCACCCCAAGAGTGCGACCCTGATCGGTTCACGGTCCTGGCTCACTCACACCTCCAGCCGGAGCAGGTCGTCCTCGGTCTCCCTGCGCAGCAGCAACCGCGCCTGACCATCGCGAACCGCAACGACGGGCGGCTTGGGCAGGCGGTTGTAGTTGCTGGCCATCACGTAGCAGTAGGCGCCGGTGGCGGCGACTGCCAACAGGTCTCCTGGAGCAATGTCCTCCGGCAACCAGCAGTCGCGCACCACTACGTCACCGGACTCACAGTGTTTGCCCACGATGCGGGACAGCACGGCGGGCGCCTCGGCGGTGCGGGACACCAGCCGGCAGTCGTAGACGGCGTCGTAGAGCGAGGTGCGGATGTTGTCGCTCATGCCGCCGTCCACGCTGACGTACTTGCGCTGCGCGTCGCCGCCGAGCGCCACGTCCTTGATGGTGCCGACCTCGTAGACGGTCACCATGCCGGGGCCGACGATCGCGCGGCCGGGCTCGACGGCGATCTTGGGCACGGAGATGCCCGCGTTGTCGGCTTCCTTTCCGACGATCTCGTGCAGCCGGATCGCCAGTTGCTCGGGCGGCAGCGGGTCGTCGTCGGCGGTGTAGGCGATGCCCAGCCCGCCGCCGAGATCCACAGTGGACGCGCTGGCCAGCGCGTCGGCGCCGTGCTCCTCGCGCAGCTCTGCGAGCAGCCGGACCACCCGGTGCGCGGCCAGCTCGAAGCCGTCCACGTCGAAGATCTGCGAGCCGATGTGGCTGTGCAGGCCGGCCAGCACCAGCGAATCGGCCTTGAGCACCCGGTGCACCGCCTCGGCGGCCTGGCCGTTGGCCAGCGAGAAGCCGAACTTCTGGTCCTCGTGCGCGGTCGCGATGAACTCGTGGGTGTGCGCCTCGACGCCGACGGTGATGCGCACCAGCACGTGCTGGCGGACGCCGCGCTCGGTGGCGATGTGGTCCAGCCGGGCGATCTCGTGGAACGAGTCCAGCACCACGGAGCCGACCCCGGCCTCGACGGCGGCGGTCAGCTCGGCGACGGACTTGTTGTTGCCGTGGAACGTGATCCGCTCGGCGGGGAACCCGGCGCGCAGCGCCACGGCCAGCTCGCCGCCGCTGCACACGTCCAGGCTCAGGCCCTCCTCGGCGACCCACTTGGCGACCTCGGTGCACAGGAAGGCCTTGGACGCGTAGTGCACGGCGGCCGGGTCGCCGAACGCCTCGGCGTAGTCGCGGCAACGCGACCGGAAATCGTCCTCGTCGAGCACGAACAGCGGCGTGCCGAAGTGTTCGACGAGCTCGCGTACGTCGATGCCGGCGAGCCGGACGACGCCGTCAGCGCCGCGCTCGCAGTTGCGCGGCCAGACGTTCGGGTGCAGCAGGTCGACTTCGTCCGCGGTCGCCGGGAGGGGTCCCGCGGTGTTGCCGGGCAGCACGACATCGGCGTGCCGCGGCCCGGCGGGATGGGCGCGCATTTACAGCTCCTTCGCGCGGCCTGCCGATGGGCAGGCCGTTGTTGCATTCATCTGCCCCGCGTGCGCCCTACATCTTGTCCGGGGCGCTGACCCCGAGCAGGCCGAGGCCGTTGGCGAGGACCTGGCGGGTCGCCTCGCACAGCTGCAGCCGGGCGATGGTCAACGGGCTCGCCTGGTCGTCACCGGGCTGCAGCACGCGGCACGCGTCGTAGAACTTGTGGTACGCGGCGGCCACGTCCTCCAGGTAGCGGGCCACCCGGTGCGGTTCCCGCAGCTGGGCGGCCGACAGCACCACGCGCGGGAACTCGCCCAGGGTGCGGATCAGGTCGCCCTCACGTTCGTGGGTGAGCAGCGACAGGTCGGCTTCGTCCACCGGCCCGCGCTCGATGCCGAGCGAGGCGGCGTTGCGCTGCAACGAGGACAGCCGGGCGTGCGCGTACTGCACGTAGAAGACCGGGTTCTCGTTGGTGCGCTTGCTGATCAGGTCCAGGTCGATGTCCACCGCGGAGTCCGCGGAGGACCGGATCAGCGAGTAGCGGGCCGCGTCCACGCCCACGGCGTCGACGAGGTCCTCCAGGGTCACGACGGTGCCCGCGCGCTTGCTCATCCGCACCGGCTTGCCGTCGCGCACCAGGTTCACCATCTGCCCGATGAGCACCTCGACGACGGCCGGGTCGTCGCCCAGCGCCGCCGCGGCAGCCTTCAGCCGGGCGATGTAGCCGTGGTGGTCGGCGCCCAGCATGTAGATGCACAAGTCGAAGCCGCGGCCGCGCTTGTCCCGCAGGTAGGCGACGTCGCCGGCGATGTAGGCGGGCGCGCCGTCGCTCTTGATCAGCACCCGGTCCTTGTCGTCGCCGTACTCGGTGGAGCGCAGCCACCAGGCGCCGTCGGCGAAGTACACGTGGCCGGACTGCTTCATCTCCTCGACGCACGCGGCGACCGCGCCGGAGGTGTGCAGCGAGTCCTCGTGGAAGAACACGTCGAAGTCGGTGCCGAACTCGTGCAGGCTCTGCTTGATCTCGTCGAACATCAGCCCGACGCCGATGCGGCGGAACGCCTCGTGCCCCTCCGCCTCGGGCAGCTCCAGGGCGTTCGGCTCGGCCTTGAGCACGGCCGCGGCGATGTCGGCGATGTAGTCGCCGCCGTAACCGTCCTCCGGCGCGGGCTCGCCCTTCGCGGCGGCGATCAGCGACCGCACGAACCGGTCGATCTGCGCGCCCGCGTCGTTGAAGTAGTACTCGCGGGTCACCTCGGCGCCCTGCGCGGCCAGCACCCGGCCGAGCGCGTCGCCGACCGCGGCCCACCGGGTGCCGCCCAGGTGGATCGGGCCGGTCGGGTTGGCGGAGACGAACTCGAGGTTGACCTTCAGCTCCGAGTAGAGCTCGCCGCGGCCGTAACCGGCGGACTTGGTGAGCGCCTCGCGCACGATCTGGCCCTGCGCGTCGGCGGCGAGCCGGAGGTTCAGGAAGCCGGGCCCGGCGACGTCGACGGAGTCGATGGCGTCCTGCCCGGTCAGCGCCTCGGCGAGCCAGCCCGCGAGATCGCGCGGCGACACGCCGACCTTCTTGGCGACCTGCATGGCCACGTTCGTGGCGTAGTCACCGTGCTCGGGGTTGCGGGGTCGCTCGACCGTCACCGCCTCGGGCAGCACGGAAGTGTCCAGGTCCCTGTCGGAGAGGACCTCGACGGCGGTGTTGCGGACCAGTTCTGCGAGCGCGGCGGGAGTCACCTTATGCAGTCTAAGGAAGCGTCCGCGCTGCTCAGCCAACGGGTTGGGGACGAGCGAGCAGGGAATAACACGCCGTGTGATCGACTCGTCACTCTGATGTGAGAACGTGGTGGCGAGCATTGGACGCACGGCCACCCGCGGCGCCCGGAATCTCTACACTGACGGGCCGGATCCCCCCGGTGGTTCTCGGCGAGACGAGGTTTGCGAAGAGCATGGCGAACAGGAAGAGCAAAGCGGTGCGCGGCGCCGTGGTGCACCAGCGGTCGATCCCCTGGATGCTGATCTCCGGCGTCACCGTCGTGGTGGTTTTCGCGGCCGTGATCTTCGGGTACGCGTACAGCCGGTGGTCGGGACAGGAGTCGGTCCGGCAGGCCCAGGCCGAAGCGGAGAAGGCCACCGAGGCGTTCAAGCCGTCGCCGCAGAACCCGGACCCGTCCAAGACCATCCCGGGCGTCACCGTCGTCGACTACCCGGGGCAGATCCACGTCCGCCCGGACCAGCGGGTGGCCTACGACCACACGCCGTCGTTCGGCGGCCCGCACGACGGCATCTGGGCCGACTGCACCGGCGTGGTCTACCCGGAGGCGGTGCGCACCGAGAACATGGTGCACTCGCTGGAGCACGGTGCGGTGTGGATCGCCTACAACCCGGATCGGGTCAACGAGCCCGGCCTGGAGCGGCTCAAGGCCCGCGTCGATGGCAAGCCCTACACGATGATGTCGCCGTACCCGGGCCTGGACAGCGCGATCTCGCTGCAGTCCTGGGGCCACCAGCTCAAGGTCGACAACGCCGACGACCAGCGCATCGACCAGTTCATCACCGCGCTTCGGCTGAACAACAACGGCGTCTACCCGGAGATCGGCGGCTCCTGCCAGGCCTACCCGGGCGCGTTCGACACGAACAACCCGCCGAAGTTCGACCCGACCCCGCCCGGCCCGGACGCGATCCCGATGGACGGCCGCGGCGCCAGCGCCGCCACCGGCGAGATGGGCCAGTGACCCGTGTCGGCTGAGGCACGGCGACCGCTGCCGGTCCGCATCTTCGTGGCCGTCGCGGCGGCGGTCGTCCTGCTGCTGCTGGGGGCGGCGCTCGGTCTGCTGATCCGGGTGCCGTCCTTCGACAACGCCGAACCGCAGCCGACGGCGGTGGACGTCGGCTTCGCGCAGGACATGTCCGTGCACCACCAGCAGGCGGTGACGATGGCGACGCTCGCGCGGGAGCACGCCGCCGACGTCGCCGTGCGCCAGCTGGCGTTCGACATCGAGACCAACCAGCGCGACCAGATCGGCCGCATGCAGGGCTGGCTCAGCCTGTGGGGCCAGTCCGCGCAGGCCGTCGGCCCGCTGATGACGTGGATGACGGAGGACGGCGGCCACCAGCACAGCGCCCCGGCGGCCGCGCAGTCGGAGTCCGGCAGGCTGATGCCCGGCATGGCGACCAGCGCGGAGATGTCGCGGCTGCAGTCGCTGCGCGGGCCGGAGTTCGACGTCTACTTCCTGCAGCTGATGCTGCGCCACCACGAGGGCGGCGCGCCGATGGCGGACTACGGGGCGACGCACGCGGCGATCCCGGCGGTCCGCGAGCTGGGGAAGAACATGCTCGGCTCCCAGCGCAGCGAGAGCGACCTCATGCGCTCGATGCTCGCCGAACGAGGCGCCCAGCCGCTGCGCTGAGGCGCGAGCATGGGAACCTTCCTGTCACCCGGCGGCCCTCACCAGGTCAAAGCCCGGCAACGCTGGGCGCATTCGGCGGGCTCGACCTGCAGGGTCGCGTGGTCGATCTGGTAGCGCTCGGCCAGGACTCGCTGGGCGGCCACCAGCACGCCGCCGTGGTCGGCGCCCGCTCCGGTGGTGAGGTGGGCGGAGGCGACCTCCATGCCCGAGGTGAGGGTCCACACGTGCAGGTCGTGCACCTCGGTGACCGACGGCAGCGCGGCGAGATCGGCCCGCAGCTTCTGCAGGTCCACCCCTTCCGGCGCCTGCTGGACGAGGATCCGCAGCGCCTGCCGCGCCAGCTTCCAGGTGCGCGGCAGCACGAAGAGGCCGACGGCGACCGCGACGATCGGGTCGGCCAGGTACCAACCGAACGCCCAGGTCACCGCGCCACCGATCAACACGCCGACGGAGCCGATGGTGTCCGCGAGCACCTCGAGGTAGGCGCCGCGCACGTTCAGGCTCTCGTTCGCGCCGCGCCGCAGCAGCGCGAAGACGACGAGGTTGGCGGCCAGCCCGGCGGCGGCGGTCAGCATCATCGGGACACCGGCGACCTCCGGCGGCTCCTGGAACCGGGCGATGGACTCGTAGAGGATGTAACCGGCGACGCCGAACAGCAGCACGGCGTTGGCGAGCGCGGCGAGCACTTCCATGCGGTAGAGGCCGAAGGTCCGCTTGCCCTCGACCGGTCGCCGGGCGGCGGTGATCGCGGCCAGCGCCATGCCGACGCCGAGCACGTCGGTGAGCATGTGCCCGGCGTCGGAGAGCAGCGCCAGCGATGACGTGAGGAACCCGACCACCGCTTCCAGGACGAAGAACGCGAGCAAGATCGCGAACGATGCGGCCAACCGCCGCACGTAGCGGCCGGATGCGCTGACCGCGTCGGCGGCCGAGCCGTGCCCATGCCCCTGACCCATCGACCGTCCTCCTCAGTCGTCCCTCCGATACATAGTGAAGTATGCATGAGTGCACGCGTCAAGTCAGGCCGTCCCGTCCACCGGGATGCGAGCATGGGAACTTTCCTGTCATCGGTGACAGGAAAGTTCCCATGCTCCAACCTCGCCACGAAGGCACGGTGAACTGCGGGACAGCGGCAAACGGACCCCCGTCGAAGGGTGCCGGCCGGGTGCGCTAAGCTAACGATCGTCCGCAGCGACAAGCCCTCGTAGCTCAGCGGATAGAGCACTGCCCTCCGGAGGCAGGTGTCACAGGTTCGAGTCCTGTCGAGGGCGCACTGAAATCGGGTCCTGGCGAGTTTCACTCACCAGGACCCGATTTCGTTATGCGACAAGCAACATAGACGCAGCGCTCACCTGGTGGTATAAGCGCCGCCGTTCACGTGCAGGGTCTGCCCGGTGATGTGGCTCGCGCCTTCGGACGCCAGGAAGTGCACCGTTTCGGCGATGTCGCTCGGCCGCCCCGCACGACCGTTGTGGGTGGCGTCGATCAGGGCGGTTCGCTTCTGCTCGCCGAGTTGCCCGCGGAAGAACTCGGTTTCCTCGATGTAGCCGGGCGCGATCAGATTTGCCGTCAGCCCCTTCGGCCCCACCTGCGCGGACAGGCCCGCGTTCCAGGCCGCCAGCGCCGCCTTCGCCGCCCCGTAAGACGTCGAGGCGTATTCGGCGCCGATGGAACCGATGTTGACGATGGTGCCGCCCGGCCGGAGTTTGCCGAGCACGGCCGTCGTGGTCGCGACAGCGCTGAGCAGGTTGGCGTCCAGGTTCTCCCGCCACGCCGACATCACCTCCTCGAGACCTTCCGGCTCCCCGGACCGCTGCAGATCGGTGTTGCCGCCGGCCATGTTGACCAGTACGTCGAGATGCTCCCCGAGCTGGTCGGCCAGGTCGGCCACCTGCCGGGGATCCGTCGCGTCGCAGGCGGTCGACCGGACGTCGATCTCGGCCGCGGTGGCGGCCAGCCGCTCCGCGTTGCGACCGGTGATGATCACGGTGTCGCCGTCGGCGCGGAATCTGGCCGCAACCGCCTTGCCGATTCCCGTACTACCTCCGGTTACGAGCACGATGCGCTTCACTGAGAGCTCCTAAACTGCTACGTTTAGCGCTAAACGTAGCTCGGGAGGCGGCAGATGTCCAACACCCCAGGAGCCGGGGACTATCCGCTCAACCAGGCCGCCACGTGGCCCACGGCGGACATCGCGGCGGCATGGCAACGCGAACTTCCCGGCGTGGACACCGATTCCATCGGGGTCATCACGCCGATCTGGCGAATCGCCAAGGTCCTCGCCGACGAACGGCGGCGCACCCTGAGCAGGCTCGGGATCGATCCGTCCACACTCGACCTGCTCAGCGTGATCCGCCGCGCAGGTCCGCCGTACGAGCTCACGACCCGCGAGATCACCCGCCGGACGCTGGTCACCCCGGGTGCGGTCTCCCAGCGAATCGCCCGGGCCGAACAAGCCGGACTGGTCTCGCGATCACCGTCCACGGCCTCGCGCCGGGCGGTCGCCGTCCGGCTGACCGACGCGGGCCACCGCCTCATCGAAACCACCGTGCGCGAACTGCTCGAACACGAATCGAAGTTGATCAGCGCGCTCACCGCGACCGAACGCTCATCCCTGACCGGCTTTCTCGCCAAGCTGGAACACTCGCTCGTCGAGCCGCCGCCGGATGAACGTTGATGTCCTGCTGGTCGCCGGTAGCGCCACGTTCAGCGCGCTGCCATCGAGCAGGATCATGAAGAATCCCAAGCAAACGGCGGCTTCTGAAGCTGTCCACTGTGGCCGCCGTCGATAAGGTGGGGCCATGGCTGTTGCGAGGCCTCGGTGAGTGCGGGCAAGCGGCTCGGGTTGCTGCTGATGATGGCGGTCATCGTCGGCGGAGCGGCCGGGATGGGCGCGATGGCGGGGCTCGGCGCGGCGACGACGTTGGCTGCGCTCACCGCCATGTTCTGCTTCATGGCGGCATCCGGCGGCGCGTTGCGCCCCGATCTGCGGCTGCTCGCGGTGCTCGCGCCGGCGATGGTGTTGGCCGTCGCAGTGCCGCGCCTGATGGCCGAGGTGTCGAGCTGGGTCTCGATCGCACTGGTCGTGGTCGTCGTGTTCGTCGCGGGTCTCCTGCCGGCGTTGGGCCAACGTTTCGTCCAGGTTGGGCTCGGCTTGGGCATGGCGGCCCTGTTCAGCTACGGATTCCAGCTCACCGGGACCGCCACGCACATCCAGATCGTCGCGGCTCCGCTGCTGGCCGTGATCTGGGTCTTCCTGCTCCGCCTGTTGCTCGGTGCCAGGGACCCGAGCAGGCCGACGAGAGCCGCTCTGGCTGGTGCGTTGGCCGACGAGCAGCCAACCGACCCGGCGGAAGCACTGCGCAAATGGC
The DNA here is from genome assembly GCF_004348985.1 of Saccharopolyspora elongata. Classification (GTDB taxonomy): domain Bacteria; phylum Actinomycetota; class Actinomycetes; order Mycobacteriales; family Pseudonocardiaceae; genus Saccharopolyspora; species Saccharopolyspora elongata. The sequence continues at coordinate 4,539 of NZ_SMKW01000072.1, read as the reverse complement.
ACTCCGACCGGCCGACGCGCTGGACCGGGCAAGTGCTGTTCGCAACCATGCGCTACCGCACCATCCTCGGTGTCCTCGGCGACCGTCGTCGGTATCTGCCGACCCACGACGCCGAAGAGCTGGATGCCGCGCTGGACGCCGCGCGCGAAGAAGCAGCCAGGCTGGCCGACGCTGTGCGCGCTCCCTCCTCGCCCGCGCTGCCTGACAATGGCAGGCCGGCAGCCCCCGAACTTCCCGGCGGCACCAGCGGCCTGATCTCCCGCTTGTGGGAGGAGCTGGCCGAGATCCGCGCTGCGGCTGTGGCTCGGGACGCCACTCGGGTCACGGTGCCCGCGGCGGTCCGCCAAGTGCTGGTGAAGACCTCGCGCGGCACGCTGTCCTGGCGGTCGACCCAACTCCGGCATGCGGTGCGGTGCGCGCTGGGCGTGCTGATCGCGCTCGTGATCGCGAGCTTCCGGCCTGGAGATCCCCTCACCGTCGCGTTCCTGATGACGATCTTCGCGATCATGCAGCCGGAGTGGCACGACAGCCTGGCAAAAGCCCGCGAAAGGGTCATCGGTGCGCTGGCCGGTTCCGTGGTGCTGGCCCTGGTGATCTGGCTGCTTCCACAGGCCGCGCTGGCACCGGTGGCCCTGATCGCGCTGCTGATCGGCTTCTGGTTCATGCGAACGCAGCCCGTGGTGTTCAACGGGTGCATCGTGCTGATGAGCGTCGGGCTCAACGCCACGACGCGCCACCTGGACCCGGTGTCGGTCCTGGCGGAGTACGTGGTGCTGATCCTGCTCGCCCTGGTGATCGGATTGGTCTTCGGGTTCGCCGCGATACCCGGTGTGCCCAAGCCCGGCATCAACGAACGCTTCGCCAACGCCTGCGGCGCGATCCGCAACCTGCTGGCCCAGGTGGCGGATGTCCACCGAGGCGCAGGGCCCGACCCGCACGATCTCGCCCGGAGCTTCCACACAGCCGTCCGAACCCAGCATGAGCTGGTCACCGCCACGCCCGGCAGCAGGCAACCGCAGCCAGACCAGCAGGAAGCGATCGATACCGCCTACGACAGCCTGCGAGGCCTGTTCCACCAGGCAACGGCCGTGGTCATGCTCCCACCCGACAAGTCGACCGCAACCGCCATCGACGACACGCTTCGCCTGCTCGACGACGGCAGCATGGGAACCTTCCTGCCAGAAGTGACAGGAAGGTTCCCATGCTCCAGCACCTCCAGCGACCTTGCTGACGGCGAACCGCTCCCCAAGATCTCCGAAACAGAACTACTGCTGGTGACGATGAACGCCGACGCACTGCTGCTGCGGCAAGTGACACCGGAGTTCACGGATTGAGAGGCATCGCCCGCTTCAGCGGGTTCGAGCCGACGGTCGGCGACCCGGCTAGGCGGTGCCGCCGGCAAAGGATCCGGGCTCGTAGAAGTCGGTGATGTGGTCGCGGACGAGTTCGACGGCCCGCGGCGCGTCGTGCTCCTCAATGGCCCGCAGGATGTTCCGGTGTTCGGCGCGCACCGTCTTCGCAGTCGCTCGCCAATCGGCCAGCTGCTCGTAAGCGTCGATCATCTGGCGCTGAATCGCGGTGCGCAGCGAACTCATCAGGTAGGAAGCCAGCGAGTTCCCAGTGGATTCGGCGATCCGCACGTGGAACTCGGTGTCCAGGCGGTTGAAGTCGCGGGCGGTCAGGTCGGCCGCGTCCATCTGGTCCAGGATGCTCCGCAGCGCCTCGTGATCCTCGCCGGTAGCGTTGCGCGCCGCGTCAGCGACCGCCCACTCCTCCAGCATCACGCGGGTCCGGAGTACATCGGTGCCGCTGAAGTGCCCGAGCGCCAACTGCATCTTCAGCAGGATGGCGAACCCTTCACCGGGGTGACCGACGAACACCGTCCCGCCTTCGGGGCCGCGGCCGGGCCGAACTTCGACGATGCCGAGCGCCTCAAGCACGCGCAGCGCCTCACGCAGCGACGGGCGGCTGACGCCGAGGAGCTGCGAAAGTTCGCGTTCGCTGGGCAGCCTGTCGCCGGGCGCGAGCAACCCGTCCAGCATGCGCTGCTCGATCTGCGCCATGACCTGCTCGTAGGTGCGCACCTTGCGCACCGGTTCCCACGAGCTCTGGCTTGCGGAACTCACGCTTCTCCTCGATTTTCCTGCGGTGCCCCCGGAGACCGCCCCACTCTACGGGCGCAGCTCGCCCCTGCCCGCCGTCATCCGCGCATCGTTCGTTCCAGCTCACGCCGCAACTGCACCGCCAGCACCGAGTCGTCCACTTCGACGTCATCCCAGCCGACGACACCGCCCTGGGGAATGTCGTTGCCCAGCTTGACACCGCTGGCCAATCCCATCGGCAACGCACCGAGCTTCAGCGACATCTCTGCCGGGGCGAGCTTGCCGTGGACCATGTAGCCACCCTCGCCGTCGAGGACTTCTCCGGCCTTCAGCGCGCGTTTTGCAACGGAGACGACGTCGCCCCGGAAGGCCGTCGGGCGACCGGTCGCCTCCCCACGCACGGCGGCCGAAGCGATGCTGATGCCCAGTTCCAGTCCGATCATGTGGTATGGCCGGTAGAGCGAGCCGTAGCGCCCGGTCTCATCCGTGCGCACGCCGTACTCGGCGAAGCACTGGACCGCATAGTCGGTGCGCGCTTCGAAGGTGACGTAGACACCCCGGGAGCATCGATCAACGCATCGGCATCGTCAGTGACATGCGTGCCGCCGCCGCGCAAAGCCTCGCCGAAGCTCGCGGCCGCGTAACGCTCGGTGGGCCAGCCGGTGCGCTGCAACGCGGCCCGAGCTCGCTCCGGCGAGAGGTCTGCGACGCCGACGACGTGCATGGTTTCGGTGCTCAGCGCCTGGGTGAGAAACATCGAGGCGAACTTCCCGGCCCCGATCACGCCGACTCGGACCGGCCCACGATCCCGTGTCCGCTCGCCCAGCAACGCGTGGAGATTCATCAAACCTCTCACTGGACATACGGTCTGACCACAACAGCCGTCCAACGTAATCCCACCCCCACCCACCGTCAACCCGCCGTAGCGGGCGACAGCATGGGAACTTTCCTGTCATTCAACCCCGACGTCCCAGCTCAAACGGGGGTTGCCACCTGCGGCTAGATTGAAAATGATTATCATTGCTTTGCTGGTGCGCCTCGGGTGGCCCGGATCCGCAGCAAGGGAACCTTCCCGCCGCCCAGCAACGAGCACGCATCACCGATCGCCCGGAGAGGACGCGATGCAGCACAACATCGAACACCGCATCGGCGAGTACACCGTCCGCGCCGCCAGGCCATCCGACGTTGATGGCGCACGGAAGGTCATGCTCGACACCTTCTACAACGAGTTCGGACACGGTTACGACTCGAAATGGCACTCGGACGTCATCAACATCGAGCCCACGTATCTGCAGAATCCTCGGCACGCCCTGTTCGTCGCGGTGCGCGACGGCGAGGTCGCGGCAACAACAGCGGTGCGAGCCAACGGCCCCAGCAGTCCGCCGCATCCACAGTGGATCGCCGACCGCTACCCGAGCGGCGAGACCGCTCAACTGTTCAGGGTCTACGTCGCCAGGGCGCACCGCCGACACGGTCTTGCACGCACTTTGGTCGCGATGGCTTGCGATTTCGTCGCCGACACGGCGGGTTACTCCGCGATCTACCTGCACACCAATCCGGCGATCGAAGGCGCCGAGCCTTTCTGGCACGCGGTGGCGAAGGAGATCTACGACGCGCGTGCCGACGAGCAGCACAGCCAGTCCGTCCACTTCGAGATCCCGATCCCGCACTGAAGAGACCCGAGGACTGTCGCGCCAGTGACAGGAAGGTTCCCATGCTCCAGCTCCTAGACCCCTGGAGCCACACGAGCTAGAAGGCCGCCGCATGGGAACCTTTCTGCCACTACTGCCCGGCAGGCGCGCTTGCCGCCATTCGACGACTCGCGACACCGTTTCACTTCAGGGAAAATTAAGAAACGGAAAAGGCCCGCATAGAAAATGCGGCCCCAGGGATGCCCCGAAGTCCTGATTAAGGCTCGTTTATCGGCCGCGTCAGATGCCTTTACGCATTCTCTTCAGATGACAACACACTACCCCTCACCTGCAAGAACACCTAGAGAGCCAATAGTTTTCGCTGAGCACGAATAGAATTTTCGCCGTGGACACCGCCCCGCCTGCCGAGTCAGCATCTGTTCACCCCGAAACGATGCACCGGTGATCGATGCGCGCCGCTCGCGGCCGACGTCGGCACCGGCGGACAACGAGGAGACTCGACGTGAACGTGCGCCGCAAGCCAGCCGCCGCCGCTCTTGGTGGCTTGTCCGTCATCGGCGCCCTGCTTGCCCCGCAGGCCGCCTTCGCCCACGGCGACATGCAGGCACCTGCCGGCCGCGCCTACACCTGCTTTCTAGAGGGCGCCGAGAGCCCCGACGAGGAATGCTTGAGACCTGTGGATCGGCTGGGAAGGGGCGTACCTTCCCAGTGATCGGATGCAAGGTTCCAAGCATGGCCAGCGCTGCAACGCTGGCTGGGAAGGTACGTCCCGATGCTCAGCGTAG
>NZ_SMKW01000071.1 GCF_004348985.1 Saccharopolyspora elongata | reverse complement strand
CTGCCGTTACCAGCAACGCACGTCGGGGCGAGGACCGATCAACGGACACTGACCGGGGATTACACCATCGACAGCATCGAACCTCCCTTGGTGCATCCACTCACAACCGTGCGACCTCGCGTCGCACTGCCTCCTTGCGGTGTTCCGGAGATAGTTTCGTTCCGGTCGCCGAACTCGGTCATGATCCCGGCTTTCAGGAACGCCTTCACCAGCGCCAGCACCCGCTTGTCCTTCACCCGCACCCGAACCCGGTCCATCAAGGCCGTGTGATCGATGCGGTCGAAGCACGCCTCGATATCAGCATCCAGCACCCACCGGTATCCCTGGGAACCGAACAGATGAATCTCGGCAATCGCGTCGTGCGCACGCCGGTTCGGCCGAAACCCATACGAGCACGGACGAAAGTCCGCCTCGAAAATCGGCTCCAGCACCAGCTTCAACGCAGCCTGCACCACCCGGTCGGTGATCGTCGGGATCCCCAGCCGGCGGAGTTTCCCGCCGGTCTTGGGGATCATCCGCTCCCGCACTGGCAGAGGCCGGAAGGCCCCTTCCTTCAGTTGCGAGCGGATGCGGCTCAGGTGCGCTGTTACCCCGGAGGATTCGACGTCGGCGGCTCGCATGCCGTCCACGCCCGCCGCCCGGGCTCCGGTGTTGCCCGCGACCCGTTCAAAGGCCACCACCAGAGTGGCCGGGTCGCCGACGAAGTTGAACACATCGTCGAACCGGAAGCCGTGATCGGCTACCGCCCAACGGTGCAGCTTTGTCTGCATCCTCCGTACCCGCAGCCACGCCGTGTCGGCATCGGGCCACGCGACCGGGGCATCCACCCCGGATTCTCCGGACATTGCAGTACTCTCCCTTGCGATCTCGCTGCCGCCCTTCCCCATGTGCCAGGCTTTCCCCGGCTCGGAGTACTACGGCGGCTCCGCCCCTCCCACGGCCTGATCGGCAGACGGTGTGCCCAACCCAGTCAGTCCACTTTGGACACATGGGCGAAGGGCAAGACCGAGGAGGTTCCCGTGTTCACTGATTGATCGCTCGTCGAAGTAGGCACCCGGCTATACCCCCGCGGCCTCTCCACGGCTACGCCGCAGTCCTTCACCGTGGCCTCCCGGATGGTCTGGCATTCACCACCCGGAAGTTGCTCGTCCTGGAACAAAGGGCGAGCACGCACCGCAACCAGCCCACATCTACCAGATTCGAGCTGATGTCACCTTAGGAGGCTTTAAACACCGGTTCCTCTCGTATACCTCTCCGTCTCGCTTGCCGGACCCGCACCATCTGGCAGTACTGACACGTCCCGGCTTTGTCGGGGCCGCTTGCCACCCTCCCCGGCACCTCCCGGATCAGGCTGCCCCCAGCTTCACCGACCTGCTGCGACAGGACAGCGGCGAAGGTCTCTCACCTCCACTCGATCAACCAGCGCCTCACGGCGCACGTGCCAGAGATGCCATCGGTCACTGGCCTGCACCGCTTTCGGGGCGCCCTGGCGGATGGCCTCGGCATAGGCTGCCGATCCGTCACGGCAGACCACCTGGGCGCCGGGGTGTTCACGCAGCCATGCGGCCACAGTGTCGGCTTTGCGGTCCGGGAGCACGTCGAGGCGGCGGTGAGTGACCGCGTCGATCAGCAGCGTCGCATACTTGCGGCCCCGCCTGATCGCGAAGTCATCGACACCGAGCACGGCGACTGTTCCGACGTCGGGTTCGGGTAGCGCGTGGACCAAGCGCAGCAGCGTGCTCCGGCTCGCCGCCATCCCCAGCCGGGCCACCAAACGCGCCCCGGCTCTGCCCGCCAGTGCCAACCCGATGTGTTCCAAAGCCTTGCGGCACATCGTAGTTCGGCGGGCGTGCTTGGAGGTCAGGTCGTCGACCTGTTCGGTGAACGTCCGAACAGGACAGTCAAGGTCATCACAGAAGAACCGGCGCACCTGTAATCGCAGCGTCACTGGCTGGCCGGCCATAGAGACGTCAGCCAGCCCGCGGTCATAGCGGCTGTGAACCCGCCGCGACCTACCGCCGCAGGACGGGCAGATGCCATCGTCGGCCTTGACACGTGCCCAGACCAGCACGCCTGCCCCGGACCGCTCGATCCGCTCGACCATCACGCCGGCCAGGTGGGGCAGCAACGAGTCCAAACACTGATGATCACATGCCGACCATGATCACAAAGACCCGAACAGCACCAGCCACCAGGCCGACAGTTGATCACGCAATCAGCGACAGAGCCAAGTTAACGGTGGATCGCGTTGATGTGGTTACTTTCTTCCTACGGACAGGCGTCCGTCGAAGGCGATCTCGAACGCGTTCAACGCCGCCTTCCAACGGGAGGTCCAGCGTTTAGGCCGGCCCCGGTGGGATCCAGCGACATGATGGCCATGTAGACGCATTTGAGTGCGGCCTGCTCGTTGGGAAAATGCCCGCGGGCCTTGACCGCCCGGCGGATGCGGGCGTTGACACTCTCGATAGCGTTGGTCGAGCAGATGACCCGCCGGATCTCGGTATCGAAGGACAAGAACGGGACGAACTCCGACCAGGCGTTCTCCCACAGTCTGACGATCGCCGGATACTTGCCACCCCAGTCCTCGCTGAACTCGAGAAACCGTTCCATGGCGGCGGCTTCGGTCGGCGCGGTGTAGACCGGCTTGAGGGCTTTGGCGATCTTGTCCCAGTGCTGCCGGGCCGCGTACCGGAATCTGTTGCGGATCAAATGCACCACGCAGGTCTGGGTCACCGCCTGCGGCCACACCGTCCCGATCGCCTCCGGTAGCCCTCGCAGCCCGTCGCAGACGACCATCAGAACGTCTTGCACGCCACGGTTTTTCAGCTCCGTCAAATGCGCCAGCCAGTCTTTGGCGCCCTCGCCGCCGTCGCCGGCCCACAGGCCGAGGATGTCGCGGGTGCCCTCGGTGGTGACCGCCATCGCGACATAGACCGGCCGGTTGGCGACATGCCCGTCCCGGATCTTCACGTGCACCGCGTCGATGAAGATCACCGGATACACGCGGTCCAGTGGCCGGTTCTGCCACTCGGCCATACCCGCGAGGACCTTGTCGGTGATCGTGGAAACGGTCTGCCTGGACACGCTCGCGCCATACACTTCGGCCAGGTGCGCCGAGATCTCCCCGGTGGTCAGGCCTTTGGCCGCCAAAGACAGCACCATCTCGTCCACGCCGGTGAGCCGGCGCTGCCGCTTGGCCATGATCTTCGGCTCGAAACTGCCATCCCGGTCTCGTGGCACGTCGATGTCGATCGGCCCGACATCGGTGATCACGGTTTTCGACCGCTTCCCGTTACGCGCGTTACCGTCCGAGCCGGCGGCCGGGGTGTCGCCCTTGTCATAGCCGAGGTGATCTGTGCCGGGGGCACTGTTCTGCGTTTCCGAGTACTTCCCCTACTCGGATGTGACGGTCAGCGATAGTTGTCACTTGCCAGCGATAGTTGTCACCAAGATCGTTGTTGATGCTGGTTCGGCGATCAGCGGGTCAGTAGGTGTCATTGGCGGGGCCGACCTTTGATGGGCTCGTCGGCATGAACGCACGTTGCCAGAGGCACGATCAGCGGCATGAGAAATACGTGGGCCGCCGGCTGCTGCATCGAGGTCGGTGCTCGCCCTTTGGCAGGCGCAGGTGTCAGTCGATGATGGCGGTGGCCTCGACCTCGACCAGCAGGTCTGGTTCGCCCAGCGCGGCGACACCCAGCAGGGTGATCGGCTTGACGGGGTCGACCCCCAGCTTCGCGGCTGCCCTGGCCACGCCTTCGCCCAGCAACGGCATCTTGTCGGGGGTCCAGTCGACCACGTAGATGGTCAGCTTCGCCACGTCGTCGAATGATCCGCCGATCCCGGCCATGGCCGTGCCGATGTTGAGGTAGGCCTGCTCGACCTGTGTGGCCAGATCTCCCTGGCCGACCGGGTTTCCATCGGCGTCGCGGGCCACTTGCCCGGCCAGGAACACCAGCCTTGATCCGGTGGCGACCGACAGCTGACGGTACACCTCGGGTTTCGGCAGTCCGTCCGGGTTGACCAGCTCCACGGCCATAAGGCACTCCTCGCTCGCACAAGATCGACAAGCCTAAACATAGCATTGCTATGTATTGTGGCGCCATGGTCAGAACGAAAGACCCCGCGGTCCGCACCCAGTTGATTGAGCGGGCCGCGCAGATGCTGCGAGCTCGGGAGCCGGTCACCCTGCGCTCGGTCGTCGCGGGTACTGGCCTATCGACCATGGCCGTCTACACCTACTTCGGCGGGATGGACGGTCTGTGGCAGGCGATGCGCCAGGAGGGGTTCACGCGCCTGGCCGCCATGCTCAACGCGGTCACGCTGACCGCGGACCCTGTCCGAGACCTCGCCGCCCTCGGGGCCGCATACCTGTCCAACGCCCTGGCCAACCCCGACCTCTACCGGGTCATGTTCGACGCCGGCTTCGAACCGGAGGACCCCGCGGCCGCGGACGAAACTCTGCGCTCCCTGGTGCGCGCCGTCGAACGGGCGAAAGACATCGGTCGGTTCCGCCCTGATGTGGACCCCCTGGCCCTCGCTACACAGAGTTGGACCATTGGCCACGGACTGGTGTCCCTGGTGGCAACCGGCCCCTTGCCGCGCCAAGCGCTCGACTATGGCGCATCCATGCTCACCGCCCTGTTCACCAGTTGCGGCGACGACCCCGACACTTGCCGCCGGTCAGTCGAACTCGGCTGGCACCCCAACCCTCACCCGCGATGACCCCGGCAAGCAAACCCTTCACTCAGACCTCGTCGAGGTGACAAATACCGCTGCGACAACAAGCTCTGACAACCGCCAGCCTTGCCAAGTACCGCTGACCGACGGTGCCAACTACCGGTGACACTCTGCCCCGGACGTCCTGTTCGCAACGCGGCTACAGTGCCAAGTACCGCTGACCGTCACATCGGAAACGAAGGCGTGCTGTCGGGGCACGCACCACCTATATTAGACCATATGTTCGATCAGGCCGCCCGGCCGCCGGAGCACTCGGGCGACGACGAGGAACGACGTCCCCCGACGCCGGTATGGGTCGACCTGGCGCGGTTGTTCCCGGTCACCCGCCCCATCGAGCCGTTTCCGGCGGGCTGGGACCTACAGGCGCGCGTTCCTGGAGAGCTGCTCGCCTGGCGCCGCAACACCACGGGCCATCTCGTCGCCGAGGTCCAGTTTCGGGTACGTCGCGGTGACGGCAGCGGCGGCGGGATCTGGCACACCATGTGGGTGCCACGGGCGGTCGTGAGTCTCCGTGCGGACGCACCGGCCCGACGGACCTGATCGGCCAGTGTCGACCCGAGCCTGTCATCCGCGGTAGCGGGCGGCAGTGAAGAGTGCCCGCGCCGAGTTCTGGCTGTGCTCGTTGCGATGGGCGGGGTCGGCGAACTGCTCCAGGACGTCGAACCCGGCCTCGTCGAGGTAGCCGGCCAGGACATCGGCGGCCATGACCCGGCGGGTGATCACATCGGAGTGCCGTTCTCCCGTATCGAGCACCCACTCCCGGTACATCGTTGTCAGCTGCTTCTCGGCGTCCCAGCAAACCCGTGTGGTGACTTCGGCGTGCAGGCTGCCGGTGACCACGCGGGAGGTGAAGGGCTCGGCCGCTTCCGGTGCTGGCGGGGCTACCGGGGTGAACAGGATGAGAAGCGCGCCTGGCGCGGCGTGTGCGGCGAACGTTTCGCATGCCCCATGGATGTCGGTGTCACCGTGGAGGTAGGCCAGGGAGTTGCCAAGGCAGAGGATCACGTCAGCGGTGATGCCGAGCCGGGCATTGCGCATGTCGCCGACTTCGATCTTCAGTCCTGGATGCTGCTTGCGGGCGTAGTTGACCATCGTCGCTTGAAGATCGATGCCGGTGCAGTCGTAGCCCTCGGCTGCCAAACGCGCGAGGTCCCGAGCGGTCCCGCACCCGACGTCGAGGATCGTGCGTGCCTCGGGCCGGTAGTCGGCGACCAGGCCGCGCACCGCTTGGAGTGGAGCCGTGGCCTCCGACAGGAGTTCGTCATACCAGCCGGGCTGCGCGTAGAGCAGGCTGCACCTGCTGAGGTCGGTCGCGTTGGTCATCGGGGCTCCAGGATCGGCATGGGAGCGGGACACCCTAGCAGGCTGCGCAGGGACATTTCAGTGATCAGCGTGTCGCAGAGGACGCCCGGAACGCGGTCGCTGGCTTCGGCCTCGTCCAGGGCGGCGGCGAGCGCCGGAGGGTTCACGAAACCGTTGTCGACCAACAGCATTCCGTCCCGCAGGAGCCGCCGTGCCAGGGGTATGCCGTGGTGTCGGAGTCCTAGGTGCATGACCCCGAGGAAGGTCTCGGTGCGGTCCGGGTGGGTCACCGATCGTGGAAGTCCAGCTCGGGCCAGGCGTTGACGTAGGAACCGTTTGGAACGGCGCCACCGCACCGGCAACTGCTCGGCGAAGCGCACGAGGGCAGGTGCCGCCAGGGGCGACAGCGGCCACAAGCCGGCCGCGAGATAGTCCGGGTTGTGGACCGCGCTGCCGGTGAGGACAGACGTCGGCAGCACTGGGTGTGGCGCGGTATCGGTGCCCTCGGCCGCGTCCCGGGCGCGGCCGGTCAGCCACGGAACCGGTTCGAGCGGCGGCGGTTGAGATGTGGCTTCGGCGGGGCGGAGCGCGGAAAGCTCGTCTCCCCCCACTCCGGTCAAGCCGACCTGGATTCCGTGCTTCGCAAAGTGCCGACCGAGGGCGGCGAACCCTTCTCGGTAGAACTCGCCGACGTCGTGCGGACGCCCGCTCACGCGGATTCCGCCTGGTGCGAGCGGAGGAAACGCCGCGGCGCGGATCGGCTCGTCCTGGAGCTGGCATCGCGCGGCGACCTCCGTGCGCCGTTGCTGTTGGAGGTGTCCGAGCTCGCCGTCGTCCACGATCAGGCCAGCGCTGACGATCGGCCCGTCGTGAACTTCGCGAAGCGAGAGCGCGACGTTGGCCGAGTCGATCCCGCCGGAGAGCTCCATGCCGATGCCGTCGTGCGGCAGCCGGGTCGCGATCGACTCGGTGAGCAGGCATTCAAACGCCTCGACCACGTCGACGCCCGGCGCGACGTCACGTGCGTGGAGCACGTGGGATGCGGGCTCGGGATAGTTGATCCTCAGCCCTGCGGAACTGAACGTCGCGTGCGCGCGTTCAGTCAGCTGCCAGACCCCGGTGAATGGGGTCGCGGATGTGTAGGGCTGCCGGCGGCTCAACAGGCGGTCAACACCTCGGTCGCACAGTTGGTTCGCGGACAGATGCGGCGCGAGGTCGGGAAACCACCACGAGCCGTGCAGGATCTGCTCGGTGGCGGTGAGGTAGATCGGCGCGGTGCCGTAGGCACTCGCCTCCATCTCCACCCCTCTAGCTCCCACCTGGATCCAGAGGTAGTCGCCAGGCCAGCGAGCCCGCTGGTGTGGGTCGGGGCAATCTTCCGGGAGCGCTCTGCGGTGTCAGCCGGGCGCGGTGCCCAGGTTCGTGGTGATTTCCCGGGCAAGCCGGACGGTGGTCTCCGTCGCTTGCTGCCGCGAGATCTGCACCAGTTCGCCTGCGCGGTCGGTGTCGTGTCCGGAGTATGTGATCACCCAGCGTTTCAGACGTGAGGGTCATCGGTCGGCGGGACGATCCCACCCGTCACACTCATCCGCAAGGCACGCCGGTTCGATGTCAGGGAAGACGTCAGCGAGAACTTCGCGGAGTTGGTCAACAGCCTTGCGGCGATGTGAGATCTCGTTCTTATAGGCCGGGTCCATCTCCGCGTAGGTGAGGGGTTCACCTTTGGGCTGGAAAATGGGGTCGTAGCCGAACCCGTTGCTGCCGCGGGGCTCGGTGGTCAGTGTTCCATCGAGCGACCCGACGAACACTTGGATGCCGTTCGCGTCGGCGTAGCCGATGGCTGTGGTGACAGTGGTCCGCCGGTCGGTCACGGTTGCGGCCATGTCCAGAAGCCCCTGCGCTCCCACTTCTTTGATGACCCATTTGATCAACGCGCCGGGGTACTCACCCCATGCATGAAGGTTCAGCCCTGTGTCGTCAACCAGTACAGGAGATCCAACGGTGTTATAGGCAGCGGCGGCTTTGCTTCGGACGACTTCAGCGACGTCGAGGGATTGGATCTCGACTAGGTCGGTTTTGAACAGGGCGACATCAATCCCCAGGATGTCGGTGAACTCCCGCGCCTTGTTGACGTTGCCAGTGATGAGCGTAAGAGTGCTGGTCATCGGGTCTCCGCAGGTTCGATGATGGTGAGCCAGTGGCAGCTGAAGTGCGTGACGCGAACCGTACCGGTAGACGGTAGGAAGCTACCGCAGACCGACACCCGATCACCGAGGCGGACCGGGGTGGTGAACTTCCACCAAAACACGGCTACTTCGACGGGGCCGTCGTCACCGTGGAGGGTGAAGGTGATCGGGAACAGCGCGCTGTGGCTGATGTCCGTCACCTCTCCGGTGACAACAACCTCGGTGAGGCTCGTAGACGCCGGCGCCACCAGGTTCATCGGCATGGTGCGGGCTGGGTCTCGTAGGCGGATGGTTGTCACCACCTGCGGGGAGAGCTGAAGCGCGGTCCACCGTCGAGAGATGACGGTGGACAGTGAGTTGGAGGGGTGGCGGAACACTTTCTGATAGCGGGCGAGTTGCCGCTGCTGGCGATCAACGGTGACGTCGGTGAATCCCAGCTTCGACCGGATTGCAGGCAGCCGTTCGGCAAGGACGGGCACTGTGTCCGCCGTGTTGCCGTGGATGACGAAATCGACGTCCTTGCGGATGGCGCCGTGCTCTGTGAGGTGCATCCCCAGCATCGCGGATCCGAAGACACCAACAGCGTCGTCGCTGAACACGTTGGCCAGCTCATCGTAGAGGTCTGCCCACACGGTGGATTCCAGCTTCGCGCGGCGGTATCGCGCCGCTGCTACGGGGTCGTGATGCTGGGCGATGTCATCGGCGGGAAGCAGCCGGTAGAGCTGGAGTACATCGTCCGTAGCGGCGGTGTCCTCGAAGTTCTTCCGGTACTGCTTGCCCTGGTACGCCCGGTCTCCGTCAGGGTGGGGTGAGTAGACGTTGTATGCCAGGATGCGGGTCGCGTAATCCAGGGTTCCAACCACGCGGTGGATACGCCCGTCGCGGGTCACAACGTGATCGCAGTCGATGAACATGACCACTCCTCGGTGGTGGTGATGGGGATGCCGTGCTCACGGGCGTCGCGGATCAGGTAGTCCTGGATCACGAGCATGATCTCGACGTGGTCACCCCAGGACTTCCGCTCAGCGAAGGACGTCCGCGCATTCTCCTTGCTGCGTATGCATTTCCTCAGCTCGTCGGCGGATTCGACGACCAGCAGGCTCGCGTGGACGCGGGCAGCTTCGAGGGAGGTCCGGAGCGCGCCGATGATGCCGCTGTGAAGATGGGCCCCTTCGATCACGGCATCGAACCCGTCTCGGGCGAGTTTCGCCGCCACATGCCGGATCGCCGGAGCGACCGCATCAGCGTGATCACGGAATCCCGCTTCGATATTGACCCGCGTGGGTGGCCCGTGCAGTTGCCACGCAGTGTGTGTCACCTCGAACAACGCCGGATGCTGATGCGGCGAGGCGAACGCTCGCTGCGTCTCGCGGAGACAATCCGTGGGCACCACCGTGCGAATGCCACGTTGGTAGGCGAACTCTATTGCCGCCGTTGACTTCCCCACGCACGGGATGCCGTACAGGACGTGCAGGTCAACTTCACATCGCGTCATAGCGGTGCTTCCGTCCGTAGGCGACGACCTGGTCTAACTCGGTGTCGTTGAGTCCCGAGAGGCGGAGTTCGCGATCCAGATCGGTGTTGAACAGCATCGGATCGTCGGTATTGATCGACACGGGAATACCGAGCTCCAACGCGCGGCGCGCTGGACTGGTCCGGTGCCAGTTGACGACCCCGAGCGTGGTGTTGCTGGTGGGGCACATGTCCAGGCAGATCCCATGCTCGCGCACCAGGTCGACCAGGCTCGGGTCTTCCAGGAGCAGGACGCCGTGCCCGATGCGGTCCGGGGTGAGCCGGTCCAGGAGGTAGCGGGACACGGCGTTGTCGAACAGCTCACCCAAATGCATGTTGATCTTCAGGCCATCGCCTTGCAGGGCGCGCAGCGCCGGCAGATATCGATCGAACTTCGGTAAATCGCCGGGTAGGAGGTTGATGTCGATCCCAGCCAGGCGACCCGCCACGTCACCATCAGTGGTCAGGACATCGATGATGCGGTCGAGACGATCCTGCGACCTCGTGAGATCCACACCAGCCAGAAACGACACCGAAAGACCGTCATGCTGAGCAAGTTCGTCCCGGAAAACGTCAAGGCCGTCAGCGGCGCTACGCATCCACGCCCACCTGCGCATGATCGGCCCGATGCGCAGGTCAACGTGCTCCACGTGCGATGCGGTCATCTCGTCCAGGAACCGCCGAACGACCGACCGGAACACCTCTTCGGTGAAGAGGTCCTCGCCATCAGTCAACCCCTGCACGGTGTTCCACAGCAGGTAGAGACGATCTGCTGGGCTGACGCGGTCATAGAAGGGGGAGGCGACGACGGTTTCCAGGTGGCTGACTTTGCGGGATCGCACCAGGGCGATGGCGCGGAGTGCGGATTCGAAGTGGCAATGCAGCAGGCTGTACATCAGCACCGTCCCACGGTCGACGTGTCCGGAACCGTGATGCGATGAACCTCGCGCGGATGTGCGCGCGCCAGCTCCCGCGCGCTCGTGGTGTCCGAAGTCAGCACGGACGTCACGGCAGCGTGGACGATCGGAGCGAACGCCTCGATCCCCGCCTGAGCGGCGGTGTCGGTTGCCTGGGGGATCAGGTGGCTGTTACAGAGGATCACGTCGTACCGGTCTCGGTCGGTGAACAGATCGAACCCGTGCCGCTGCGTGAACAGCTCTCGGTTGAAGGTGTCCTTGTCATCGATCAGGTTCCGGCACTCGTCGAGCCCGAGCCGCTGCTGACGTTGGGAGACAAGGCATTTCCGCGCTCGGGAATCAGCATCAGATTCCAGCCAGATGCGGACCAAAGGCTCGTCGCCGATCCACGCCAACGCCCATGTGTCGAACACCGTTGCATGGCGTGTCCTGTTCAACTCCAGAAGCCGCTGCTCCAGCTCGGCGTCCACCGCGCCATCTCCGCGTGCTTCGTTGATCTCCTGGAGCCTGGCGAACCACACCTGATCACCGGGGGTGTCAACACCCAGCATCTCTAACAAGATGTCCGTGGCGGACACGTACTCGTATCCCAGCTCAGACGCGAGCAGCCGTGCGTGGGTGGTTTTTCCCGCTGCTGTCAGCCCTGCGAACGCGATATTGCGGGTGAACGACATCGTGATCATCAACCCCATCAGTCATCGGCGATCTTGATCGGTTCTTGGTGATCTCCGGTCTTGGCCTGCGGTGGTTGTGTACCGGCGCGGCGTCAGCCGTCCTGCAACGCGCGCAGGCGCGCGGCGAGAGCTTCGGCCCGGTCGCGGGGCTCATCCCGCTACCTCGGCCGTTTCTTATGCATAAGAACTGTTTTCGGTTGGTGGTCAGCGCGGAACACTGCGCCCGCTCCGCGCTGACCGGACATCACTTAGTGCTGCAACCGGTCGTGGCGCCGGGTCACAGTTGCGGTCCGACTCCCGGCCAATGCGGTGTTGCGTTGGTGTCGTAGACGGGACTGACCTGCTCGTCGCCGTCTTCCGGGTTTTCTTGCGGTTCTGGGTTGTCCGACACGAATTCACCCCTTCTTGGACGTCGGTGACTGCGCCGTGGCCCGACCAGCCCTCGCCCTGGCGAGGGCTGGCAGAACTGGCGAGCTAGCTGCGGACGAGCGGGGCGCCGGCCTGGGCGGTGGTCCTCACCATCCACGGCCAGTACGAGCCCACGGCCGTCGCGACATCCGGCCGCCCGCCGCACGGCAGCGGCCCGGACTCGTTGGTGCCCCGGGAGTTCACGCCGACGAGTTCCCAACGGCCCCAACGGTGTTGGAGCGTCGGGCCGCCCGAGTCGCCGAAGCACATACCGCTCTCCGGCAGGTTCGCGATGCACAGATCGAACCCGTCGCGGAACATCGAGTCGGCCGCGCACGCACCCGGCTCGGTGGTGCGGGTGTCGAGCCGCATCAACTGCTCGGACGGCTCCCCCTGGCCATCAGGCTGGGTGCTGCCCCACCCCAGTACGCGCACTTCGGTTTCCGGCCTGACCGGGATGGGCGTCACCCGAACCGGCTGGACTCCGTGAACAGGTTCGGCGAGCTGGAACAGCGCGATGTCATCGGCAGGGCTGGCGTCTTGCCCCCAGTTCCAACCCTCATGGGGAAACACGGCCTTGACCGCCACCTCGCGACCGCCGTCGGCGTGCCGTACCGATCCGTACCTCAGCCGCATCTGCTCCACCGGCTTCGGCGGGTGCGCGGGGTCTGCCAAAAAGTACGCGCAGTGCGCCGCGGCGACGGCCCATTCCGAGCCCACGATCGTGGCCGAGCAGAACATGCCGCGCCCCTCCAACGACAGACTCGCGGTGCCCTGGTCGGACGACGCGGGCGTGCCGCCGACGATCAGCGGCTCGACGGCCCGCGGGCTGGTGTGCGGGAGGTTCGGCGCCGGCTCATCCGCAGCGGCAACCGACGACAAGGCAAACGCGCTCGCCAACACCACAGCGGCGAACGTTATCGATTTCTTCAACTTCCCTTTCCCTCTTCTCGTTGGTGGCCCTGGCCACCGCCACACCGTTGTGACGGTGGCCAGGGCCGGAACGGGCCGAGTCCTGGTGCTGACGACAACCGCCCGGCCCGAGCTTTCTCTCGCGGCAACAGCTATCCACCTGGACTGGACTTGCGAAGCAGCGCGAGGCGTTCCTGTAAGAGATCTTCGAGTTCGAGAATGCTGCGACGTTCCAGCAACATGTCCCAATGCGCGCGAGCACGGGCTGCCGTTCCCGGTTCGAAACGACCACCTGAACCGACGATTCCCGCGTCGATACCGTGAGCGCGGCATTCCCACACCGTTGGCCGTCCGGCGTCGATCGCGAGCGGTATCGAGAACTCGCACCCTTTCGGGCACGCGTACGTCACATGACGCCGTGGAGCCGATTCGTCGTAGTCGTCTTCGTTCTGGTAGGAGGCGCGAAAACCCTTTGCTCCCTTGAACGTCACCATGCCGGAACGAACCTCCCGGGGTGCGCTCTGGCGTGCCGACCCCCGATCGACGAACGAGCCGGGTTGGCCAGCGTGCGCGCGTTGTATGCCCCAACACCCGCACCGGAGTGACGTCCCGGGCTCTGCGCGTAGTAGGCGGCGGCCAAGCCGCCGACCAACGCGACGAACAGGACTGCCGACAGCACGATGATCACGCCGCCCCCTCGAGTTCCTGCACGTCCCTGTCCGCACCGACACGAAGCAGCCGCAGACCCTCGCGGACGGCATCGGCGCTCGGACCGTTGACGGCGAGCACCCAACCGCCCCCGACCTGGTAGACCTCGATGGCATTCGGCTGGAGGTAATGCAGGTCGCGGGTCGGGTCTTCCCACGAGCGGATACCACCCGCTTCATGCACTGCCCGGTAGATGGCATCGGGGTCCACGTCCACCACCAGGGCGCGGAACCGGCGATTGTGCGCGGCGGCCGTGGTCGGCCCGATGTGCTCGGTCACGCCGCCTCCGCCCGGGTTTCGAGAGCGTGACGCGGCCTGTACGACCGCCGCAGGAACGGGGTAGGCTCCGCTCCCGTCCCCGGCAGGTAGGAACTGCCGGGGGCACCAACGCCCGGGCCTGGTGGGTCAAGATCCGGGTCGACCGGCGGCCACCAGTGGGTGTCCAGACCATCGCGTAACACCGGAATCCGGTCGGTCTTCTCGACGTCCGCAACCCGCGGGATCAAGGCCGTCGGCCGGTCCGCCGAGTGAGCCCTCGGGCGGTAGCTGTCCAACGCGCGGGACACCGCTTCGTCGAGGGAAACGACCGGACCGGACAGAATCGGGAAGATCCCCGCGATCACACAGCACGGCTCGCACAAGCCGTACCCCTTGATGCGCGGCGGCCGTCCCACCCACGCCCCGACAACCTCGCGAACACGGTGTTCGCATTGCGCGGCAAGGGCTTCCGCGCCCTCTTCCGCTTCGCCCCGTGGCGCGAGATGCAGCCTGGACTCCTTGGCGCTCGCCACCCAAACCGTTGGGATCGGTTTCCTCGATCGCGCGGCCGGGTGGCTCATTCTTTTCCCTCGCTGACTTCCTGACGCCCACGAGTCGATGTCGGCCCCCATGCGAGAACCCCCAAAATCACAAAAATTAGAACCAAAATCTGAAACGCCCCAAAAAGCATATTTGTCCCATTTCTGAATACAAGGAAGCCTTTCGAGAAATTCTCAAAAAGGACAACAAAAATGGCCAGTTCAGAACATGCGCCACGATTGGCGGATAACACTCGAAGACGACTGCGCGATCGAGGGAACCCACAACTCACTGGGAACCGAAAGCGCGAGGCGTGGCGCGCCCTTCGAACCGTGCGGCGGCAATCGCATCAACTCAGCCACCACGTCAGTCACCGTCCCGGCGGCGTACCACAACGGTTGCGGCCTCGCGGTTTCCAGATCTTCGAGGCGGAACCGAGCCGCGACGGCGTCCTCCGTCGAGGTCGCGCTGTAGGTGTCCATCGCGCCATGCGCTTTGTGGAACGCGTGCAAGCTCAACGGGTTCTCACGACTTGGCCAGTAGGCGAACACAAACCCCGCCCGACAGGTGTCCTCGATCGCCGCGAGGTGTGGGCGAAGCCAACCAGGCAACTTCGCCAAAACCAAACTGCTGTCCATGATCGGAACTCTCGCGTACGTACAGTACCGAGATGGGTACGTTTTGTACCCCTACCCGATCAGCGGACGCCGACCCGTCTAGCGAGCTCGCGGACGGCTGCCCGCTCTCCCGTCGGCGGTTGATCACGAAGCTTCAGGGTGAGGTCACGCGCCCATCCGTTGAACCGGACAGTCTCCGGCGCGGTCCGCTCGGCCCTGGCCAGAATCTCCAACACGGATGCACTCTCGTCGTGTTGTGCGTAAGCACGCGCCACCTCGATCAGGTGCCGTGAACGCCGCGGGACCGAGACGATCTGGTTCGGGTCGAGTTCTCTCGCCGCCTTCAGCGCCTCACCACTGCGACGGAGGTCGACCCCGAGACTCAAGGCATTAGCGTGCATGATCGCAAGACTGAAACTTGATTGGATGTGCCGATAGTCCGGCCCAAGCTTTCGTGCGATCTCGTACGCGGACTCCCAGTAGCGCCAGGCTTCCCCGTGCCTCCCTTTTCGGGCGTACGTAAGGGCGTTCTCCGCTCGTAGCGCTCCGACCATCCCCCGCCAGTCATCAGACGCCGACTCAAGATAGGGCTCAAGCTGAGCCGCGCCGTCATGGGCAACCGAGATCGCTTCATCCCAACGCCCGGATTCGCGTAGCGCTTGCACGAGTGCCCATGCACCTGCCGCCATGGCATACGGATCGTCAGCGTCCTGACCCTCGGTTACCGCTCGATCAGCGACGAGCCAAACCAACTCGGGGGCCGGCTGGTAGGCAACATAAAAATCCGCCAGTTGGTAAACGCCCGCCAAGACCCGTCGAGCGTCACGGCGTTCTTCCCCCCATCGCGACCGCACAGCACGCTGCGCGTCCCGGATTAGGCCCGGCAAGATCGCACCGACCTTCGTCCGGTGGTCGGGCGACGAATGGCGCAGATCCCACGCCGCAACGAGGCGCTCACGAAGGTGAGCCAGGTTCACAGGGCGCGTGTCCGAGCTAAGCCGATAGTCCATCAAGGCCGCACGCACCTCGTTCAACGCACCATGCGCGGGGCCTACGGCATACCGAGAGATCGAAACCGCTTCGCCGTTGCCGGTCAGCTCGGCCAAATCGCTGATACCGAGCGCTTCGGCGAGCTTCGTCAGCATGTGGAGCTTCGGCGTCTGAAGGCGACCAGATTCGACTGCCTTCAGCCATTCAGCCGAACGGTCCACGAGCCCGGCGAGCACAGGACGGCTCATACCGGCGCGTTCTCTCGCCTGACGGATGCGAGTACCGACGGGCAGATCGTTGTGTTCCACGTGCAACCACCACGTTCCGTGTATCGACCGGCGCGCCTTCGCGGTGAGGCTCTAGCGATCAGACGTATCGAGCGTAGCCGGGTCGCGATCAAGTGACGAGCACCATCAGCTCTCGTTCTTGCCTCGGTCGGCTTCCACCCCGAGCACCCGCAGTAGGTCGGCCGTGACGACTCGGTAGGACTTGCCGAGGGGGAGCACCTCGAACGGCAGCTCGTCGCGGCCGTTGAGCTCATACACCTTGGTCCGGCCGATCATGACCAGACACGACACATAATGAACAAGTGTTCGCTTCAGGCGTTCACCGGATGCTCGCACAGTCTTTCAGCCCTCCGCGGCCGGTCTGGATCGACCTGGACGCCCTGTTGTTCCGGCGGGAGTCGAGCATCCGCCGAACCAACGAGATCCCGCTGATCGCCCGCTCGCAGGGGCTCACCCTCCAGCGTGTGGAAGGTCGGCAGCTCGGGTGGCTGCGGTCAGACCGCGGGCAGTGGCTCGGCGTGATCACATTCACCGTCCCGACCGCGGCGGGCGATCTCTCTTGCCAATTGCTGCTGGCCGACGATCAGTTCAGCCTCCGGCGCCCCGACGCGACCAACCCGGCGTCGCAGAGCGATCCGGCCGCCGGCGGCGCATCCTGAGCCCGTGGTCGAGCTGGTCACCATCCCCGCGGAGCAGCCCGCGGGCCTGGCCGTGGTCGAGATCCGCGAGCACGGCGTGACCGTGGGCGACGCCGACTACCGCGTCTGCGAGCTCTGCCATCTGGGCGTCATTGAGCACGTTCGGGTCGATCCGCCGTTTCGCCGGCGCGGGCTGGCGACGCGAGCGATCACCAAGCTGTTGACCGACTGGCCCAACTACAGCTGGAGCACGTCACCGATCAACGACCACCGGGCACTCTGTTTTTGGAAGTCGCTGGACTGGCCCGACCCCGGAACCCTCGGTACACCTTACGCGTGCATTCACATGCGCCAGAGCGACGACCGTATCTCTTGAGGACGGCGCTTACGACGCAGCTTGCACCGGAATACGCCGAACGGAAACAGCGCAAAGCAACCTTCCAACCCATCGGCGAAATTCCGAAGCGCCCTCATGCCTATGCCCCGGCAAGGTGACCCTCTTCGCGCTTACCGTTGCTTCCTGGTTCTGTCCACAGATTCGCAAGGAGTCCACGGATCGAAGGAACCTTCATCGATCCTGAGGAGGTTTCCGATAAGATCGCGAGTGCTTGCACTGCAAGCCGAAAGGCTCGACCTCGTAGCCGACGGAAGACGCGATCCGCCGGGTACGCCGGCCACCCGTGGATTATTCCACTCCCCGACTAGGCCGGCCCACAAGGAGAGGCCGATGCCCCAAAGGAAAACAAGGAAAGACCCCAAGACGCTAAGGGATGAACGCCCCGAACGCCTTGGGATCTTCCTGAGTGCACTTCAGACCGTCCTGGCGCTTGTCCGGCTGCTCGGTGACAGTTTGAAGTGGTGGTAAGAAGGCGTCGGGTGCGGGCGTTCTGGTCCGGCCCGACGCCGAACCGATGGCCCGCGTCCCTAGTCAACTGCCCCCGTCCCACTCGGGTCAGCTTACAAGTCACGGCACGCTCTGTACTTAGTTTGGCTGGATCTTCGCCCAGAAAGGGCGAATCGGTACGCAACGTGGTCAAAACTTGTTGCCGCAAGCAATCACGAGATGCGCTCCACAGGGTGAGGTACTAAAGTGCCCGGCTCCACCTCAGGAGCAGTTCGGACCAACGCGCCCCGATCGGTCGGTCGGGGCGCGTGTGTCGGAAAGGACCTTGTGCCCTGTTTCGCACGCGGCAGCGCGCGCAGGATCGTCGAGCCGGGAAACCGGCCCGTGGCTTGCTTGGGGCGGAAGGGCTCAACCGCAGAGGAAGGCTCCTCACAGGGTCCATCAGTCCACTGCCATCGACGAAGACCCGCCCCGGGCAAGCCCTCGATCAAAGCCGGAACTGTCTGAAGGTTGGGGCATGGTCGCGGTCTGGACGGGAGCGGTCTCCTTCGTTATCTGGAGGTCCGCTCCGGCCTCAGGCATACGAGCACCTTGGGGATCCTGTTGGTGTGCCTGACGAGTATCCGGGAGCTGTGAGGCACTGGTCGCTCGAGACGACTTGGCTGCCGCCCGCGCCAGCCTCCGACGCATGATCCGCGTCGAGAACCTTCGCTAGGCAGCTACCAACTTGACTAGGCGGGACCCAGCACCATCGGTAACTCCGGCCGCGAAAGCGCTCGTGAGCCTTGACGCTCCCCGATACCGACGTACAGGCCGCGCTCACCGTCCTGGGCCGCCGCGCCACCGCCCGGGGCTAAGGCCCGATCGGCCTGTGTTCCACGTGTCGATTCGGCACGGCGACTAGTAGCTCACTCAACGGTCACTCCGGTCGCTGGGCCTGCCGCGAAACCGGCCCCCGCGGCGGGCGGCTGCTGGCACGGTGTTGACCATGAAGCGACCGCGCATCCCGCGTGCGGCCGGGCGGGGTCCCACCAGGCCGCGGCCCGTCGCAGCGCCGCCTCCATCATCGGGCCACAGCCACGACACGCTGACCTCACCAAATGCCGACTTCCGCAGCGCCGGCCTCGTCGGCGCCCAACTCGTCGGCGTCAACCTCACCGGCGCCGTCCTCACCGGCGCGCCGCTGTTGTCCCCGAGGCGCTGCAGCGAGCCCGAGGGACCGCGGAGCTCAGGGGGTATCCGCCGGGCTGGCTGCGGTGAGGGGCAGCCGTTACCTGCCCGGCCCTTGCCGGGACCGTCCGACCCCCGCGGGCCCGCGGTGCCGTGCACGGGGCTTCCGCCGCCGGACCGCGCGACATGCCAGTTATGTGCGATACGAGTGCCGGTCACTGCGACGGCAGCCCTACAGCGTCATCGAGCTCGACACCGCCGAAGACGGCAGGGGTGAGGTGCGCGAAGACGACCCGGCTGCCACGCCGACGACGTCGGCCTCCAACGCATGATCCGCATCGAGCCCACGCCTCACTGAACAACAGTCACCAAACTCCACTCTGTGAGGACCAAAGTCCCAGGCCTGCGTCTCGCCGCCGACGGCATGCTGAGCCATGACGGAGGGGAGGTACTCGCATGCCTTCGGCCATTTGGACCGGACATATCGCCTTCGGATTGGTCTCGATCGGGGTGCGAGTCGTGGCCGCGACCGAGTCCAAGGCCATCACGTTCCGTCAAATCCACTTGCGGGACGGCGCCCGGCTTCGTCACGAGCGGATCTGCACGGCGGAGAATCGGCCAGTGCCGTGGGAGGAAGTTGGCCGCGGTTACGAGACTCCGGATGGTCGCATCGTCCCAGTCACCGAAGACGATCTCATGTCGTTGCCCCTGCCGACAGCTCGAACGATCGAGGTACTGGAGTTCGTGCCGCTGGAGTCGATCGACCCCATCCACTACCAGCGGACCTACTATCTCGATCCCGCCCAGCCGACCTCCGTCCGCCCGTATGTGCTCTTGAGGGACACCCTGGAGAAGTCTGGTCGCGTTGGGGTGACGAAGGTGTCACTCCGATGTGGCAGGGAACGGCTGGCGATGCTGCGTCAGGAAGGCAGCTTGCTGGTGGCGCACCTGCTGTACTGGCCGGACGAGATCACCCCCGCCTCCGACCACGTACCCCCAGCGGGCGCCGCGCCGCACCCCGCCGAGCGGCAGATGGCCCGGACACTGATCGAGGCCATGTCGGGCGACTTCCACCCGGAGCAGTGGCACGACCGCTACCGGGACGCCATCGAAGCGCGGATCGCAGACAAGTTGTCCGGACGCCCCACCGAAGCCGAGGCGGTCGCGGAACCGGTGTCGGACCTCGAAGCGGCGCTACGGAAATCGATCAACGAAGCTCGCGGAGGACGCGGCACCGCAACGCCGAAGCACGAGCGCCCCACGTTGTAACCCTGATCGGGTTCGGCAGGCTGTCCGGGTGATCCACACTCGTCCGTTCCGGTGACGCCTGTTCGCGAAGCCGAGATTCTGTCGGGGTCGTGCTGAGCATCGGCTGGTGTGGGCGATGACGTGGCGGCGGTAGCGGCGAAGATTCGCGAGGCGATGGCGAAGCTGCCGCCGGAGGCGTTCCAAATGGCCGGCGAGCGCATCGATGAGGCGGGCACCGAGCTGTATCCGCTCGCACTGGAGACCAACGACGACGAGCTGGCCGCGGTGATTGCTGCCCTTGGTGAGGCGCGGGAGGAGATCGATCAGGCGTGGCAGATCTGCCTGAAGGTACGTGATGCCTGCACGGCCTATCTCAAAAGCATTGGTGCGGCAGAGCCCTGCGCTCCAGCCGCCAGTGGAGGGGGTTCGGTTGGTCAGCCGCGGCACGTGATAGCGAAGGACGGGTCCCAGTACCCGCCGGAGGCCGGGACGGTGGTCGATGTCCTGCCTCGTCGTGTCCAGGAGGGAAAACCCGGTGAGAAGACGGTCGGCTTCGTCGACGGCTCGGTGACTAGTAGTTTCGTCTCGGGTATCGATCAGACCTGGACGCCGGCGGTTCTTGCTCGGGCTCGCGAAGTGGGGATCTCTCGTCATTTTGCGAGGTTCGTCAGCAGCCACGTCGAGATGAAGGTGGCCGCGATGATGACGCAGACCGGTAAGCAACACAGTGAGCTGGTGATCAACCATGTTCCGTGTGGTTCGCAGCCGACGCAGCCGCCCGGGTGTGATCAAGTGATTGAACGATTTTTGCCGAAGGGGTTCACGTTGACGGTTCACGGCACCACCCAGGCCGGCAGGCCGTTCTCCAAGACCTACAGGGGGCAGGCATGAGCGATTCGGGGGCCGACGTTCTCAACTACGGGCAGGTTCTGCTCACCCCGGCCATGGACATCGAGGAGATCATCCGCGGCCTCGCCGAGCACGATCAAGAGCGCCAAGGTCCCGAAGCTGGACTGACCTGGTTTTTTAAGCACGAGCCTGGCGAGGACACGCCCACTTTGACCCTCGGGGTACGAGGCACGACCGGAGCGCTCATGTGGTTCGACGCCACGTCCGGCCTCGTGCCTGCTGAGGGCACGAATACCGAGCACGTCGATTACTTCACCATGGACGGCCATTTGATGGTGATGTCTCCTGGCGCCGAGGTTCCCATCGCGCGGGTTCAGGAGGCGCTGCGCGAGTTCGCGCGTACTCGGCAACGGCCGACCTGCGTCGTCTGGGCGCCTGATCCTGATCTGGATGGAATCTGGTGAACATTGAGGAGCGTGTTCCGGGCATGTGAAAACCTGCCAGCTCGCGCCGATGGCGTGCGGGCTGGCAGGTTTCGGCTCTTGGAGCGCTCAGCGGTGTCAGCCGGGCTCGATGCCCAGCTTCGTGATGATCTCCCGCGCAATCATGGCTGTGGTCTCAGTCGCTTGTGACGCGACTTCAACCCCGCCATTCTCGCCGCCGCGTGCAACGCCGTCGCGACCGCGGAGCGGCACAGCGGACATCCAGATCACGCAGCGCGGAACGTGGTGTAAACGTGCTCAGACCCGGTAACCGATCCCGGCTGGGGTCCGATCAGCCAGCTCTGATCTCGGTCCCGCCGCTCGCAGGCCAACACGCGGGGTGGGGAACTCATCTGGGTGTTGGCTGGTGCAGTGTGCTGAGCAAGGCGCGGCCATGCTGAATGAAGGCGGGGTCAGCGTTTCGGTGTCCGTACGCCAGTGTGGTGAGGCCGTCGAGGACGGTGCAGTGGGCCAGTACTGCGGCATCGGATTCGTTGAGTGGCCCATATCCGGCGAAGAACGCGGCCTTCAGGTCGGGGCGCTGGGCGAAGTGGCGGGTGGTCAGGCGGACGAGGTCTCGTGCCGCGAGGTCGATGCGTGCGTGTTCGAAGTCGATGAGCCGGAGGCTTTCGCCGGGATGCCAGAGCAGGTTGCGGGGCTGGAAATCAAGGTGGCATGCGGTCACGCGTGCTGTGGTGATCTTCATGAGTCGCTGCATGTGGTGCCGGATGCGCTGGGTGTCGTGGCGGGTGAGATGCAGCGTGGTGCGGGCGATCCAGTGTTCCGCGCGTTCAGCCAGGTAGGACGTGATCTCTGGGGCGTGGCCGGTGACGGGGATCTGGTGCAGGCGGCGGAGAAGTTGCCCGGTTTGGCGGAACGCGGCGCGTTCGGCTTCTTGGGGAAGGTCGAGTTCGTCCAGCGGCCGACCGGGGACTGCGGTGATCACGATCCCGGGCAGGTCCGGATCGACGGCCAGGAGCCGGGGTGCGGCGTCGGCGAGGTGCGGGGTCCATGCGCGGTAGGCGCTCACCTCGCGTTGGTGCAGCGTGCGGGATCGGTGGATCTTGCCGATGAGGCTTGTTTCGGTGCTGCGCATCCGCACGACTGTGCCGGTGGCATGCGTCAGCGGCGGTGAGGTGATGTCGGCCGGGTCGTAGCCGACGGAGCGCGCGAGGGCGCGCAGACGCTCAAGGTTCTGGTCGTTCATCCGGTCGCGGTTTCCGCTGCGGTAGCGGCGAGGTGCTGAATGTCGTTGTGGGCGGCCAGCATCCACACGGTGTGGCCGAAGCGGTTGCGGTGTTGCTGCCAGCGAGTCAGGCTCGCGTGGCTGGTGACGACGCCGGGTTGTTCGGCTTCTGAGCGCGGGAGGCCGAGCAGGAATGCGAAGCTGGCTTCGATGGTCTCGCCGTGGGCGGCAATGAGGATGCGCTGGCCCTCATGGCGGTGGATGAGGCTGGCCAGGACCCGGCTGGTGCGGTCGAGGTAGGTGTTCCAAGCTTCGGCGTCTTCGGCGATCGGCTGGTGCGGATAGCGCTGGGGGCGGCCACCGAAGCGGGTCTTGATGCTGGTCCAGTCGCAGCCGTCGGCCGCGCCGTGGTCGAGTCCCCGGAGTTCGTCGTCGGTGCGGATGGTGAGGTTCAGCGCGTGGGCCAGTGCGGCGGCGGTGTCCTGGGTGCGCTGCCGGGGGCTGGTGTAGAGCGCGTCGAAGGCAGGCTCTCCCGTGAGACGGGTGGCCAGGCGGGCGACTTGCTCGCGGCCGCGGTCGGTGAGCCCGGTGCACGTACGCGGGCCTCCGACGAGACCGACGACGTTGCAGGCGGCTTCGCCGTGGCGTGCGAGGACCAGTTCGGTGGTGACGGGCATCAGCGGCTCCGTTTAGTAGGCGTGCTGGTCACGTCGTGCGCGGGCCAGGGGCGTACGGCCGACCACGGATGGCGGTAGCCGTGGCGGCCGAGGTAGCGGCGAGTCAGGAGGTCGTGAAACTCCGCCCAGACAGCGATTTCGGTGTGGGAGCAGGGTTCGCCGAGTTCGTGGGTGTAGGCGGCCACCGCGTCATCGGCGGCGCTGCGGGGGAGCCGGCCGTAGGTCATCCCGGTGGTGACCAGGAGTTTGGCCAGGTCATAGCCGACGGGGGCCAGCGTCAGGGAGTCGAAGTCCACCAGGACGGGACCGCGGTCGGGAGTGATGAGGAAGTTGCGGGGGTTGGAGTCTTTGTAGATCGCGGCAGGGAACAGCGCGGCGTGGTCTAGCCATGCGTCGATGTCCTGATGATCCAGTGGCGAGTCCGGGGTCTGATCGCGTTGATGGTGCAGCCGCTTGCGGCGGGGTCCGGCGAACGGGGCGAGCCACCGCCCGCCAGGGGTGATGTAGCGGGAGTTGACCTGCGCCTGGTCTATTCCTGCCCGGCGGGCGGCGTAGTGCAGACGCCCCAGTACGGCGGCGACAGCAGGGAGATCGTCGAGTTCGGCGGCCCGTCCGGTGACGTGGGCGAAGCCCAGGGTCGTGTCGGTCCCGCCGATCATTTCCGGGTACTCGATCCCGGCGTTGAGGCCGGTCAGCCATCGGTAGTGCTCGCGCGCGGTGTCCGCGGCGCGGGCGTCGCGGTAGGTCTTGATGAATCGCCGGGTGGTCATCGCCGCTCCGCCAGGACGTAAGTAACTCTCGAGGTCGCGGTCACCCCGGACTGGCCGACAAGGGGATGAAGTGCGGTAGTGATGGCTTGTTCGTCGGCGGCGAGGTCGTATTTCGGGGTGGTGGTCAAATAACGCGCCGCGTGCGCGGCATCACGGAAGTGGAACACATGCTGATGATTGACCGTCTTGCGCACGGCGAGGTGGTGTGTGGTGATGTGCTCGACGTTGCCGCTGTGGAACGTCTCGTACAAGCTGGGCCGGCGCGTGGCGTGTGGGTCGAGTCCTGCTGCGGTGACGAGCTCGTCGAGTTCGCGGTAGCTGTCGGCGGACTTGGTGACCAGCACTGCCTGGCCACCAGGACGCAAGCAGCGGGCGAACTCAGCGATGACCCGCTGAGGCTGGGGTGCGTGGTAGAGGCAGAACGCCGCCACCACAACGTCCACGCTGGCTTCGGCCAGGGGCAGTGCGTGAAAGTCAGCACGTAAGAACCGCGCACGGGCCTGCTGCGGAAGGCGTCGGCGGGCGTCGACCAGCAACGCGTGGGAGAGGTCGATGCCGGCCAGAAGCACGGGGTTCCACCGCTGGGCCAAGTGCGCGGTGGTGGAACCGCGGCCGCAGCCAACGTCGACCACGGTTGCACGGGCTCGTTCGGGATCGGGTAGTTCGCTGATGACTTCGGGCACCGGTCGACCCTGGATTTTGGCGCCATGCAGCGCGCCAGTGCGCCTGGCCAGCCGCCGGCTGGTGCCGTACAGCTCCTCCTGCCCACTCAGGAACGGGTTAGTGCTCATGCGCGCGCCGAGTCGGAGTGGCCGCCGTTGCTGGGCACCGAGCGCAGGAACCGGCGCATCTCGCGGCGGGAGCGCAGGGTGATCGCCGTGCCGCTGGCATGCTCGGCGATCAGGGTTTCGACCTTCGGACGCATCGTGCGCCGGTAGCCGAGGATGTACTTGATGAATCCCCAGGTGATCCGGCCACGCAGGTGACGCGACAGTTCGTCGTCGCCGCGGTGCTGGAGGCGGCGCTGCAGGATGCCCCATAGACATGTCAGCGCGGGTAGATCGAGGAAGATCACGGTGTCAGCGGCGGTAAGCCGGATCGGCATGGTGCTGGCGTAGTTGCCATCAATAATCCACCCTGGCCGGGCTACCAACGTGCGTTGCCTGTCGGAGAAAGCCTCCTGGCCCAGGGGTTTCCAGTCGGCGTCGTAGAACACCGTGTCCAGGTGCGTCACCGGCAACCCGAGTCGCTGGCTGAGTTGGCGCGCCAGTTCGGATTTGCCGCTGCCGCCGCACCCGCAGATCATGATCTTGCGCATGGTCCTCCGTTCCGGTTGGTCAGCTCTCTGCCCGGTTGTTTACCGTGGCAGTCTCGGTGGTATCCGTCGGGACTGGCTCAGCAGCGTGTCGATCACGTCCAGCTGGTGATGTAGCCGGAAGACCTTCAGGTGGTGCAGGCACTCGGCCAGGAGATCGGCGTGCCGAGCTGTCCCGGTGAGGCGCAGTTCGCTGATCAGCTCGGTGGCGTGCTGGCCGCTGGTGATGTGCAGGTCGGCCGGCACGTAGCGCTCGACCCCGCGGATGGTGGCCGGGGCTAGCGGCAGGCATCCGGCGAGGACGGCTTCAAACAGCCGCTGGGTCATTTGGCCGTTGGCGGCGTAGCGCGGCGGCAACAGCAGCACTGTCGCCAACGCATCGCGATACATCGGGTCCACCGCGGTGAACGGGATCCGGCCGATGAAATGCACGTGCGGCCACCGGTCGGTGTCTGTCCATTTCCCAGCGACCTGGTGATGGTGCTCGGCGGCGGCTGGCGCGAAGTAGGTGCCGAACGCCTCGTCACGGCCGTACTGGTTACCGATATACAACAGCGGCCATGACCTCCGGCCTCGCGCGAGTTCGGAGGGGTCAACCGTGTCCAGCGTGTCGTCGGCGACTGGGAACAGCAGGCTGTGTGCCCCCTGACTCGGGTACAGCGCTGGCTCGCACACCCGTACCGCGGAATGGCCGCGTAACGGGTCGTCGGCGGAGAGTTGCTGGTCTTTATCCCAGAGCAGGGTCGGCAGACCGTGCTGCGTGTAATGCTCGACCAGCTGCTGTTGCCGGTGCAGGTCACAGGTGTGCCCGGGTGCGCCGCACGGGGTGGTGTTGCGGCCCGCGATGGGCCAGCGCCACTCCAGAAACAGCGCGTCGATCTCGGGGAACCCGGTGTCCCAGCGGTAGGTCTGCCTCAGGTCGGTCCCGGCTTCGGTGAGGTCGCGGTTGGTTTGCAGGAACACGATGTCGTGCCCGGCCTCGCGCAGTCCGTCGATGAGGGTGCGGCGGTGGCTGCGCCCGCCGTCTGGGGTGTCGGTGACCCCGGCGCCGAGGAATCCCCAGAAGCTGTAGCCGATCTTCACTGGCGCACCACCCACCAGTCCTCCAGGAGCAGCGCATCGATTCCGGAATCAGCCAAGCAGTCCAGCGCCATCTCCGGGGTGCCGCAGATGGGTTTACCTTTGACGTTCAGCGAGGTGTTGATCAGCACCGGGGTGCCGGTGAGTGCGGCGAACTCAGTGAGCACCTCGGTCAGGAACTGGTTCTGGGCCGCATCGACGGTTTGCGCGCGAGCGGTGCCGTTGGCATGCACGATGCTGGGGATCCGCTCCCGCGCCAGGTCGGTGACGGGGTGCGCTCGTGACATGAACGGCGAGGGTGCGCCGAGGCGGACGTAGTCGGATGCCTTGTCGGCGAGGATGACCGGCGCGAACGGCCGGAACGGCTCGCGGTATTTCACGGTGCTGTTGAGCCGGTCGACGACCGACGAATCCAGCGGTGAGGCCAGGATGGACCGGTGGCCCAGTGCCCTGGGACCGGCTTCCAGTGCTCCGGTGAATACACCGATGATGCGGCCGGCGGCGAGTTGTTCGGCGAGGTAGCGGGCTCGGTGGTGCAGCCGTCGGGCGCGGGCGCCGGGCCGTGGCGTGGTGGGCAGGGTGAGGCCGCCGAAGGCTGGGCCGAGGTAGCAGGCGTTTCCGGCTCCGGTGGCCATGTGCCCGCTGTGGTGGTGCCAGGAAGCCAGCGCAGCCCCGATGGCGGTGCCGGAATCACCGGGTGCGGGCGGGACGGTCACGGCCTCGAAGATTCCGGCGTCGGCGATTCGGCCGATGCTCACGCAGTTCATCGCCACACCTCCGCCGACGCACAGCGTGGAGGCTCCGGTGGCCTGCCGTGCCCGCCGGGCCAGATGCAGCATGATCTGCTCCGTGCGCTCCTGCAGAGCCGCGGCCAGATCCTGGTGCACATCGGTCACCGGCTCGTCACTGTGCCGAGGTGGACAGGTGCGGGCGATGAATTCCGGAGTCAGCCGCTGCGTGCGCCCCGAGAGCACTCGCAGCGCGATCAGCCGCGGGTCGACAGTGAACCCGCGGCTGGTCATGCGCACCGCGTCGGCGAGCAGCTGCCGGAACCGGGTCGGGTCGCCCAGCGCGGCCAGGGCCATGACAGTGCCTTCCTCATCACCACGGCGCCATCCCAGGTGCTCGGTCACCGCGCCGTAGACGTATCCCAGCGAGGCAGGGTCGGTGAGCGCCTCACGCTGCCGGAAGACCAGCCGACCGTCGGAGTAGTGTGCGGAGGCGATCGTGGTGGTCTCGGTCTCGCCGAGGCTGTCGACAATGAGCACGGCCGCGTCGTCGGCACCGGATGCGGCGAAGGCGTACAGCCCGTGGGCACGGTGATGCGGAATCGCCCGCAACCCGGCGCAGGGGAACCGTGCACGCAACTCGGCCAGCCGGGCGTGGGTGCGGGCGGCGACCTTGACGAACGACCGCGACCGCGCCATCGCCCGACGCGGGTCGCGGACCAGTCGCGCCGGGGCCGGGAGCGCGGCGGGCAGGTAGCGGGCCGGCACGAAGTTGTAGGCGACCTCATCGACATCGGCGGCGCTCAAGCCCTGCTCTCTCAGCAGCCACTGCACCGCGTGCTGGGGAAACGAACGGTCGTGTTTGACGCCGGAAAGCCGTTCTTCCTCGACAAAGCCCACCAGGCGCCCGTCGATCAGCAGCGCGGCGGCCGAGTCGTGCGTGAACGCGCACAGCCCCAGCACCACGCTCGGAACCGATCGGCTCATGCCAGCCTCCCGCGCGCGTTGGGCGTGGCCGGTGCGGACGCGATCCGGTGCGGCTCGGATTCCAGCAGCTCGTACCACCGGCGCAGCGCGGCCGACAGCAGCTGATCCGAGCCGGTCAGCAGCGCTCGGGCATTGTCGCGATCACCGGCCTTCCAGCGGCGGTAGCTGGCCAGCACGATCGCGAAGTCATCCCAACCAGCGTGGCCCACGAGTTCCCCTGCGGTGATCTGGGCCAGCAGCGTGTCGAAGTCCTCCCACGGCACCCGCAGATCCAGCTGCGCCCCGGCCTCGGCCTGGTGGCCCACGGGCAGTGTGTCGAGTGTTTCGGCCAAGGCCAGGTGGTCGTCATAGAGGTGCAGCGAGTCGACCAGGTGGTGATACTCGCCGAGGCCGACGCCCAGCCATCCAGCCAGCAGCTCCTGCAGCAAGGTCGTGGTGAAGATGTCGTAGGGAAAACCCAGCCACGTGTCCTGGCTGCGCATCGTGGTGAACATGACCAGCCGCCCGGACCGGATGTAGAAGCGATAGCCCAAGGTGCACGGCACATCACGGTGGCCGGAGAAATCACGAGCGGGGTTGAACAGCTGGATCACCGCCTGCCGAGACTGGTCGTCGTCTTCCAGCACCCGCCGCACCGTGTCCAGCTGATCCCGTCCCTGCCAGTTCCGAAGCCGTGGCCCGTAGGCTCCCTGCAGGCGGCCGTGGTCGGTGAAACGGCGCAGCCGCTTGTTGAAGTCGAAGATCCACGGCTCGTCGGATCCGGACAGGATCCAGACCGCCTCGGCGGCCGCGAACGCGGCGTTGATCACCCTTGCCGGGGCCTCATCAACGAACCGGTACCGCGGCCGCGTCAAGTGCAGGTGCGTGCCGAGGAGTTCAGTGGTGGCCAATCCACGGGGCGCCACCGCTGAACCGTGCGTACGAAGGCAACGGCAGGCCGCGGTGAACAGTTCGGTGGCCGATCCTGCTGACAATGTGTGCACTGATCAGGTCCTTTCGTCAGGAAGCGGCTTCGGCGTGGCCGGCTTGGGCGTTGAGCCACTGCCAGTGCCGGGTCATGCCCTCGACCAGATTCACCCGCGGTTGCCACCCCAGCTCCTCACGAGCGCGGGTCGGGTCGGCCAAGGTGGCGGGCACATCACCGTCCCGGGCGGCGACGGGGCGGGTTGGGATGCGGGTACCTGTGATGTCTTCGGCGATACGCACAACATCGGCGACGCTGGCCGCCCGGCCGCCGCCGATGTTGAACACACCCGCTACTGGGGCGGTGGCGGCCGTGAGCGTGGCCGCCACCGCATCGTCGACGAAGGTGAAGTCGCGTCGCTGGTCGCCCGCACCGAACAACCGCACGGGCGGGCCACCCAGTGCAGCCGAGAGCACCCGGCCGATCAGCATGTCCGGACGCTGGCGCGGCCCGAACACGGTGAAGTAGCGCAACGCCGACACTCTTGTCGCCGAGTCGCTTCGCCGCGCGTACGCCAGGCACAGCGTTTCGGCGGCCAGCTTGCTCACCCCGTACGGCGACAACGGCGCCGTCGCAGAGGTCTCCGGTGACGCGGCACCACCGGTCCGGCCGTACACGCTCGATGAGGACGCCAGCACCACTCGCGGGACCTTCAACCGCACGGCCGCTTCCATCAAGCGCTGGGTCGCCACGATGTTGCTTTCGGCGTACTCCGCGAACCCCAGCCCCCACGAGGGCCGAACCCCCGGCACACCGGCCAGGTGAAACACCACGTCGGCGCCCAACACCAGCGATTCCACCGCGCAGTGGGCCAGATCAGCCGGGACGAACACAAAGTTCGGCGCCGCCCGGACAGCCTCCACATTCGCCGCGGCGGCGACATCGCGGTCCGGATCTCGCCGGTCAACGCCGATCACCAGCACCCCGGCCCTGACCAACCGTTCCACGAGATGCCCACCGATAAACCCAGCAGCACCGGTAACGACCACCCGCCGCATCGGATTCGTACCGCCACACGCATCGTGGACGGCGCTACCCGAGGCGGTTGAGCCGGTCATGAGCACTGTCGACATGGGATACCTCGATGTCGTCTGGTTCGGATCGGGTTCAATAACCAGGGCCAGCACGGAAGGAATGGCGGACGCGCTGGTCCGGTTTTAGGGCCTGCCCAAGGCTTTCAGGGCCTTAACCGCGGAAACCAGGTGCAGGGTCACCATTGGATGCCGCACGACGCGTAGTTCTCCGTGGCAAACGACTACTAGGGTCTCTCGTCGCGGTAACGAGCGGCGGCCGTATGCCCCTGAGTAAGGCGGTCTTGCGCCTCGGTCAACAACGTCAGTGCATCTGCGTACGCCTGGCCTGCCGCCATCGCATCGTCGACAATACCCTCTTCCAGTGTTGGACCGGCCAGTGGGGTGCGTGCCTTGGTACGAAAGGGCAATTAGAGATTCGCTGGAGCATTGCTTCTGGCGAGTAGTCATCTTGGAAGCCGTTCTAGGCGCTGCGTGATCTCGCGGGCCGTCAAGATCGCGACCTCGGTCGCCTGCTGCCGCGAAATCGAGACGGGTTCGCCCACGGGGTTGAAGTCGCGCCCGGAGTATGTGATCCAGAGATAGAGGTTGTCTGCGGTGATGATGGCGTCGCTCTGCCCGTCCAGGGCGTAGAGCATGGCGCCGTCACC
Organism: Saccharopolyspora elongata; assembly: GCF_004348985.1. GTDB lineage: Bacteria > Actinomycetota > Actinomycetes > Mycobacteriales > Pseudonocardiaceae > Saccharopolyspora > Saccharopolyspora elongata. The sequence goes on along the minus strand of NZ_SMKW01000071.1, from coordinate 18,927 downwards.
GATGCCGGGCTCATCGGTGAGCGCGCCTGGCATGTCGTCGGACTGCATCCGCTGGTGGAGTTTCGCGGTATCGGAGCCGGATGCCGTGCCGACGGTGCGGTGCACGACGACGTTCAACGACAGGACCCGCTCGAACGGCTTGGTGTTTTCGGTATCGACGTCCCGGTTCCGGTGGATCCAAGTGCAGGAGCCGGTGTCCTCGATGTCGAAGGGGTCGGTCCGGGCTCGTTCGCCGACGAATGCGTGAATCGTCGCCGGCGAGACCAGGCCGCAGATGTCCGGTAGCGCGGTGAACCGGTCTCCTGTCGGATCGGCGGCCGGGCTACTGCACCCCATGACCGTGGCGGCAAGTAGCGCAGCGCTCGAAAGCCATCCGCGCCGGGCATCGCGGGGTGCCATCGTCACAGCCTGCCCGCGTAGCCCTCGGTGGCGTTGATCGTGGCGCTGATCTGCGCCTGCACGCTGCTGATCACTTGCATCACCTCGGCGAGCGAGCCGTGCGCGTGCTGCATCTCCTCCTGAGTGCTGCCCTGGGTGGCCGGCACCAAGGCCGCCCGCGCCTCGTCGAGCGCGAGGTTGCCTTGCTGCAGGGCGGCGATGCCTTCCTGCATCTTCTGGTTCACCAGAGCGATTGCCGCACGAACTTCTTCAATACCGGGCACGTTTCTCCTTCTGCTGCAACAGAACTTGTCGGCTGTGGGTGGCGGATTGGTCTTGAAGCGCCGTCTACGTCCGGATTGCGGTGGCTTTGTCTCGCAGCTGCGCGGCCAGCGCGCCGAGTTGGGTGGTGATGTGCTCGGCGATCTGGTTTCCGGTGTTGTTGATTACGCCGACGACGTCGGCGTGACCGGTCTCGGCGACCAGGCTGCTGGCTTGGGTCGCGATCTCATCCAAGGCGTTGGCCACAACTTGCGCCGCACCGTAAGGAAGCGAGTCCGCCAGCGCCTCCAGTTGGGCGGCTGCTTGGCTCACGTCTGACATTTCGGCTTTCTTCCTGTCCTCGTAGCAGATCAGTTGGTGGCGTTCATGGAGGCGCTCGGCGACGATGAGTGGATCGAACCGGGCTGCTCGTAACTTCGGTGACGTCGGCTTCTTCGGCGCTGCGCCGAATTGTGCGGGCTTCACGGTCGGCGAAGTAGCGATTTCGGAGTGACTGCAAGCTCCGGTCGGGAAATAAGACTGCGATCTCATCCCATCGCCTGCCTTCTGTAGCACGGAGGCGGAAGAGCAGTTGCCGCTGTTCCAGGTGTAGGGCTCACCTTTCATCGCCTTCCCCGGTGCGCGCGTCGATCGAGCTGATCACAACGCCGACACGGGGACCGGTGCGCACAACGCCGTCGACATAGGTCCACATCCGGTTCACGGCTTCACGCGGGCTGCTGGCGCTACTCACATGGATGAACGTGACCATGTTCTGCGCGCCCGATGTTTGGACAACACTGGACAGTCCGTCAGCTAGCCACGTCTGAGTGAAGCCTCTGTTGTAGTGCTGGAGATTTTCCTTTGTACTGCATGGAAAACCGTCAGCTAGCTTGCTGCGGTATGCCTGTGCTCGCTGGGCCATCCGGTGTTGTCCGTCGCGGTCACTGATCACGGCTCGGTGGCCGTGTCACGCGTTTCGTACTCGCGTTCAGCCCGGTAGGCGGTGTTGCGTTCCCTCGTGGTGTGGAGGTACGCGGTGACGCGCTCATCGTCGGGGCCCGCGTCGAGGACGACGTCCATCGTCCACCTGCCGTCGAAGCGGACGCCTTCAACACCGAACGACGAAGCTCGGAGGCGCAGCGCTGCACCTGTTGCGATAGTGACACCGATCTCCTCGTCGGGGTGCGCCATTTCGAGTCTGATCAGCCGCTCTTCGAGATCGACCCATGATCCGTGGTCGTTGGTGCCGACAAGGCCAATCCAGTTCTCGGTGACACGCTCGACGAAGGTATGCAGGTCGTCGCCGGTGACCGTGTCGGTGGTGTAGTGGAGTACCAACGCGATAAAGGTCGATGGCGTTGGGGGCGAGGTCATGAGCTTTCTCCTGTGCAGTCAAGTCGCAGCGCGGCGTTCGCGCGGTGCATGTCTTTCTGGCCTGAAGGCGTGGAGCTGAAGCCGGTTCGATGCTTCCCGCAGGGACACCAGGCCGTCCAGTGACTAGTGGTCTTCTGGATGGCCCAGCCCTTCGCTTCCAGCGCGCAGAACTGCCGCTCAAGGTCCTTGCGGTTGTGGCGGGGGCGTTTCGCTCCCGCCAGCTTGTGCGCTTTTGTCGGGCTGGTGGGAGGCGCCGGTTGGCTGGACGTTGAGCCGGCGTGGTTGCTGGCCTTCCGGATCGCGTGAGCGGTGTCCTGCAACGCTTTTCGCACGCTGTCGAGTCCGCTGGTCCCTGTGGATTCGATCTCGGCGCGCACGTTGTGCACCACCGGGAGGAGGTCGGCATGGTCCGTATCGGCGACGAGCTCGTTCGCGAGCTCCGCGACGGTCTCCAACTCGTCGCCGACACCGTGCACCACGGCGTAGGGCAACTGGTCGGCAAGCCGCTGCAGCCGAGCAGCCGCCTCATCAAGTCGACTGCTCACCCGACCGGCCCCTCAGTGCCAGGACACCGCCGGATGCCACGCGAGAGCTCGCACGCAGGCGGGTAAAGCCTCGGTGAGCATGCGCGAGGACCGTGGTTCACGCTGCTGCCTCCGCGAGCTCGTCAAGGAGGTCGCACACCGCTTTGGACACCTCGGTGTCCTCCGACCGGCAGAGTGCTGCGTCGATCGGGTCCCAGAACTCCAATTCGGCACGCAACACGCTCACGGGGAAACGCACGTACCCCCGGCCGTCCCGGAGTACCACGCTGCCCCGGACGACGTCCGCTGAACGAAGGTCGTCCAAGCCGACAGCACGAAATCCGCGCCGAATCCAGTCACGCCCGATGGCGTAGGTGCGCGACTCGACGAGGACGATGCCGTGTGTGACGGCGACAGCCAGGAACGGAACCACGAAAAGTGCGGCGATCTCACCGTAAAGAACCAAAGCGAGAGTCAGGGTCATCTCGGCGGCGACCACAGCGATAGCGGTCACGAGCCATCGTTGTGGCGGTTTTCGCACGTGCACGAACGGTGTGGCGTAGCCGCGAGGGGAGCGCGCAAAGAAACGAAACATGAAATCCTTCTCCGCAAAGGGCTGCGACGTTATGGACGCAGCGGCACCAGCGGCCTCTCTTTCGGCGAGACCTCACTGGGGTAATACTCTCGACCAACCTGAGGCTTGCGAACGAATTCAGCGGAGGCGACCCATCCCGGAACCACGAGCCCCACCTCGTAAGCAACGACCACAATCTCTGCACGCCCACGCAGGTCAAACTTCGCAAGAATGTTTTTCACGTGCGTTTTAACGGAAGAGGTACAGATTCCCAGAGAGTCCGCAATTTCCGAATTGCGACACCCGCTGGCGACACCAAGAATAATAAGCTCCTCAGCTGGGGTAACATACCGCAAATGCCGCGGATTGAATCGTGATCTGTTGCCGTTCAGTCGCAGTCTGATGCGCCTGAGCTGACTAACTTTCATTTCCTCTTCCTCAGGGCTCGGCGCGGAGACACTGCAGCCTCTCCCCCGCGCCGACTCCATGTAGTCGCGAAATTCGGCCGACCTAGACCCCGGCTTCGCACACCGTCGGTCGAACGTAGGCCATCTTTTTGTCCATGTCAGCCACGGTAGACGCGGCACCAACCAGCATCGAGACCACGATCAGACCATAAAGCAGGACGGCAGCTAGCACGTATTTCACTGCGCCCCCTCGTGCGACATCGCTTCCTCGGCAGCATCGACACCTGGCCGATCAGGCGACTTCACGGAACCTCGATCCAGATTAAACAGCCAAGGAACTGAACCCACAAGGACCATTTGCAGGATCATTTCCAAGGTTGCAGCATGCAGGCCCGCGTAGATCGCAAGGAAAACACTTACGATCCCCATTGCAGCCAGGACGATTCGAAGCCAGTTCACCTGGAATAGTTGAATGGCCACCGCAAGTACGACCGAAGCGATGGAGTGGGCCACGACTACCCACCACCAAGCCGCTTGACAAGGAGCAATTCTGTCCGCGCGAAGATAAATAAACAGATTGAACACGCACAGCGTCTCCCACAGATAACTCAGGAGAACTACTCTCTGCCATGGGACTATTTTCTTTGACAACACTACTCTTTCCTTCTGGCAATTAGATCCTGGGCACCCGCACTTCGTTGTGCGGGTGCCCAGGTTCGACCCGGCGACTCGGGGGGCTTCGTCGCCAGACCGAGCTGAGGGCGCTATTCGGTGCGCGAATGCAACAGCGCCAGCCGCTCATCGAGCAGCTGCTGCAGCTGCGGGAGCGTTCGCCGTTCCCACAGCATGTCCCAGTGGGTTCGGGGCGGCTTGGCCTTCGTCTGCTCCAGCTCGCCACCGTCGATGCACGTCGACTCGACGCCGTGTTGGCGGCAGGCCCAACGCGGCGACGCCTCTGCGTGGGCAGCGAACGGCATCTCGAACTCGTGGCCCTTGGGGCAGGCGTAGCGGACCATCCGGCGCGACGCAGGTTTTTCGCGCAGTTTGGAGAAGCTGGGCGTGAAGCCGCGGCTACCGCGGAGCGTCGTCACGCGACCTCCCCGAGCTCGTACGGCGCAGTCGACTCCGCGGTCGACGTCCGACTAGACTCCGCTCGCGTCCCCGGCAGGGTGGAACTGCCGGGGCCGTTTTCGTTGGCGGGTCCTGGCGGCGGCACGGCCATCGCGCGCTCGAACACTTTGATGCCCTGCGCGAGACCCTGCATCCGCAGGGTTGTCACGGTCTCGATGGCGTGCCGCCCCGTAACCGCTTCCTCTTCGCCGAACGGGCGAGTGGCGCGCGGCTCGACGAGATCGTCGACCCACGCCGGAGCGGCGGCCAGGCATGCAAGGTGCGGCTGATGACCGGGCCAGCGGGATGCCGGGAGATACCCGGTGCAGGTCTCCGGCTCGTCGACCACCTTGTGCCCGCACAGCAGGTGTCCTCCGGGGCCGCAGGCGTGAATCACGGATTCGGTCGCGCTCGCCAGCCACGTCAAGTCGTCGATCTCGGCCGGTTCCATGGAGGACAACCGGATCGGCAGACGCGGGCGGCTCACTCTTTTCCCTCCGGCTGCTCCGACTCCACTCCGACCAGCAGCCACCACAAACCCGCTCCCAGTGCAACGGCGAGAGCCGCGACGACGATCAGGGGCAATACGAGATCGCTCATCCCCGCACCGCCTCACGGCGAACGGTCTGCAGGGCAGCGACCTGAATGCCGATCGCAACGTGCAACGCCTTGGCCTGCGTCAGGTCGAGCAATCGCTCCTCACCGGCCACACGCAGCCACACGGCCGAGGACATGTGACCGACCACGACGTCGCTCTCCCGGCCCGCGCGATCGCGACACGAGACTTCTCTCAGCCCTTCCAACATAATTCCCTCCTCTTGAGAACGGCCGGGACGCCGAGACGGGGGCACCGGCATCCCGGCCGGGTTTAAGACCTCCCTGCGCACAAAGGAGTCACCCGATACGCGCGGGGAGGCAGCTCGGTCCGGCGGTCACAAGCCATCGGCGCCGCCCGCCGCCGTCTTAGAAAACCCAATTACTGGAACGCAATCGCCGCGCAACGGCGTCAGGAAAGCCCGATGCCACCGAACGACGACCGCGCAAACGAGGGCACCCACAGGTCGCTGGGCCCCGAAAGCGCGAGACGCGGGGCACCCGGGGAACCGTGCGGCGGCAGTTGCAGCAGCTCGCCGATCACGTCAGTGACCGAACCGCACGCCTGCCACAACTGGCGCGGCCGACCGAATTCCAGAACGAACCGAGCCCCGATCGCTTCCGTCGCCGAGCCCGCGCAGTACCAGTCAGTGGCTCCATGCGCCAGGTGGAATGCCTGCAACATCGTCAGGTTCTCCAAGTTCGGAAGGTAGAGAAACCTGTATCCAGCTCGACGTGTGTCGTCGATCGCCTGGATGTGCTGTTCGAGCCACGCCGGCAGCATGCGGAGCTCAAGGATGGTGTTCACCAGATTGGTCATCGCACTGATGCCTCCCCTGCCGCGACCGCTTTCGCCGGCCCCCTACGCACCCATCGCACCTGTGCAACCTCCGTCTCCGCTTTCCGACATCCCGACATGGAGCCGACTCTGCCGGTGGCGTGGAGGCACCGGAACGGTGCATAACTGGGTTGTCAAGGGGATGTTTGCGGGAGGATAGCCGGGAGCTTCGAGCGTGACGTCGGTTACTCATTGTGCAAACATGGGCACGCTCTGCCCTTCGAGGAGAACAACCGTGTCTGAGCCGAACGATCTACTTCGCCGCGCTCGTGAGCGCTCCGAGTCACCGAACGCAACGGGCGAACCGCTGTCGCGCGAAGAGCTTGCCGACCTGGTCAACACGTGGGTCTACGAGCACACGAACCCACCTCGCGTGACCGCGCTGAACGCGAACTACATCGGCAAGCTTGAACAGGGAAAGATCAGATGGCCACAGGACGCCGACCGGCGCGCAGGACTACGCGCGGTACTCGGAGTCCGTACCGATCGGGAGTTGGGGTTTCGACGTCCTCGACGCAGCCGTTCTACGGTGGCAGACGTGGACCGTCAGGAATTCTTGCGTGCGGCCGTCGGCGTCAGCACTGCCGCCTTAGTCGGCCCTTCGATCCTCAACATGCTCGCCCCTAGCGAGCCGACTCCAGTTCCATCCGTCGTTGGCGCGTCCGAGGTGGCGGACGTTCGTGCCGCTGCCCAAGCCTTCGGCGGCTGGGATGCGCGCTACGGGGGTGGCCTGGTCCGGGAAGCCGTAGCCGCGCAACTGCGTTATTCCGCGGAGCTTCTCAACGGACGGTGCGCTCCAGCAGTTCGGAATGACTTGTTGTCGGCGGTTGGGTATCTAGCTCACGTCACAGGTTTTATGGCGTTTGACGCCTACGCCCACGACGATGCCCGCCGTATGTTCCGCTTTGCGCTGGCGTGCGCCGAGGAGGCCGGAGACTGGCACTTGCGTGCCAAAGTCCTGTCCTCGATGGCACGGCAGGCGATTTGGTGTGGAGACCCTGACGCAGGATTGACCTACACCGAACTGGCACTCGTTCGAGCCGACCGGCTCGTACCGACTGAACGCGCCATGCTGCACACCGCCCGAGCCCGTGCTCTCGGAAAGCTCGGTCGGACTCAGGACACCCTGACCGCGGTCGGGCTCGCCGATGACTCATTCAGCAACGCGAACCCGGTAGAGAACCCACCATGGATGATGTACTACGACGCTGCCCAACATGCTGGTGACACAGGACATGCGTTGTGGGAACTCGGGGTGCGCGGACAGTTCATCACGGAGGCTCGAAGCCGTCTCGCTGCGTCTGTGGCTGCACACGCCGACGCCCACGCTCGATCACGTGCGATCAGTCTGACAAAGCTCGCATCTCTGACGATGGTCGCCGGCGACCCAACCGAGGCCTCTCAACTCGGCACCCAAGCACTTCAGGCGGCGGGGCCGATCAAGTCACGGCGAGCTGCCGACGATCTCAGGGAACTTCGCCGGGTCGGCAAGCCCCATGTGCACCTCGACGAGGTCGCCGAGCTTTGCAGCCGGATCGGGTCCGCGGTGGCGACGGCATGAACGGCTTGTCTCTTGCAGAAGTGCTCAACGCAGCAAGCGCCCGGGTCGGCCTGCGGGCTGACGACGCCGAGGTGATCCGGCTTGGCGAAAACGCTCTCTTCCGTCTTCCCAACGGTGTAGTCGCACGCATCGCACGGTCAGGCCAAGACGCGGCGGCAGCAAAGGAAATCAAAGTCGCCACCTGGCTGGAGGATAACGGCGTGGCTGCCGTGCGCCCTCTTCGCGACGTCGAACAGCCTGTCGCCGCCTTCGGTCGCGCGGTCACGTTCTGGCATGAGCTGCCACCACACACCCAAGGAACGACCTCCGACGTCGCTACGGTGCTCCGCGACTTTCACAGCCTTCCGACTCCCCAGTTCAGCCTTCCCGAACTGGCTCCATTCGTCCGTCTGGCGGATCGGATCGACAACGCACGCGCGTTGCCCTCGGGTGATCGTGCGTGGATGAGCCAACGGCTGTCTGAGCTTGAAAGCGCCTACGCTGACCTGCCGGAAGGTATGACCCGACGTGTGGTCCACGGGGACGCATGGCGGGGAAACGTCGCGTTGACAGCGGCCGGCCCCGTTCTCCATGACTTCGAACGCTGCTCGTTCGGGCCTCCTGAGTGGGACCTCGTGTCGACGGCGGTCGGGTACGTCACAACGCAAATGATCGACTCCGAAGCATGGCTTGCCTACTGCAAGATCTACGGATACGACGTCACAGAGTGGGATGGCTTCGAGGTACTACGAGACATCCGCGAGCTGCGAATGACCACTATGGCAGCACAGATTGCCAGCACAAACCCCGCTATCCAGCCCCAGTTTGCCCACCGACTCGCCTGCCTACGCGGCGAACACGGAAGCCGACCCTGGCCAGGTTGGCATCCCATCCCCTGAACGGAAAGTCAGGACCAACAATCGCCGAGATGAAGGAATCAAGAACTGACGAGCACGGTCAAACGCGCGGCCCGGTACTGCCTCCGCCGCCTTGATCACCTTTCCCTCTTGATCTTCCGCGTAGTCGTGCAGCAACCAGGCCGTGTAGCGCAACTCCCTCGCTCCTCCGCCGAGGCCGTTGCCCGACGCCTGAGCAGGCAACTCACCTAGTGCGTCGATCGCGGCACCAGCCGCACTCACCGTCGTCCGTCAGCTCCTTCACTTGCTCCCCGCACACCCTGCAGCAGACCACGTTCCGAAAATCCGCACGCACCTCCGGGTCGCACCACGGGTGGTAGGCGCCCTCAAGCTTCATTCTGTTGCCGCACGCGGCACACCGACGCATCACTGCCTGCCGACAGGGTGGCATTCGGCGTGGAAGCCGCCCTGGTTGTCCGGTTCGTCACCGAGCGGAAGGCCGCAAGCACCCGCGCATAAGGTCTGGAAGGTGCCTGAAGGTGCCGGAGGTGCCTGCGCTATATCTCTGGCATCTTCGGCACCTTCTACGGCACCTTCGGGGAGAACCCATTCCCACCGCCCTGCGAAGCCCACCTTCTCCGTCTTGGCGCCGATCTTCACCCGCGCCTTCTTGACCTTGTCCTTCGACAGGCCGGCCGCCTCGGCAGCCCGGATCACGTCACCAGCCTCAGCACGGCCACCGCAGTCCCGCAAATACGCCATCAACCACGCTCGAGACTCCGACCGCTCCGACTGCTCATCCGCCGACACCGGCCCGTGATTGAGTAACGCCGACACGTCCTGGTCCGATTCACCAACGAGCTCGAACCGCCCCACCTCAGTCGGTAGCCCATCCTCGGCGCGTACCGAAGCCGGGGCGACGACGTACCGCAGAGACGGAGTCCTCAGCGACGCGACGTTCGATTTGATCATCGACATCACACACGACCCGTCTTCCGCATCAGGGTCGCGGGCGAACCCCACCGCGGATCGCACCACCTGCCCGAACTCCGCGGACCCGGAAATCATCAGCAACGGCTCGGTACCTCCAGATTTCCGGAAATGAGCGACACCGACCACCGCCACCGCCAGGTCCTGAGCGAGCCTGGACAACGGCTCCAACAACGACCGGACGATCCCCTGCTTGGCCAGATCGAACCCACTCATGGCTGATAGCAGGGCATCGAGCACGATCACACGCGCTCCCGTTTTCTCCACCGCCTGACGCAAGGAAGGGATGTCCACAGCAAGCGACAGCGTTCCCTCAGCAATGTCCTCACCGACGAAGGTCTCGGTATGCAGCGCAAGCACGTTGTCCATATCCGCTCCCGCAGCCAGCAGCCGAGGAGCCAGGGAGAGCTCCCAGGAATCTTCCGTAGCGAGATACATGACCGGCGCCGGTTTGCCACGCAACTCACCAGCAAGAGCTCCACGGGTGATCTGGGCCGACAACCACGCGGCGGCCAGCGATTTGCCGATGCCGGCATGACCGACCCACAACGTGACCTCCCCCAGCGGAACACGGTCTTGCCAAGCCCACTTGCGTCGCTTGATGTCGAAATCGCTGGCCTTGCGCCATGCGACACGGCGCACCGGCTCCGTCGGCCTCCCGCCGTCGATCCTGAGGACCTTCGCGGCCTCGCGGTCTTGTTGTTCTCGCCGCGCCTTTTCCTCCAACGCTGCGTTCACCGTGTTCCCGGCGGGATACACCACGCCATCGGCCGGGTCGTACCAGGAAGCAGCATCCGAATTCTCCCTCCCATACCTCATGCTGACCGACCGCAGTCCACACGGATCGGTAACCCCGTATGCCAATCCACCGGACCACCGACGTACTCCCCACGACGCCGGCGCGCTTCAGCAGCGACTTCCCCAGGCTGCGCACGCCGACGCTGCAGGTCGGCATACGTGGGAACGCCGGCGAGCAACGACCAGTCCGCTACGGCGCTGATCGCATGAGACGACCGAACCATGCGACTACGCCTCTCCCATTCAAACCAGTCCCGGATCAGCTCACGCAGGTGCGGAGATTCGATCAACCGCGCCAGCACCAGCAACTCGTCGTGCAACCGCTCCGCGAAATCCCTCCAGGCCGCGGCATCTGCGAGGAGGCGGTCGTACACCCCTCGCGGAACGGCAATCCGATCACCGATCTCCGCCATCACGCACTCCCCCGTCGCGAGACCGCCCAGCCCCCGCTCAAGAACCGAACGAGACAAGACCCTCGGACACACATCGCTCCCCACACACTCGAACGGCATCTCCACGCACGAGAACACCGCCGAACACCGATGGATCGCCAGCCGCCAACGTTCGATGGCGGCAGCGTTCGCCGACCGCACCAGAAAACCAACACTCACGACAGCCCGAGCTGATCAAGTCGAATCAGGGTGCCGCATCGGCGCATCCGAACCATCCAAGAACTCACTGATGGCGCGGACCGGAATAATGTAGGCCTTGCCGGTGTTTCGCGCCCGCAGCTTCCCGTCAGCGATCAACTTCCTGACCTGCCACGGCGACAGAGACAACATCGTCGCAGCAACAGCGACCGTCACCGCGCGAGGCTCCACCTCAGCGGGGTCTCGAAGAACTTGAGTCATGCATCATCACCAACCGCAAATCACTACTTCTCGTGGCAAGTTCTGTTACATACCCATGACTAACCAACAAATCCGGAGAACGGAAGGGAGTCCGTGTGTCCGGATTGGCCAGGAACGTGTCTTTACCAGCAACACAAACCAGACAGAGCACGGTTGGACTGTTTGCTCGCGGTTGATCTGAGTGGCTGTGCCTACGGCGGCTCTACCTCCGGCGGGCTGTCTCGGAGGGAAGTTCCCCGTAGCCCCCGCCTCGACCACGGCCCCCGCGCCACCCAGACCGCCGCGCCCCTGCGCGAGATCGCCGGCCGCTACGGCTGGACCGACACCGCCGGAGGACGCCCTCGTTTCACCATCCAGGTGACCATCCTGGACTCCCGTACGCAGCAAGCCCGCGCGCACCTGCGCGACACCGTCCAGCGCGTCACCGCCACCTGTCATTCCGCGAGCTGACCAACAGATTGTTCCGCATCGCTGCCGCCATGGAGGCCATCTTCGGGCAAGCACCCCTGCGGCGTGCGCGCCAAGCGCGGCTGACGTCGTTCAGGGCCCGTCGACGCATAAACGCTCGATCTCGGCTGTCCACTCGGCGATCGGCAGGCCGACGATCGCCGCGCGCTCCGCCAGCGCTATCGCGTGTCTGAGGATGTCCACGAGTTCGCGCGCGTCGCGAAGATCTCGCGTCACCGCGAATGCCTGCCGCGCATGGCCGGCCATTTCCACCAGCAGTGGGGACGCGTCGGCGGGGTCGCCCGAGTTCAGCTTTTCCTCCGCGTGCAGCCGCAGCATGAAGGCAAGCCGGCGGTGATTGGCCGAGTCGTACGGGCGTCTCTCCGCCTGACGTCTGCGGATCTCGATGATCCGCTCGCCCCAGACCTGTGCTTGGTCGTACCGCCGAATGGTCGCCATGACCTCGGCCTTGCCGAAATATGCCTCGCAGACCAGCTCGACATCATCGGGATCCGGCTCCTCGCCGTTGCGCACGAACGGGGAGATGCGGTCGATGGCCTTGGACAACTCCGCGTCCGTAGCCGCAACGTCTCCGCGGTTGCGGAAAATCTTGGCGTCGAGCAGCGCGACACGAGCGGCATCGCGAAGGTCGGCCTCGTCGTATACCGCCCCTGCACGGAGACGTCGCTCGCGTGCACCGCGCTCTTCCTCACCATGTCGTGGGCGTCCGCGAATAGGCGGGTAGCGCCCGAGCAGAACCTCGCGCTCCACCGGGCTCTCACGCATGGACAGGTAGCCAGAGCCGAGCAACAGCCGTTCCAGCGCGTCATGGCCGGTCTTGAACAGCCGCAGATGCACGTGCTGATGACGGGCCTCGCCGGGCAACGTCGCCGTGACCTCGATGTCGAGGTCGGTCTTCTCCGAATCGATCAACACGCTGGCACGTCGCACCTGATCATGCAGGATGACCTGGAAGCACGCCCGGTTCCCCGTCAGCTCGGCCAGGGACGGGAGCTCAAAGTTCCGACGTAGGTTGAGTCCTTCGGGCCTCCAGTCGGCCCCGTCGAACTCGAGGTGAAACTGGGCGGGGTCACCCGCGAAGGCCGGCGCCCTGATCGCCTGACTGAGGGGCGCGACCCGTTCCATCCACCGCATCTTCCCGTCAACCCTGGCCTGGCCGGTGCGGAAGTCACGGCGCGAAGGCTGCTCGAACGCCAACTCGGCCGGCCAGGTCGCAGCGCCCTCCCGAAAGCGCGCGAAGAAGAAGGACACCGGCGGAGTGAACAAGTTGTCCTCCTCCACGACGAACCGGATCTCCAGTGTTTGTGACGCCGGGATCGCCCACGGATTCAGCGCGATGCCAAGCTTCCGGATCGGCTCCGCACGGACCCGCCTGAGCTGCTCGGCGATGTCCCGCATCGCCACCGACCCGGCGAGCACCTGCTCGCGCTCGGCGAGTATCCGGCGGAAGGCTTCGTCGATTTCCTGGCCGGATGCGACGTCATTGCCGAGGACTGCACGGAGGATCTGCAGGCCTACGTGCTCGGTATCGATGCCGTCCTCCGCGTCGATGCACACCAGTCCGTCGAGCCGGGCAGGGAGGTCGCACGGACGCAGGATGATCGGTAACAGCCGCTGCCGATCCGCGATCGCCTCATCCAGTTCGAACCGCACCCACGTCGAGGCAACCGACGACGGGGACAGCAGCACGCAGATCAGGTCGGACCGGTGCAGCGCGTCGACTAGTTCAGCACGCAGCCGCCCAGCGGGATTGATATCAAAAACGTCGAGCCAGACCTCGCAACCGCGCCCAGCGAGCAGGCTGCGAAGCGCGAGAGCGTCGGCTCGGTCGTGCGAGGCGTAAGAGACGAAAACCCTCGAGTGCTGGGGCACCGTGGCAGTGTTGCGCACCTTTCACCGCCACGTCCATGACGAATCAGCAAAGTGCGAGGTCACCAGCCGGCGATCGCTTCGAAGGCCGCACCGGTGGCCTGCACCTGCCGACCATCGGCGCCCACACCGGCGGATTCAACCGACACGTCTTCGGCATCTCGATGATCGGCAACCACGACGCGATCCCGTCCAGCGCCGCAACGCTGGAATCCGTGTCGCAGATGATCGCGTGGAAGCTCGCCAACAGCTACATCGATCCCCTCGGCAGCGTCACACTCGTCAGCGCCGGAGGCCGCACCTCGAAATACGCCACGGGCACCGCGATTACGCTGCCCACCATCTTCGCCCACCGCGACGTCGGAAGAACCACCTGCCCCGGCAACTTCGGCTACAACTCCCTCGGATCAGTCCGCGACCGCGCCGCGCAACTCGCCGGCGACTGGCGCAGCGGGCCGATCCACCAGAAATGGCAAACAGTCGGCGGCGAGAGCGCGGCAGGCCCGGTCTACGCGGTGGAAACCAACTGGGGTTCCCCCGGGGGCGTGGACACCGGGTTTCATGCTGCGAGGTCTTGCACTGTAGTTGATGTGAGCCGGTGTTCGTAGTCGGTGGGGCTGAGGTAGTTCAGTGCCGAGTGCCGGCGCCGGTGGTTGTGGAAGGCGATCCAGCGGAAGACCTGCCGTCGGGCCTCGGCTTCACTGCCCCACACGGTTCGTCCATGGTGGAGTAGTTCGCGTTTGAGTGTCGCGAAAAATGCTTCTGCCAAAGCATTATCGTAGCTGGAGCCGACTCGGCCCATCGACCGGTGAACGCCGTGGCGGTCGCACACCGCGGCGAAGGAGGCCGAGGTGTACTGGGTTCCCCTGTCGCTGTGGAAGATCACATCCTCGACCCCACCGCCGCGGGCGCGCACGGCAGCGTCCAGGGCGTCGCAGACCAGATCGGCACGCAGATGGTCGGCGATCGACCACCCGATGAGCCTGCGAGAGCAGATATCGATCACGGTCGCCAGATACAGGTACTCGCCGCCGGCGATGGGCAGGTAGGTGATGTCCCCGCACCACCGTTGATCCAGCCCGCGGGCGGCGAAGTCCCGGCCCACCAGGTCCGCCACCGGTGGCGCGGCCGCATCCGGGATGGTGGTGCGCTTGCGTCTGCGCTGGTGGCGCCCCACGACCTCCTGCTCGCGCATCAACCGTTCAATACGCTTGTGGTTCACCGGTCGACCAGCCGAGCGGAGTTCAGCGGTCACCCGAGGCGACCCATAGGTGCCCTGGGACCCGGTGTGGATCTCAACGATGGCCTCCACCAGCTCAGCCTCCTCAGCGGCCCTCGCCTGGCGAGCGGGCCCACGCCCGAGCCAGGCGTAGAAGCCCGAGCGGGCCACCTCGAGCACGCGACATAACCGCTGGACGCCGTAGACGGCACGGTGGGCGGAGATGAACCGGTAGCGGTGAGTCATCGACCCATCTCCTGGATGCTTCTATGTCAATCGGCCTCCTGACCGGTGTTCGTCGCGGGCTGAGTGCGTGCTCGTTCGTCGGCGCGCAGCGCTCGCAGGACCACGTCAGAGAGGCGCCGTCTCAGCAGCCGTAGTGCTTCCTTGCGGGTCTTGCCTCTGTCGATGAGCCCGTCGTAGTAGGTCTTGCCGCGCTCGCGCGAACCAGGTCGCGTAGTTCCCGTTCGAGCTGGTTAACCTGCTGGGTCAGTTCCCGGCACCGGGCAAGCAGGTCGCTGGCGATGCGGGCGACTGTGCCGCTGAAGCCCTCCAGCCGGACGGCAACGGAGTCCATTGTGGAATACCTGCGCAGGCCGCGTGGCTGGATCGTCAGCCGGGGGTCGAGCTCGTGCAAATGCCAGCGCAGCCGATTGATCACCTTGGTCCGTTCCAGGATCAGATCATGGCGGTGATCGGACAGCAACTTGACCTGCCTCGATGGCCCGTCCAGCGCCGCGACCGGCAGGTCCGGCTCACGCAAGGCGGCGTGCGCCACCGCAAGGGCGTCGATCGGGTCGGACTTACCGGGCTGGCGGCCTGCCCGGCGGGCAGTGGCCATGAACCGGGTATGCACCCGGATCACGCGGAAACCGGCCTTGATCAGGTCGTGCTCGAGCCTTCGGGTCATGTGCCGGCAGTCCTCGACGGCGAACGAGACGTCGCTCCACTGGCCGGCCCACTGCACCGCGTTCAGATGACCTTCACTCGTAGCCTGGACCGTCCGTTCGGCCAGCTTGCGGCCGACCTCGTCAACCGAGACCAGCGTGTGTGTCCGCTTGTGTGCGTCCACCCCGATCAGCACTGCCATGGAATCTCCCTTGCTGTCCTGAAGGATTTCCACGACGGACAGCGGGGGCATGCCTTAGTTGAGCGATCAGCGGGCTTCTATCAAGCCACTCCACCGCCCGGCGCGGGATCCGGCGGGGCCGCACATCAGGACAAGCCACCAGCGGGCCGGGGCAGCAAAATAGCGAGCGAGCCCCACCGGATGCCGATCACTCTCGCACTAACGCGAAATAGGCGGCTGCTTTACGCAAGATCTCTTTCTCGGTCTCCAACTCCGCGACCCGCTTACGCAACCGGGCCAGCTCGGCATCCTTATCCGCTACGTCGTCTGCCCCCGAGACGTCGCCGACCTCGGTCTGTCGCTTGGCCGCCCGCACCCAGTTGCGCAACGTCTCACGACTCAGGCCCAGCTCGCGGGCGACCTGGTTGATCGGACGACCGGTGGAACGCACCAGCTCCACCGCGTCACGCTTGAACTCGTCGCTGAACTTCGATGGCCGTCCCAACCGGGACACTCCTTCCCCTGGACCTCAAGATCCAGTATCAGAGTGTCCACACCCACGGGGGAAGCCCACACGCATTTGATCAACGCCGCGCTGAACATCCACGCGTAGTTGCGAATAAAATCGGCTAGAACGCTGGCAACAACCAGCTTTGCGCCCGGCAACCCCCACTGTGCGGCCACGACGGTGGTCACCTTCAGCCGGGCGCTCCCGAGTTCCGTGTTCATACGCTCAGGCACGGGACCAACCTGCCTAGGACCGCTCCTCAGCCGACTCCCTCCCGGCATCCGATCCACTTCCCGGGCTCCACACCGGTGAGGGGACGGATTTGTCGACGCGATTCGGCCCGGGGAGCGCCTCCCATGTCCGTTCGCTTGCCGTCCTTTACCGCCAGTGCCCGACCGCACGGATTTGGTTCCGCACCAGCCCCACGGTCAGGCCCGCAGCGAGATCGGTCCGCGCCCTCGTGAGACGCACGAGGTCATGACCTCCTTGCGTTCATCCTCGCTCAGACACAGATCTCTGTGGTCGATCTCCCCGTCGACCACTTCGAGGACGCAGCTGCCGCAAGCACCGCCCTCGCACGAGTAGTCGACGGGCACGTTCTCTCGCAGCACCGCCTGCAGGAGCGACTCGTCCTCCGGGACGCGAATCACTCGCTTCGACAGGACCAGCCAGGCGTCGAAAGCTTCGCCGAGCTTCTCCCCTGGTTCGGTTGTCACACCGGTAAAACTCTCGCAGCGAACGCGCGTCGGGTCGAAGTGGGATGTGGCGTCGGCGATCGCGGCCATGAGACTCGGTGGACCGCAGTAGTACAGGGTGGCCTCCCGAGGCAAGTCCTTCACGAAGGTCAGCACATCGAGCCGGCCACCTGCACTGGACTCGTGCAGGACCAGCTTCGCACCTGAGTGCTCCAGGACATCCTGGTAGGCAGCATCGACGCGGTTGCGCACACAGTAGTGGACTTCGCTCGACGCTCCACAAGGCAATCCGCCCAGCAGCCCCAGCACTGCCGTGACCCCGATCCCGCCGGCGACGAACACGTGGTGCGCAGCGGCAGAGTCGATCCGCATGCCGCCTTGCGGGTAGGACACGAACACCAGATCCCCCAGCGCCAACTCGTCCTGGAACAGGACTGAGCCGCCGCGGCCACCGCTCTCCCTGCGAACCGCGATGCGGTAAGTGGAAAGGTCGTTGGTCGACCCTATGAGCGAGTAATCTCGCCTGGTCCCGTTCTGGTGCTGCACCTGGACGTGATCTCCCGGGATAAATGGAGGGAACTCGGTTCTGTGGACCGGCTCGAAGGTCAGTTCGCGGACGTCGGACGCTGGCCACGATTCAGCCTTCAGCCGAGCGGCCATCAACAACCGCACACTCATCCGGCGTCCTTCCCCACCAAAGCCACAGGAACTTCGATCGCGTTCTCCTCGCCAGGGCGAAGAGGGCGCACGACGTCCCCGGGGCGGACCGTGCCGCCACGCAGGATCTGGCAGTTGAGGCCGGAACACCCGAGCAGCGGCTCGAACACCTTCTTGTCGATCAGCCGTTCCAGGTATCTGCACGGCACGTTGAGCCGACCGCCGTAGACGATGGCTTCCCCCACGGCGAAGTACTTCTCGACCAGCGAGTTGAGGGGAACGCCGCGGGTGACGACGTTGCGCCGCAACTCGACGCCGTCGATCGGCTCACCGATGGCACGGGCGACGTCGTCGATCACTTCTTGGGCGATCAATGTGAGCTGGCGGTCGGGGTGCCACAGGTGCGAGTAGTGGCCCTTGCCTAGTGCGTACCTGTCCCCGTCCATACCCACACCGGCAACCAGTTGCGCTGCGGTCACCGCGTGCATTTCGACACCCGCCGTTTCGGCGGCGAAGACAGCGCACACCTCTCCACGCCATGGTTGGCCGGCAGCTTCGCCTCGTGTTGGATCGTTCATCGCGATCAGTCCTTGCACCTTCCCGATCTCGTACCCAGGCGCTCGATCGCGGGCCGACGCCTGATCGGCCAGCGCATCGTCTGCCACGCGGTTCACGCCGGTGGGGGACAACGTGTCAAGATTTGCCCATTGGGATCTTGTCGTCCGGTCGTGCAGTGTCCCGATTGGCAGGTGGATCACTGCTGAGCGGCGAACGCGCCGTCTTGACCGCCCGTCGACTTCTGGCCTCGAGCCGGTTCGCCAGCAGGGTCAGCAATCCGCACAGTCCGATGTAAACAACTGCGATGACCATGTACGTCGGAATGTAGGGGAACCCGAACTCCTGGCGAGCTCCCATCTGCCTCCCCACGTAGAGGAGTTCGTTGTAGGTGATGATGAAGCCGAGCGAGGTGTCCTTCAGCAGGATGACCAGCTGGCTGATGATCGCTGGAAGCATCGTTCGCACTGCCTGCGGTAGCAGGATCGTCCGGACGACCTGGTTCTTCCGGAAGCCGATCGCGTACGCGGCTTCTCGCTGTCCGACCGGGACTGCCACGAGGCCTGCTCGGAAGACTTCAGCGAGCACCGATCCGTTGTAGAGGGTCAGCCCGAGCACGACCGCCCACATCGGCGACAAACGGAGGTCGTACTGCAGGGATCCGTAGTAGAAGAAGAACATCAGGATCAGCATCGGAACCGCACGGAAGGTCTCCACCACCACCGTGGCCGGTGCCCGAACCCAGGCATGGTCGCTGATTCGCGCCGATGCGAACACCGCACCGAACA
>NZ_SMKW01000070.1 GCF_004348985.1 Saccharopolyspora elongata | reverse complement strand
GGCTCGATTCGCTCCCACAGCTCGTCGGACACGATCCATGGCGGCTGCTCACCCTTCTTCACACGATCATGATCAACCATCAGGGAATGCCAGTCACTACAAGTGATCATTCTGTTAGGAACTCTTAGAGCCTGTTGGCGAATGGCGGTTTTGTCTTTGAAGCGGCGAAGCCGCTTGGCCCATCCTGGCAATTTGCACCGCCGCGGGTTCTCAGACGTTTCCTGGCGAGGACAGCCCCTTCGCCGCGTATTGGTCATACATAAGAAGGAGCTCCCACAGTCCAGGGAGCTTCTGAGGTTCCGCCACCCGCACCGCCACGCAAAACGAGTTCCGCTAACAGGCTCTTAGAGATGTCAACGAACCTGCGCATTCTGCACCTCCGCGCTCGCGAATCCGCTTCAGCGTCCAGACGATCGACAACTGGCGCCGTCAGCAGCTGATCGACACCGGACCGCTCCCCGGGACCACCAGCACCGATCACACGGAGCTGGTCTCCGCCCGGTGGCGATAGGGCGAGATGTCCCTTTGAGCTGGGATGACGACCGAGTCCCGATAGATGGGTAAACCATCGCACGGGACGTCATGTACCTCGATCGCGCCGTTGGCGATCTCAGTGACGAACATCTTGTGCCGTCCGTCTTCGGTGAACGCGATGTTCGTCGGCGCCTTGCCCTTCGTCTCGATACGCTCCACCACCGTGCCGGCCTCGTCGAAGACGACGATGTGCCCGGCACCCATCACCGTGCAGTAAAGGCGCCCGTCTGCACCGAATTTCATGCCGTCCGGGCCGATGAAACCGTCGGGCGCCACACCGTCCCAAACATTGCCGAACAACTCGCGCCGCGGATTGGTGCCGAAAACCTCGTAACGGTAGATATTCCCGCCAATGGTCTCGGCCACGTAGAGCCGGTCGTGGCGGTCGAAGGCAATACCGTTGGCGAACCGAATGCCGTTGTCGATCCGCGTCACGTCCAACGTCGCCCGATCAATCCGGTACACCCGGCCATCGAACGGATAGTCAGACCAACCAGGCTTGAGGGTCATCTTCACGGGGTCGAGCACTTCGTGCTCCCACGCGCCGGAGTCGGTCATGTAGATCGCACCGTCACGGCCGATGACGTGGTCGTTGGGCCAGCGGAAAAGCTCGTCCCCACAATTCGTAATGCGTGCTTCCTCGTTGCCCTCTGCGTCGTAGCGGATGAGCGCGTGCTCGTGCGCTTCGCCGACCCACAGCTTGCCTTGCGCATCACGAAGCAGTCCGTTGGGAAACCCTCCGGTCAGCGTGATAGCGTGCAGTTCCCGTGTTTCCGCATCTACACGAGTGACGGCGCTGCGGTCCCGCCGCATCTCCACCACCAAGACGTCACCGTTGTCCAAGATCACCGGGCATTCCGGGGCGAAGAGCCCTTGCGCGAAGAGTTCCATTGCTCGTCCTTCCACTTGGCCACTGACTTTCGCGCAAGTCTGGAAGCAAGGTCGCGTGGCGTGCCCGTTAGGACACCGAAGAATGTACCGTTTGGGCAACTAGGCGTGACAGAAGCGCAGATATGTAGGAGATTTTCGTTACTCCGATCGCGACGACGCTTGTAGGCGGGAGCGACAAAGGCGACAGGTGCCCGCAGTTGTTGGGAGCGTTTGACTCCCGGGTCGAAGCA
This sequence comes from Saccharopolyspora elongata, assembly GCF_004348985.1. Lineage (GTDB taxonomy): Bacteria > Actinomycetota > Actinomycetes > Mycobacteriales > Pseudonocardiaceae > Saccharopolyspora > Saccharopolyspora elongata. The sequence goes on along the minus strand of NZ_SMKW01000070.1, from coordinate 48,992 downwards.
ACAAGAGACCTGGCCGAATCCGGGCACACAGAAATGAGTTCGAACCATGCACCTTACTGGATGATCACGGAACCCTTGAGGCCGGATCACGCCCCTACTACGTTTCCGAACAGCGATCGCGACTGCTGACTCAGGGGCTTTCGCGCGCTTTGGTGCCGATTTGTTCCTCTTGGCCGCCCAACTGTGTGTCTTGCTGGGCCCAGCTTTCCCGCCACCGTGGGTGAACAGCCGCTGGATGGACCCTGCCCAAATGGCACGGTCCCCTTTGAAAATGCGCGATGCCCACGAATCGAGAGGATTTCGATCACATGGCCGCAACTGCAGTCCCTAAAGGGCAACATCTCTTAACCCATGCTCATGCCACGGAGGCGGAACGGTTGACTGCCCTGGACGTGGAACAGGACGCCTCCGCCTACCGGCGGACGATGCGTGATCTGCTGCGGCAGGAGTTGTTCGATCCGCGACTGCGTGACGATCTGCCCCTGCGAGAGTACATGGACCTGACCATCGACCGGATGAAAGCGATCTTCCGGGAAGGGCTCGTCGACAACGACATGTGGATGGGCCAGTCGCCGGGCTCCGGCTCGCGTTCCTCGACCTCCGCGAGGCGCAGCCCGCGTTCCTCGGTGCGCGTTGTCACCGTTGGCTGGCGTGTCCGATAGCCGCCTTCCTCTTTAGCCACTCGCGTCGGTACGAACGGGCAAGAGGCGCTGACAGATTACCAGGCGCAGTGGCATATTCCGGAGTGTCTCAATCTCGGCGGGCCCTAAAGCACGAGGACTCCCAGACCTGGCAATCTCGGCAAAGTTCCGTCAGGGAACAGCATTGTTCTTGATGGGGAAGCTGGTGGACGCGGTCACCTCAACGCGACGCGTAACCGTCAGGAGCTTTCCTTTGGCGGGCCGGGCTCGTGGAGGGCAAAGATCGTGACGAACTCGGTGGTGGCTATGGATCATCTCTCGCGAGATCTGCCGGAGGGCCCGGTCGCAATCGTCGGCCAGGGACGGATGGGCACCGCGTTGGCACGTTCGTTGCGCGACGCGGGAACGGAGATCGTCGGCCCGTTGGGGCGTGATCCGGATGTCGGGAATGCCCCCGTGGTCCTGCTTTGCGTTCCGGACGGTGCTATCGCAGATGTCGCGGCACGGTTGCGCCTGGGAACCGTGGTCGGACACTGCTCGGGCGCCACCGGCCTCGGAGTTCTGGGTGAGCACGAGGGATTCTCCCTGCATCCACTGATGACGATCACACGAGCCGCGCCTGCCAGCTTCGACGGTTGCGCTGCAGCGATCGCCGGTACTACCCAGCGGGGATCAGAAGTGGGACGAAAGTTGGCCATGAGCCTGGGCATGCGCCCTATCGCGGTCGCGGAGGGCGACCGCGCCGCCTACCACGCTGCGGCATCGGTCGCCGCGAATTTCCTCGTCACGGTGCTGGGCCTGGCCGAGGACATGGCCGCTACCGCGGGAGTGGATCGCGGGGCATTCCTTCCGTTGGTGGAAACGGCTTTTCGGAACTGGGGGGAACTCGGCGCCTCGCGTGCGTTGACGGGGCCCATCGCTCGCGGCGACGAGGAAACCGTGGCGCTCCAGCGATTCGCGGTTGGACAGCGCTGCCCGCAATCGCTGTTCTTGTTCGACGCGCTCGTCGAGGCAACCAGAGACTTGGCATTCAATCGGACAGCGCAGAAATGAGTCCGGGCCAGCGTGCCGGGAAAACGACTAGGAGAGTATAGCGATGTCCACGTACCCCCAGCCTGAAGGCAAGTCCGGAGCCAGCCGCAAACCCGTCACGGTGAACGCGCTGGCCGACCTACGCCACCGCGGTGAACGGATCGTAATGATCACGGCCTACGACTACCCGAGCGCCCAGGTGGTCGATTCCGCTGGCGTCGACATGGTCCTCGTCGGCGATTCGGCCGCCATGACCGTGCTCGGCTATCCCACGACGGTTCCGGTCTCGATCGAAGAGATGATCATGCTGACCGCGGCGGTTCGCAGAGGTCTGAAAACCCCGCTGCTGGTCGGCGACCTGCCTTTCGGTTCCTACGAGGTGTCCAACGAGCAGGCGGTGAGCACCGCGATTCGATTCGTCAAGGAAGGCGGCTGCGACGTCGTCAAGCTCGAGGGCGGCGGCGAGTCGGCGGAGCGGGCGAGGGCGATCGTCCGCGCCGGCATCCCGGTCATGGGCCACATCGGGCTGACCCCGCAAACCGCGACGGCCCTGGGCGGGTTCCGCGCCCAGGGCGTCACCGCCGAACGAGCACGGTCGGTGCTGGACGATGCCCTACGTCTCCAAGCCGCTGGTTGCTTCTCCATCGTCTTCGAAGCGGTTCCGGCCAAAGTCACCAAGGCCATCATGCCGCACATGAAGATACCGGTGATCGGGATTGGTGCGGGTCCGGACACCGACGGCCAAGTGCTCGTCTACCACGACTTGCTGGGCATCTTCGACGGCTTCCAGCCCAAGTTCGCCAAGCGGTGGGCCAACATGCGGTCCGCGATGATCGATGCGGTGAGCGAGTACGCCGACGAAGTCCGCCGCAGTGCCTTCCCCGCGCCGGAGCATTGCTACGGCATCAAGCAGGAGGAACTGGACCAGTTCATCGCCGACACGGAGCTGTCGGTTCCCGTGCAGGCGAACTCGAGCTCCAGGCGCCCTGTCGAGGCCGTCAGCCACGCGGTCAACGGCCAGCAATAACGCAGCGCCCGGCACCGGACGACCGGTGGAACGCACCAGCTCCACCGCGTCACGCTTGAACTCGTCGCTGAACTTCGATGGCCGTCCCAACCGGGACACTCCTTCCCCTGGACCTCAAGATCCAGTATCAGAGTGTCCACACCCACGGGGGAAGCCCAGCGACGTGCTCACGACCTTGGACGATGCTTCGGCCTGGAATGAGTTAGCGGTAGGCACGTATTCCTACCGAGGCTTCACCGGCGGGCATTTCTACCTCACCGAACAAGAAGCCCTGGTCGCCCGGCTTGTATCCGAACTTGGAATCGGCCACACAGCCGAGGAACTTCGGACAGCCGTGCCCCTTCAGCGCGAGAGAAGCTCCGCCGACCGCACGCATACCATCGAACCCGTGCCCTGAATCCTCCCCGGATCGCAGGTGACGGGCTTGCCGGAGCACCGAAAGTGCCCCGGCAAGCCGTCGCGACGCTTTGCTCAACGCGGCATGCCCGGTCGGGACGCTTTGCGTCCTGACCGGGCATGCCGAACTTCTCAACGCGCCGTCAGGCTTCCACCCAGCCGTTGCTCTGCGCGAATGCCACGAGCCGCTTGCGCACTTGGAGGATCTGCCCACCCGTCAGGCTGGGCGCGGTCTCGATCAGCACATCTGTGATCTGCTGGGAGAACTCGGCCACCGGCAGGACGTCGCACAGCTCATCATCGTCACCGCTGCGGGTTTCGTCTGCGACCTCCGCCGCCTGCGAAGCCGCGCCGAGCGGGTGCACAGCCACTGCCTTGGTGCCCTGAGTGCCGGGCATCGCCTCGAACCCGACCCGCATACCGCCGCGGAGGTTCTGCTTGAGCTCCTCGTCCAGAATGGACGCATGCAGGAATACGTCCTCGCCACCGGAATCCGGCGCGATAAAACCGAACCCTCTGGTCTCGTCGTACTTAACGATCTTACCCGTTTCCACCGCTTCAGCCTCGCAAACCGCTAGTGCACGCTTCCGCACCGCCAACAAATACATCCGAAGTATAGCTCCCTCCGGCGCAGAAAACAAAGGCCGCAGCGCGACATCCACCACAATCCCGCTGACCAAAAACGAGAACGCGATCACGAGCAGTCTTGAATTGCCCGTGATCGCGTCCCGTGCCGGTGCCCCTATGCGCGGTAAGGAGCCGCCAGCAATCTAGCGGAAACCCGACTAATGATTCTCGTCGGTTTCCCCCAGAACCTGTGCCGCATCCACCCGCTTGCGGACGCAGAACCAGCCGATCACCAGGGCTGCCACAAGCACCGGGACGCACAGCAGCGTCACCCGCCCCGCCGGCACGTCGAACCACATCAGAACCGCGACGGACAACAGGAACGCGATCGTCACGAGCTGAGTGATCGGCGAGCCGGGCAGGCGGTAGGTCGGTCGAGATACCGCGCCGGTCTTCGCCTTGCGCACGAAGAGAAGGTGGCACAGCATGATCATGCCCCAGGTGGTGATGATCGCGATCGCGGCGAAGTTCAGCACGATCTCGAAGGCTGCGGCGGGGACAACGTAGTTCAGCCCCACACCGAGCACGCAGACCGCGCCGGTGAGCAGGATTCCGCCATAAGGAACCTGGCTGCGGTTCATCAGGCCAGTGAACTTCGGGGCGGAACCGGAGGCCGCCATCGACCGCAGGATGCGACCGGTCGAGTAAAGCCCCGAGTTAAGGCTGGACATCGCAGCGGTGAGAACAACCAGGTTCATCACGTCACCGACCGCGGGGACTCCGAGGTGGGACAGGACCGTGACGAACGGGCTTTCGCCCTTCTGGTAAGCGTCCCACGGCAGCAACATCGAAAGCAGGATGACCGATCCGACGTAGAAGATGCCGATCCGCCACATGATCGAGTTGATCGCCTTGGGCATGATCTTCTCGGGGTCCTTCGTCTCCCCCGCGGCCACGCCGACCAGCTCGATGGCGGCATAGGCGAAGACGATTCCTTGGACTACGAGGATCAAGGGCACCAGGCCGTTGGGCAGCACACCGCCATTGTCGAAGATCAACTGCGGCCCGGGGACGGTGCCGTCGATCGGATGCGCCACGGCCAGCAGGCCGATTCCGACGGCCATGAAGACGACCAGCGCGCCGACCTTGATGATCGCGAACCAGAACTCCATCTCGCCGAAGAGCTTCACCGAGACCAGGTTCAGCGCAAGCACGATCACCAGCGCCGCCAGCGCCAGCACCCACTGCGGAACCGGGGTGAACAGGCTCCAGTAGTGCGCGTACAGCGAAATCGCGGTGATGTCGGCAATACCGGTGGTGGCCCAGTTCAGGAAGTACATCCACCCAGCGACGAAAGCGCCCTTTTCGCCCATGAATTCCCGCGCATAGGAAACGAATGCGCCGGACGACGGCCGGTACAGGATCAGCTCCCCCAGAGCCCGCACTACGAAGAAGGCGAACACACCACAGACGGCATACGCGATGGCCAATGCAGGACCGGCCTGCGCCAGTCGCCCGCCCGCGCCAAGGAAAAGCCCGGTGCCGATCGCGCCCCCGATCGCGATCATGTTGATGTGCCTGGCTTTCAAGGACTTGCTGTATCCCATGTCGCCGACATCGACATGCTCTCGCAGCTCTGGTCGGCCTTCATCACGCACGGTTCGGTCAGTCACTCGATCCAACTCGTTTCCGGTGTCGTTTCGTCACACGCGAATATGACGCGCGGCCGATCCTCACGCTTGTTCCGCTCTTGGCGAATGAAGAGCAATGCTGACCCCTGGGTAGCTACCGGTCAAGAATTCGTTGCAAGGACGGGACTTACGGGCAACCCTGATGGGGCGCGGAGGCACCGCGGACGAGCGATTCCCGCGAGCAACCTGGTACACCATCACGCAGCATCCTTGGTGCGCCGCGCGCCCGCCAAAGCATCCGGGCGCGGAGACGACACCCGCAGAAGCCGCACGGGTGGAAGCGTCGAACTGTGAACTGGGTCAACTTGTCCAGCCCGAAAGTGCACGTATGCCCTGAAGTATCGCGAAGCGCGCGCTCGCTGCGTAGCTTCGAGGTCACGAGCCTGTTAGGTGGAAGACATCGAGATCTGATCTGGACACGGCGTGAGCCGGCAAAGGCCGCGTATCCGCACTCGACTCCCACATCGGCGGCTCGCACGTCACGTCCCAGACTGACGCTGACAGAATGGCAATGCCCAGTGGAGGCGATCAACGTGAGTGACGTTCGGTGGCTGCCAGTGAACGGCGCCAGACACGCCATGCGCAAGGAGCAACATCAGCGTGAACTCGGGACCGAGGTCGTAGCGCTCTGCGGCGAGGTGATCACGCTGATCCGACCGAGTGAGACCGATTGGTTCTGGGACAGCTGCCCGGAATGCTGGTCCGCCGCCAAGATTATAAACAGCACGCCGACTTTCGCGAGGACCCTGCACCGCCTGTGAAACGCCGCACGACGATGGCAGCCGGGATCGCGGTCCGCGCGGCGATTTCCCAAGGTCCCTCGACGTGGGTAACATCCCGGGTTACGAGGATCCGCCTACCTGTAGCCGATTGGACAGCTGTGGCGGGACTCTCGTCAGATTCCGTTTGACACGGGTGTGCCGTTCGCGTGGATCACTGCTGATGAGGCATACGGGCAGGTCAAATACCTGCGGACATGGCTGGAGGAGCGCGACGCCGCGTACGTGCTGGCCACCAAAGTCAACGACACCCTGATCACCACCGACGGCGGTGAAACCCGCGCCGACGAGCTGATCGCCGCCCTGCCGCAGCGCTCGTGGCGACGGTTGTCGGTCGGCGCCGGCGCGCACGGCACCCGCGAGTACGACTGGGCGAGGATGCCCACCCGCATCGGCTGGCCGGCCGGGCGCGGGCACTGGTTGCTGGCCCGGCGTTCGATCTCGGACCCGACCGAGATCGCCTACTACGTCTGCTACGGGTCTCGCCGCTCGACGCTGCTGGACCTGGCCTGGATCGTCGGCACGCGCTGGCGGATCGAGGAATGCTTCCAGCAAGCCAAAAACGAAGCCGGGCTCGACCACTACCAGGTCCGATCCTGGCGAGCGTGGTACGCCCATATCACCCTGTCCATGCTCGCCCACGCCTGGCTCACCGTGTCACGATCCCTTGCCATAAAAGGGAATCGGTGTCGACGAACCAGGCATGATCGGATTCACGCTACCGGAGATCCGGCGCCTGCTCACCAAACTCGTCCTGCGTGTCGCCGACACCGCCGAACACATTTGGGCCTGGTCACGCTTCCGCCGACGCCGACAACACCAAGCCCGCCTCAGCCACTACCAACGACGAGGCTATCCACTCACCTGAGCGCCGTTGCAGTAATTAGGCGGTCGTCACCATTGTCGAGACTGCAGGTCATCGATGGACATGCGAACTCTCCGGAGTGCGGGCCGCCCAGCGCGGCGGTCGCACAGCCGCGGCGTTCGCGCTTACCGGGCCCGGCAGGTCCTGAGGTAGCTGAGGAACGATGCCTGCAGGCCAGTCACGTGCGTTTCGCGCAGGACCGCGCTGGTGACGGCTCCGCCGCGTAAGGTGAGGCGGTGAAGGACGGTGGCCGTGTTCTTCGTGATGTTTTGGTAGATGGCCAGGTCTCCGAGCAGCTCTCGCTCGTTGAGGGTCACGTGAAGCTTGGCGGCATGCTGCCTGTCACCCATCTCTTGGAGCTGGGCGAAGATCTGACTGTCTTCACCGGCGACGCCGGGGCTGCCCGCTCCGATGCTCTCGAAGAGCGTGCTGCCGGTGAGCCAGGTGTAGAGACTGAAAAGTCCGCCGTAGGAGTAGCCGAAAAGGCCGTGACCGCTCGTGGCTGTGCCGTAGTCGCGTTCGATCCGCGGGTGCAGTTCCGCGGTGAGGAAGCCCAGGAACGCATCGGCGTGGGTGTCGCGCAGTTCGGCGAGGTAGGCGTCGGCTTCCTCGCGTGTCCTCGCGCCCGCTTGAACTCCCGCCTCCACGGCATCGATGAGCTCCTTGGCGATGGGCTCGCCGGGTGGCACGAGGTCTCTGTTGCGCAGCCGATCCCAGTGCTGTGCGTCTTCGCCCGCGTAGCCGACGCTGACCTGGATGTAGGGCTGGATCCGCTGCATGGGGTCCGCCTGGGTGACGATGAGCGGAGCCGTCATGCCCACGGCCCAGTTGCCGTCGAGCACATACACGGCAGGCGCTCGCGTCGTGGCGGGGTCGTAGCCCGGTGGCGTGGTGACCCAGACGCCGTAGTCGTGCCCACCGCTGGAGCGCATCTCGAAGTAGTCGGTGTCGGCTAGGCAGCCGTGCCACATGGTGCTCATCGGAGGTCCTTCACAACACGTCCGGCTTGGACGACGAGTACGGCGTTGGCGGGGTCGGCGAAGAGCTTCGGATCTTCGAGCGGGTTGCCGTTCCAGAGCACGAGGTCTGCCTGCATGCCGGGAGCGATGACCCCCACTTGGCTGGATAGGCCAAGGATCTCGGCGTTGGTCTTCGTGGCCGCCACGAGTGCTTCCATCGGCGTCTCCAGCTCTGCGCGCAACTTGAGTTCTTCGCCTCGACGGTCCTGAGCCGGACCGATGAGATCGGAACCCAGCCCGATCCGCACTCCGGCCTCCTTGGCGACGGCAAGCGCCTCGGTCATCCGCTCACGAACACCCAGCACACGATCGCGGGTCGACTCGCCGAGGCCGGCTCCAGCGGTGTCATGCAGCAGTTGCTCGACGACAGCGAACGTGGGCACAAGGGCGACCTCGCGAGTGGCCATCAGGGTGGCCGTGGACTCATCGAGGTCGGTGCCGTGTTCGACACAGCGCACCCCGGCCTCGACCGCGTTCCGAATGCCTTCGTTGTTGTGGGCGTGCACCGTCACATAGGTGCCCCGTGCCGCGGCTTCTTGAACAGCGACGGCGATTTCTTCCACGGTGAACTGGGTGTCGGTCAGCTTGTCGTGCGCGCCGACCACTCCGCCGGTCACACAGAGCTTCAGGAAGGAGGCTCCGCGACGGAATGCCTCGCGCACGTTGCTTCGCAGCTCGTCCGCGTTGCCCGACATCATGGACAGGGCGCACAGACCGGGAACGTGATGGCTGCTCCACAGCTCGGTGGGTTCCCAGTCGGCTCCGTAGTAGCCGTGCCCACCGGTCTGGCACTGAACAGGTCCGCACGACAGGACGCGTGGCCCCCTGACCTTGCCCTTTGCGATCGTGGTGACGACGCCGCCGTCGATCCCGCCGGTGTCCCGAACGGTCGTGAAGCCGGCGTCGAGCGTCGCGCCGGCCGTGGCGAAGATGTCTGCCGCGATCTCAGCGGCACTGATCCGAAACGAGAACTGCGGCTGGATCGGGCTCGACAGGCCCAGGTGAACGTGAGCGTCGATCAGGCCAGGCGTCATCGTCAGTCCCCCGGCATCGAAGCGCTCGCCGTGTGCGCCGGAGGCACCGAGCTGGGTGATACGCCCGTCTTCGATGGTGACGGTGACGTCAACGGGGTCGCGACCCGACCCGTCGACGACCGCCGCGCCGGTTATCTGAAAAGGTGCCACGAGTCATGTCCTCCGCCGTCGGTGAGCTGACTGCGACCATGGTTGAAGCACCACGGCACCGTCAGTCTTTTCCAATGGATAAACTGTGGGAGTGATCCTGTCAAGCACGGAACGCACCGGCGACGCACGCGAGCGCCTCCTGGCTCGGCTTCTCGACGCCTTCGACGAGGCCCTTCCCGCACCGGAGGTGTCACTCCGTGAGATCGCCGCCCGGACCGGGACCAGCCACGCCCTCCTGCGATACCACTTCGGGTCGCTCCCGGGCGTCCTGGCAGCCATGCTCAAGGCGCAGCGATCCCGTGACAACGAGGCGCTTTTCGAGGCCGCCCAGCAAGGCACCTTCGACGACCTCGTCGTGGCGATCTGGCGGACCTACACCCGCCCGGAGCAGCTGTCGCGTGTCCGCGGCTTCTTTCACGTCGTAGGTCTGGCCGCGTACAGCCCGGAGAACTTTCGTGAGTTCATCGACTCACTCGACGACCTGACCAAGATTCTGGCCTCGCTCGCGGAACGCGAAGGGCTCGACGCCAAGGAAGCGCTGACCACGGCCTCCGTCACCATCGCCGCGATTCGTGGCCTGCTCCTCCAGGAGGTCCTGACTCCGGCAGTCCACTCGGAGGACGCGGTCGCCTTGATCCTGCGCATGAGCAAGGGCCAATCCGTTCCACGGACACATCCGGGGCCTTGAGCAGGTAGTACTGCAACGACGGCGTGACGTGGGATGCTGAGGGCTGTCGGCGGTGATGATCACCGCGTGGTGGATCTTGCAAGGTGAGTGGCGTCGTTGGATGCCGTGGTGGAGCTGATCTTCAGCCGTTTCGCCAGGTCCGAGCCGCGTCAGCGGGTCGGTACCTACCTGCAGAGGCTGCTGGCTGGGCGGGAGCGGAAGAACGGCTGGACGCTGGCCAAGAATGCCGGGGCGGTCTCGCCGGACCGGATGCAGCGGTTGCTGCGCACCACGGACTGGGACGTCGACGGGGCCCGGGATGACCTGCGCGGTGATGTCCTGGACCAGCTCGGTGATGACGCGACCGGGGTGTTCATCCTCGACGAGACCAGGTTCATCAAGAAAGGCCTCCGCTCGGCCTGGGTGCAGCGTCAGTACACCGGCACCAGGGTTGCCGGGGGCGCGGTGGGCGATCGAGGAGTGCTTCCGGAGCGCGAAGAACGAGGCCGGGCTCGACCAGTGTCAGGCCCGGTCGTGGCGGGCCTGGCACTCCCACATCACTCTGGCCATGCTCGCCGCCGCCTACCTCGCTGCCACCCGCGCCCAGGAGGCCGAAAGGGGCACCTGGGACCGGCCTCGACGGGTTGATCCCATTATCGGGCAACGAGATCCGCCCCTGATCGCCGAGTGCCGTTGCAGTACTAGACCTTCGGCCGGCCGGCGGCGAAGTCCCGGTTGACCAGATCACCGGCCCGCACACCGTCTTTCGCCGGGATCGTGGTCCGCTTGGGTGCGCCTCGCACGACGCCGCTGATGCCCAGCTGACGCATCAGCCGCTCGACGGTGCAGCGAGCCACCTCAATGCCCTTTCGGCGATTCCCCGCCAGCACTCGATGGCTTTCTTCTCGCCCCGCAGCCGTTTGTACTTCGTGTGAATCCAGCGCACCAGGTAGGCATTGATGCGTGACAGGAGCTGATACGTCGCGGAGCGATACTCTCTGCCTCCCTCGCTGTAAGACAGCTCGGACGCGCACGTTCGTCTCCCCTCTCTGGATCCCGAGCGGACACAGCACTCCCTGAACCTGCCCGAATAGGCAGGTATTGATGATCGCAAGGGCACAGCCGTGGTCAAGCGGTATCGTCTCTGACGATAGAACCGTAAAAATTTGCCACGAACTCGCGGCCACCGACATTTGGCCTGGTTGGCCGCAGAATCAATACCCCGGGCATACACCTGGGGTAGCCCGATTCCCGCAGCTCGAGAACGGAGAATTCTGCCAGAGGTGGGGAGCGAGGAGTATCTGCTACGATCGCCCGGTTTCCTTGCGAGTCTTCCTTGTGGCCCCGTTGCTTGCACGTGAAGCGGCGATCAATGGCACCATTTTCTCTAAACAATACTTGCGCGGAGCGGCATGCTGTCATGTCATCGGCGGATAATCCTTGGCGTCGGTTTTCGTGGAGGTAGGCCGGCGCCGGGTGCAACTCGGAATTAATGGGTCTTCCTTTGGAGGCTTTCCCGATGGTCGTCCCCTCACCAAGGTATGCCGAACGGATAACCGGTGCTCAAGCCCTGCTCCGAAGCCTGGAACTAGTCGGGACGGAGGTGATCTTTGGCTTGCCCGGGGGCGCGATCCTGCCGGCGTATGATGCGCTGGTCGATTCGAAGACGCTGCGGCACGTATTGGTACGGCACGAGCAATGCGCCGGCCACGCGGCGAGGGGATACGCCCAGGCGACCGGGAGGGTTGGGGTTTGTCTGGTTACCAGCGGTCCCGGCGCGACAAATCTCGTCACTCCCCTGGCCGACGCGTACCGAGACTCGATCCCGATTGTGGCGATCACCGGCCAAGTGCCCAGCACGGCGATCGGAACGGACGCTTTCCAGGAGATTGACGTCCTGGGGATCACTCTTCCGATTACCAAACACGGGTTCGCAGTCACCGACGCCGAACAGATCCCTGCTGCGATCGCCGACGCATTTCGGATTGCCGGGGCTGGCAGGCCCGGGCCGGTGGTCGTTGACGTGTGCAAGGATGCCTTGCTCGCCGCCACTCCCTTCCCCGGACTACTAGGGTCTGCGCCTCAGACGCCGACCATGTATGACGAGCAGTTGCTGCGTAGCGCCTTAAAGCTGTTGAGTTCGGCATCGCGGCCGGTGCTCTACGTAGGCGGTGGTGCCGTTCTCGGAGAAACTGCTCCGGAGCTGCTGCGCTTTGCAGAGCACGCCGGGATACCTGTGGTGACCACACTCATGGGACTCGGCGTCTTCCCGGACAGCCATCCATTGCACATGGGCATGCCGGGTATGCACGGATCAGTGGCCGCGGTCGGCGCTCTGCAACAGGCTGACTTGCTCATCGCGGTCGGCGTTCGCTTCGACGACCGAGTGACCGGACAACTGTCCACGTTCGCCCCCGGGGCACAGGTCATCCATATCGACATCGACGCCACCGAGGTTTCTCGTGTCCGGCACGCCGATGTGCCCCTGGTCGGCGATTGCAAGGAGGTCCTCAGCGAACTCCACCGGCTAAGCGCTGCAGAGGATCTCCGCTACGACTTCACGGCCTGGACCAGGATCTTGCTGGGGTATCAGAAGACCTATCGCCCGGCCTACGAACAGCCAGCGGAGGGCCTGTCCGCCCCTCGTGTGCTACGCCGGTTGAGCGAACTGGCCGCGCCGGAGGCGATCTACGTGACCGGGGTTGGCCAGCATCAGATGTGGGCTGCGCAGTGCATCGGCTTCGAACGTCCGCGCTCGCTGATCACCTCGGGCGGGCTTGGCACGATGGGAATGGCGGTGCCTGCCGCCATGGGCGCGAAAATGGCTCTGCCCGAGCGCGAGGTCTGGGCGATCGACGGCGACGGCTGCTTCCAGATGACGCATCAGGAGCTCGCCACGTGCGTGGCCGAACGAATCCCCATCAAGATCGCTGTGATCAACAACGGTAGTTATGGCATGGTCCGGCAGTGGCAGAACCTTTTCTACGACGAGCGGTACTCGCAGTCTGACTTGAACACCGTTGGGGCAGCGCCGGATTTCGTGCGGCTCGCCGAAGCATATGGATGCGTCGGCCTGCGATGCACGAAGGCCGATGAAATCGACGACGTGGTTCGGCGTGCTCTGGAAATCACCGACACTCCAGTGGTCATCGATTTCCAGGTGCCGGCCAGCGAGATGGTGTGGCCGATGATCGGGCCAGGCGTCAGCAACGATGATATCGCCATCGCCCGGGGCATGTCACCACGCTGGGATACGAGCATCGTTCGCGAGGAAATCATCGCGAGAAACGCGAGCAACAAGTTGGTCTGCGCCTCGCCTCGAGCAGTTTTCTTGGTTACGCGGGACACACCTTACGTAGTACCGCGCGTTACGGCCACAGTGCGCCGGTGCGGCCTCACCATAAACCGGATGTCGATGGAAAGCCGCAGCGGGCGGCAATACTTGAAACTGTTCTTGGAATCCCCCGGGGACCGCGGCGAATCCCTGGTGGACAGTCTCCGGAACCTGGCAGATGTTCTCGAATGCAAGGCTGTAGAACAGGAGGAAAGTCATGAGTACGAGCGGCTTGACCACGACGCAATCGGGTAGCAAAGAAACTACTAAGTTGCCACGTCCGCGGCGCGTAACCATGCAAGCCCTGACGCTTGTGGCGCACAACGAGGTCGCGTTGGCAGAACGGCCGGTACCGGAACCAGGTCCGCGCGATGTGGTAGTGCGAACCACCGCATCGATGATGTGCGCGAGCGACGTACACAATCTAAGCGGAGCAATGGCTGTGCCAGTGGGCCGGGTCCTTGGGCACGAAAGTGTGGGGATCGTGAGCCGCGTTGGGGACGCGGTGACACGAGTACGCGAAGGCGAACGGGTGGCGGTTACCTCAGTCACGCCGTGTGGGTGCTGTGATTTCTGCCAGAGCGGAGCGCCACAGCAGTGCGGCGGTGGGGTTGGTGGCTATAAGTTCACCACACAACAGGACGGAAGTTTGGCTGAATATTTCGTCGTGCCGGACGCCGATTTCAACGTCGCCAGGATCCCCGACGAGCTGACCGACGAGCAGGCGTTGTACGCGACCGACTCCATGAGCACGGGGCTCGCCGCAGCCGAACAGGCCAACATCCCTCTTGGCGGTACCGTTGCGGTGTTCGCTCAAGGCGCGGTCGGTCTCTCCGTCACGGCAGGAGCCCGCTTGCTCGGCGCCGGCACAGTCATAACCACTGCGACTCGCCCACTCAATGCCCGTCTGTCCGCGCAGTTCGGCAGCGATCTAGTCATCAACCCGCGCCACGAGGATGCGATCAACAAGATCCGGGACGTCGTCGGCCAGCACGGGGTCGATTGCGCCATCGAGGCACTCGGCACCCACGAGACATTCGAACAGGCCGTTCGCGCAACGAAAGCCGGAGGCACGGTGGTCAATGCCGGCTACCACGGCTGGCAAGCCACCGGGCCGCTGCCGATTCCACTGGTGTCCTTCGGTTTCGGCATGGGTGGCAAGACAATCCGAGCGATGCTCTGCCCTGGCGGCTCCGAGCGTCTTCAGCGGTTGTTCCGGCTCATGGTCAACAAGCGCATCGACCCCACACCGATGACTACGCACCGCTTCGGCTTCGGAGACGCGGCGAAAGCTTTCGACCTTCTCGCTTCACGCGCTGACGGAATCATCAAGCCGCTCATCACGTACTGAGGGACGACATGACACAGACTGCAGGCATTCTCGGCGCTGGCTATTCGGTCCCGAACGGGGTCCGACGCAACGACGACCCGGCATATGCTTCGCTGAATCAGAACCGCAATGCCCAGGGCGTGATCGAGGCGGCCGTCTTCCGCGGCCTCGATCGCCGCCGAGTGCTCGCCAAGGGCGAACGCATTGAAGACCATGTCGTCAAAGCCGCCGATCTCGCGCTGGGCAAAGCAGGGCTCGAGCCCGTCGACATCGACCGGTTGTACGGCTACATTACCGTGCCGGAATACCTCACCCCCAACAGCCTGTACCACGTGCACCACCTGCTCGGGCTTCCCTCTGAAGTCATGGTCGTACCGATTAACAGCGAGTACAGCAACTTCCTGCTCGGCGTCGTGCACGCAGCCGAGGCGGTAGAAGCCGGCCGGGCCCGCAACTCGCTGGTCGCCTGCGGCGCCAACTGGACCGGACACATGGACTACACCAAGGGCCACGCGGTCAGCATCGGCGACGCGGCCGGTGCGGCGGTGGTCGGTCCTTCCGATCGTTTCGTGGTCGTTGACCACTTGACGCAGACCGCAAGCAGCCAATATCACGGCCTGACTATGACCATGAGAACGTTGCACCTCAACGGCCTCACGCTGCTCCCCGCCGATCCGGTCACCGGGCTGCCGACCCCGACCTACGACATGACGCAGACCGGGATCGAGGATCTCGGCGGGCTGGTCAAGGACGCCGTTGCAGTAGTGGCACTGGACCTGCTCAAACGCAATGACGTGGACCCGAACCAGGTAACCCTGATGACCCACCAGGGTTCCCGGATCCTGATGGACCACTGGAATGAGCGCATCAAACCCCGGGAATACCTGGACACCCTCGCAGAGCACGGCAATATGACCGTGGCCACCTACCCGGTCAATCTTGCGTACTACCTCGACGAGATCACCACCGAGTACACGCTGATCGTGGCAGTCGCATGCGGTCTACATGTGACAGCGATGCTGCTGCGCAACTGAGCTACTGCCTCGTCCGGCAACGTGTATGGTGAGCGGGGCTCAGCAATGTGTCCCGCTCACCCAACGAACGCGAGTTTCCCCTGCGCCGGTCTGTTTCCCGGCCCTGCTTACCTCGGCTCCCCGCAGGCGTGCAGGCTGCCGCCCGTGCTGGGCAGGAGTGTCCCAAGCGGATACAGCCCCACGGCCTGCAGATCCAGCCCAGCCCGTTCGGCGACTGTCCGCGCCGTGGAAAGAATCCGGGACTCCGCCGGATCCTCCACGCATATCAGCAATCGCCCAGATCGTCCGTGCAGCTCTGGGCAACCGGCTCGCAGCACTTGCACCACATAGGCCAACCGGACCAGCTCGGAGTAACTGGTGACCCGCTCGGTCGGAGCGATGCGGCGCCAGACCGGATCGACGTCGGCTAGAAACCGCAGTGCCTGTTGGGGCGTGGTTCCTGGCAACCGGCCGCGGGCAATGTCCGCAATACCGGCCAGCCCCTCGACGACGACAGCGTGCAGGCCATCGGCGAGACAGCGCCGCACCACCAGCTCGTGAACCTGGGCGTTGCGCTGACGCACCAAATCCTGCCAGTAGTGCCACAATTCCGGTGCCAGCATCGGCGTACCCCGCTCGTCCAGCAAGGCGGCCAAGTAGTGCAGGTGGGGTATGTCCCAGTCCATTGTGGGAGGCACTCGTATCGCCGCCCACCGCGCCAACGCTCCCGCGAGTCCGGCCAGTGCCGCTGAGGTCGTGGTCTCATAGGCGGAGAGCTCCGCTTGGGCCCGCAGAGTGTGCAGAGTGCGCACCTCCTCGGGTTGCGGCGCCCGCGTCAATTCCACCGCTCCCGCCTTTCCCACCGCCCACAACGCTCCGGTCCCCCACAGACACAGTCCCGAGGACAGCACTACCTCGTCGACCGCGACCTGACGCGCACGCAAATGCGACAGCCCGGCCGCACGCACCCAGTGCCGGTCGTCCTCCTCGCCAAGAGCCACGAACCAGCTGCCGCCCGCTGGTGACCGCTCCTCTACCGCTGCTTCGCCCAGCGCCACGTCCTGCGTGTCAAGCAAGCTCAGCAGGTGCTCCAATCCGCGCCGCGCCCGCCTCAACGACTTGGATTCCGGTGCCCTGGAATGCAAGGTGAACCGATCGGTCAATCGCACCTTCCCCACCGCGGTCTCGCACCACGGCACCGGAACACCCATCGTCAGCGAAGAAGGATCGAGTCGCAGCATGCGAACCTTTCTGACGAGAAGGACTCGGGGAGAACGGAAGACGTCTGACATCACCACCGAGCCGGGATGCCATCGCGTGCCGTCCCTGAAAGAACGTGCGCTACCAACACAGGTCTTACGAAACATGCTTGGCCCGCTTGAAAAATTGGCACATGGCAAGCAAAAAGACAATTATATATGGATTTTCAGTCAATCCGAAACGACGAGCAGGGTGATTTCTGGGACGTGGTAAAAGCGGGATCTTCATCGCTTCTTCAGCAGCGTCGCGTCGAGCACTGTCCGCAAGGTCGCGGCCAGCACGGGTAGGTCGGCTCCGCCGATGATGGTGAAGTGGTTGCCGGGCACCTCGTGCACGCGCAGCCGCGCCATCTGCACCGACGCCCAGCCGTTGTGGGGAGAGCCCACCGGTATCGCGGATCGACGCACCTCCCCGAACACTGGCGGAAAGGGTTCGACTGCGCGCAGCAACGTCATCGACAGATCAGAGGCCGGAGGCCGGTAGGCGATATTGGCTTCCAGATTTGCTTGAAACACCGGCAATAGCCGATCGAGTAGTCGATCTGCCGCGGCTGCGCCCATGATCCGCAGCTCCTCGCAGGCCATCGCACGGCACTGGGCCAACGTCAGTGCGGGATCCACCTTCAGCGCATCCCCTTGGGCTCCGGACATCGCCCGCTGCACCGCCACCAGCTCCTCCAGAGCGGAACGTTCATCCCAAACCGGTGCGGTCTGCCCCTCGTGCGGAAGGTAACTGTCGATCGCCACCACCTCGGCAACCTCCGCCCCGTCACGCCGCAGCCGACAGCCGATCTCATACGCGACCAGACCACCGAACGAATAGCCACCCACGACGTAGGGCCCACGCGGCTGGACCGCATAGATGTCCTTGAGGTACCGGTCGGCGAGTTCCTCGACCTTGTCGAGAGCCGGCTCACCGCCGTCATACCCCGGGGACTGAAGCCCGTAGAACGGGAACCCAGGGCCCAGATCATCAGCGAGCGACTGCAACTGATGCGCTGTTCCGACCGCGCCGCCGACGCAGAAGAAGGGCCGGGGCGGGTTCAGTGCAACGGCCAGCATCGGTTTCCGCTCCATCTCTCGCGCGTCGGTGCGCTGATCGTCCATCAGCGTGACCAGTTGGCGCGCCAGCAGCTCGGCTTCAGACCGCACCTGCGATCGCTGTGCATCGCGCCGGTTCTCCCCGCGGCTGCTGTCGTCCACCGGAGCTGCAAAGTAGCTGTGCGCGAGTTGCCGGGCATAGCCCACATTGGTCTCGATCAGCTCAAAGCCCAGGAGACTCCCGACGTGATAGGTCCGGCTGTCTCCTTGCATGCGCTCAAGACGATCGAGAATTCCGTCAGCGAGATCTTCAGCGCCGAAGTGCGGCATGTACGGCCAGCGGCGGGTGATCAGCACTTCCGTGACTTGGCCGCCCATCGCAGCCACGTCGTCACGCAACTGCCGAACGATGTCTGCGGCCTCCAGGCCTTGCGCATCGTAGGAGTAGCAGGTGTAGACGTTGGTGTCGGAATACCGGTTGTGATAGGCGACGCAGTGGCCAGGTGGCGGCGCCTCGCCCTTGGAACGGACGAGATACATGCCGCCTCTGGGCAGTCCGGAGACCCGGCAAAGCACGGTGTAGTAGTCGATCGTGCGAATCCTCGCCGCGATGTCCCGTTCATCGGCAGTGGCCTCGAGCACGTCGACGACACGGTCGAGAGGAACGGACAGAACGAGCGAATCCGCCAGCACAGCACCGGAGTCGGTGTGCACGACGACGCCGCTGGATGTGCGTTCGATCGATGTGATGTGCGTACTGGTGCGCACATCGGTGAGACTGCCGGCGACGCGCTGCCACAGCTGTCCGAAACCACCGGAGATCGTGAAGGTTCCGGCATGCCCGGTGGATCGCGGGCCGACGGACACCAGGCCGGTCATCTCGGCATGCTTGACGAAATACAGTGCGGGAACATCGTCGTGCGGATAGCCGTATCCCGAGGCGGTGTAGCCGGATCCGAGCGAATCCGTCATGGCCAAGAGATCGTTGCCGACCACCCATTTCGATATCGGTTGAGCCAACGACCCAGCAGAGTGCGCCAGGCCGGCGGCCCCGATGTCTGAAAAGGTCTGTTCCCGCAATCGCGAGTACCGCGAGAACTCCGATCTCCGGAAGAACGCCGCACTCGGAGAGCGACGAATCCACCGGTCGGCGTCGTACTCGTAGACCGCTGTGGTTTCCACGGTGTCGACACCGAACTCGGCCGCCAGTTCGGCCAACTCCTCGTAGCGCGGTGTGCAGATGTGGGCGCCCAGATCGTAGGCACGTCCGTCGACGTCGACCGAAACGGACTTGCCACCGACGACCGGCTCGCGTTCCAACACCACGACGGTGTGCCCGAGGTGTTCCAGCTCGTGCGCGACGGTCAGACCACTCGGACCCGCGCCAACGACGCAGACCGTCGAGGTGGGGCGCACCCCTGACGCAGATGCTTGATCACAGGTGCCCCTCAATTTCCGGAGCAATGCGGTGGAGTCGGCATCGACGTCGTGTAGTCGCGGATCATCCGGTCCGGTGGAGATCCGCAGCCCCGGAAACAGCGGATCACTGCTCATCGGGTTGCTCCCCTGCTCGCTGGAAGTACTGCGCGCGGCACGCGGCGCGACGCACCTTGCCGCTGGTCGTCTTGAGCACCGGGCCCGGAGCATCTACGACCACCTCGTCGCACGCGATCCCTCCTTGAGCCGACCGGTGACGAACAATTCCCCGTTGTGGAGGAAACCGAAATCACCCGTCCGCAGATACTCGCGGGGGTCGCCGTCGGAGACGCGAGCGCGAAAAGTCTCACGGGTCTCGTCCGCCAAGCCCCAGTACCCGAGGGCCTTGGTGGGCGAGTCGACCCAGATCTCCCCCACCTGCCCTGGATCACATGGCTTGTGGGTGTCGGGATCGACGATGCGGACGCGGGCATCTTCCTTGGTGACCCAACCGCTGCCATAAAGACCGACGGCATCCCGCGCGGAACCGGCCTCCACCGGCCGCACGCAGCCCTTCTCCAGCTCCCGCTTGTCCACCCACAGCGGTCCACCGCTGCCCACGCTCAGGCTCAATGTGTGCTCGGCCATGGCGTAACCGGGGTGGAATACCGCGGGCTTCAGACCGCGCAGTATGAAAGCGTTCCAGAACCGCTCCATGGTCTGTGGCAGCACCATTTCGCCTGAGGAACCGAGAATTCGCACGGCGCTGAGGTCCCATTCGGCGCGCTGCTCCAAGGTCGTCTTGCGGACCATCAGGTCGTAGGCGAAGTCCGGCGCTGACGTGTGCGTGGCGCGTACCCGGGACATGACGTCGAACCACACCGAGGGCCGCTGCAGAAAGCTCAGGGGCGACATCACGTAGGTCCGCCCGGAGTGCCCCACGATGGTGTTCAGCAGGAAGCTGATCAATCCGAGGTCGTGGAAATGCGGTACCCAGGTGACCGCGACCGTGTCGTCGCCGAGCCCCAGGTCCGCGGCCAGGAACAGCAACTCGTGGTAGATGTTGCGATGGCTGACGATCACGCCTTTCGGGGAACCTGTCGAGCCGGACGTGTACTGCAGGAATGCCGGCTCATCGGGATCTGCGGGGGCGTACCAACGCCGCAGGTCGACCACGTCCACCTTGTCACCATCGCGTGAATCGGTGGCCAGCCAAGGAATCTCGGGGAGTTTGGGCGCCTCGGGCGGGAGCGGGCGCGCTCTTATCGCAGCCTCGATCGCCCCCTGGTAGGCATCGTGGGTCAGCACCACACGCGCACCGGAGCTGACGGCATTGGCCGCCAAGGCCCCGGTGTCGGTCGCGAGCCTGAGCGGATTCGGCGGGGCGACCGGAACTGGGATCACGCCGCAGGCAAGACATCCAAGGAACGCGCTGACGAAATCCAGGGAAGGAAGGTAGACCAGCAGTGCCCGGTCGCCACGCCGGACGTCGCGTTCTTCCAGCAGAGACATGACCCGGTGCGCGTCCTGGGCCAGACGATGCACTGTCATCGACTCGACATCGCGGCCCTCGTCGTCGACGAAGACGAAAAGCTCGCGGTGCATGTCGCGCTCGTGAAGATCGGCGAACGCCGACAGGATCGTGCCTGCACCGGGGCTCGCGACCGGGCACGGATCCGGCTCAACGTCCGATTGCACAACGAGCCTCCCTGTCTGCGATCGCGGCACGCGAACCACTTGATCTGTGCAGCCAACAGACCAGACAGCACCGCGCGGACGGCCTTGCACCGGACCGGCCGAATCCGACCCGGACGCCGAAAACGTAGGAACCTCGGTGCGGTGGACGAAAGGGCGCCATCCTCGAAGTTGCCTGATCGACCCACGTTTCCTGCCCATCCATCCGCCCAACGGCGTGAGGCAAGATGTGCGCAAGCGAGTGCTACTTGTATTCGCCATAGCACACGGAGCCGGCAGCAACCAAGGTGCTCACGGACCGTGCAGCGCGCCCTCGAGAATGTCTGACAGCGGATTCGCAAGGGAATATGGTCATGCCCGCACGGGCAGATCTGTTCGCACCCTGTTGCAGAGCCGAGTCTCTCCGGGATAATGCGTTGGTGACCCACACCGTGGTGGGGTTGTAACGACCTTGTCGCCTGCTCAGATCTGCATGAGCACGCCGGAATCAACGACCCATTCCGCGCCTGTAACTTGGCTTGCCAATGGGGAGACAAGGTAGGCAATCACGCGAGCGACGTCCTCGGGTTCACTGACTCGTTTCGTCAGTTGCGGGCGAACTGAAGTGGCCATGTAGTCGACGATGTCAGCAAATTCGATCCCGCGAAACTTCGCCACTTTCTCCCCGAAACCGCCGGGGCGGTCATAGATTGCCGTCCTGGTCAGTCCAGGAGTGACCACGTTTGATCTGACTCCATTGCCGGTGAACTCGGCAGCCAAGGTTTTTGACAGGGACAACAGCGCCAGCTTGGCCGCCGCGTAGTCGGGATTCAGCATTGTGCCTAAATGGGCAGAAGAGCTGGAGATATTGACGATCGCACTGTCGCCAGATTCGAGGAGTGCCGGCAGTGCGGCTTTGCTCATGCGCCGCGCGGCATGGAAGTTCAAGTCGAACATGTCGAGCCATTGTTCCTCGGTGATGTCGAGGAAGCCACTTCGGAGATCCAACCCACCCGCGTTGTTGACCAATCCATCGAGGCGGCCGTGGCGTTCCAGCACTGTCTCGACGATGCGATCACCTGCTTGCGGGTCGGTCACATCGGCGATGACGTGATCGATCTGTCGATCTGGGTCGCTAGGCCCCAGATTGCGGCTCACGCCAACTACGGTGGCTCCTTCCGCTGCGAGTAGCTCGGCAGTTGCCCGTCCGATGCCGACAGATGCCCCGGTGACGAGTATCACTCGATCCTTCAGTTCAAGGTCCATTTGCCTGCTCTCAAGATGTGCCGAGATAAGAACGTTGTGGATGGTTCCGCGAGAACTGATTCGGCACCGACCTGATACTCACGCGGCCGCAGTGCCTCCGTGATCAGATATCAGCTGGGTCGACATGCTGGTCTCCCTCACGCAGGGAATCGCGGGTTGGGCAGATCTGTCGCTGGAGGTCGCTGCCCCCAGGCTGCGACGCTCGCGATGCACAGGTCATCGAACGAGGAGCTCTCGACCTGGTCGGCAAACTCCGCGAGCTCGGCTGTGGTGATCCCGAAGTATGTATTCAGGTCGGCCGCGATGTGCTCGGCAGTCAGCCGCCACGCACGGCCCATCGGGGTGGCCCCAACCCCGTGGCTCGAGGCATGGACACCAGTGTTGACCAGCCCGTTCGCGCGCAACTGGGCCGGGAACGCTCTCGACCATTCGTAGTCGCTTCCCATTCGCTTGGTGGCGATCGACAGCACCGCCTGACTGACCTTGCGGTACAACGCATTCGGCGATGAGTCGAACGGGAACGGTCCGGTGTCCTCCAGGAGGAGCCAGCCACCTGGGGCCAGCGAGCGGACCACCTTGGCGAGCACGGCGTCACGGTCGGCGATGTGCTCGAACACAAACCTGGAACAAATCAGATTGAAGGCGCCCTCGGGGAAATCATCGACAGTCACATCATGCGCCATAATCTCCAAATTTGGGGGACGCCCTTCGTCTGAAATCAGGCTGGTGTCGAGATCGGTGGCAACGACACGGCCGCGAGGACATTGGGTTGCCAGCCAGTTGGCTATCGTACCGACGCCGGCTCCGATCTCCAAACAGTTCCAGTCGGGCTGGATACCGATCCTCTCGAGCCGGTGGATGGTGTCAGAGTCAAACGCCGCCGCCAACGCAGTCAACCGTTCCGCCTCCGCGGCATGGCCGTGCGTGAAGAGAACCTGCCCGTAAGGAATCGCACTCGAGACCACACTAGAACCTTTCTACGATTCAACCAACTAAAGAGAAATCGAACTTTTTCAGACTTCCGAATACTCGGCCGGCCCCAACCTTTTCCGATAATTAGCCAGTTGCGGAGACTCGTCGAGAAACGCAGTCGGTAGCTTAAATTTTCCGGTCCTCAGCAGTACATCAAAACTCGGCGAACGAGGGGAAAAAGTGCAGGCTGGTTTGCCCGTTTGACTCGAGCCGTGTCCGTGTTCGGGTTGGGTGCGTGACCAGAAGTCCGCGTCATGGCACCGTTGGTACTTGAGCTCCGAGCGATCAGCAGCTTCTCGCTGTTGCGCACCCGCTCGGCACGGGCCGTCCATGACGCGTGGATGATCAACTTACTGGATTCCGTCCGGATACCTGGCAACCGGCCGATCGCACAGCTGGGATGCGCGGCGATCAACCGCGCGCACGATTTCTGTTCCGCCCAAGCGACCACGAACGCACTGGCGCGCACCGCGTAGGCCACGGCATGCTGCCGGTTGCGCAACTTCAGCCAGCCGGCCATCCAGTAGATGACGTTCTTCACGGTTCGCTCTGGGTAGCAGAGCACGGCGGCAATGTCGGCAGGGCCATCGCAGGGCAGTACCCGTGCGCCCGCGGAACTCGGCCCGGCACTGGGGACGAGTGCAATCTTGGTGAGTCGTGCGGGCAACGCTCAACTCAAGTCGTGGCCAGTGCTAGGCCGGGGCCGGTAGCTTTGTGCTGCGGGCACAGGGATCGACCACTTCGGGAACGAGATGCTCCGCCACCCTCTCCGGTCCAGGCGGCGCGTCGCCCGGCCGTTCGCTGTCGACGCACAAATTCGTAATCGCGCGCCACGGAGTATTTGCCCCTGACGCACGCAAGGGAGAACGACATGTCTGTCATGGACCCGGGCGTCATCGCCCCCGAATCCCCGCAGAGCTTCAGCAGCGCCCTCGACCAGGTGCTCTTCCACATGGGCTCGGCCCTGAACGACGAGCAGGCGAACAAGGTGGCCGGCTACCTGGAAGGCGGAAAGGCGTTGCCCGCGGCGGAAGCGCTGGCGTCCATCGCTGCGGCCAAGCGGCGAATGGTTTCGCGTGAAGACCGCAACATCCTTCGGACAGTCATCGAAACCTACAACGGCGATCTCACCCACATCAGCAGCCTGGAGTCGCAAGCTGTCACCGATGCCCCGACGGTCACGATCAAAGCCCCCCGTTTTCTCGGTCTGGCTTGATCCGGCCAACCGTGCACGATGCACGGTGCCACCAAGCACAAATGAATCTCCGTGCGAGGGGGCAGGAATTGCTGTCCCCCTCGACAAGTGCGCGAATCACTCTGCGGTACGCACCACGAATGCGCCGTGCGGCGTCGGTCCTTGCCGACACCGCACGGCGCGAGTGTGAATACCGGTCGGTTACAGGTCGTTTGGGAGCAGCCGGTTCAACGCCTCGTCGACACTCATCCACCGGTGTTCGTCGCCGGGTTCGACGATGTCATAGGTGTCGTTCAAGAATTGTGCCAGCTTCTCAGCCGGCGTTTCGAAGGTGGCCTGTCCCGATGGCGAGCGCAACGTGATCAAGAGGAGTTCGGGCTTGTCCGGACAAGGGCCGATGCGCATGTCACCTTCCCCGCTGTCGGCGACCAGCCCGTCGGCGAGTAGGTCACGGGCAACCTCCCAGCGAACCTGGTGGCTCTGTCCCGCGTTGAAGATCACGGCCACCGCGTACGGGTCGCGGGTTTCGTACCGCAGTTCCACCCGAACCGGTGCGCTCACCCCTGGCAGGGCGGCCAGGCTGAAGACCGTGGCGAAGCGGATGATCGTCCGGTGGTTCTTGGCCATCATGCTGCACTCCTTCAAGCTTGACTCCCACTCGAAATGCAGCATGGCCAACCTGGATTCACTTCTTCTTCACGACATCTTCAGACTCCGGCGGGCACCTGGACTGCTCCGTTCGGCAGGCGCTCAACCAGGCCAACGGGAGGCCTGAGCCCAGCCGTTGCCCCGAAGAAGATCCGTTTTGACCGATTGATTGATCGAGACGATCCAGTACCGGAAACCGGAGCCCGTTCGTAACCCCTGATGCGTGTACAAACAGGCAATCCTTCGGGCAATGAGCCGCCTCGGGCACAATTCGGTACACGAAGGTGCACCATTGCGGAGAGAGGCGCTATCTTTTGCGACTGTGGAAATAGGGGTGGCGATGCCCGCGAGCGCGAACGGACCGCTTCAGGTCGCGTTGCTTGGACCGTTGCGTGTTTGGCTCGGACAGGACGAGATCTCGCTTGGTCCGCCACGCCAACGAGCCGTGTTCGCGGTGCTGGCGCTGCAGGCCAACCACGTCGTGCCCCGGCACGAAATCATCAACGCCCTTTGGGGGGATCGCCCGCCGGCCAGCGCCGAAGGCAGCGTCTACACCTATATTTCGGGACTGCGCCGCAGCCTGGAACCGCAGCGCTCCCGCCGGTCCAACGACGGCGTCCTGATCTCGCATTCCGCCGGTTACACGCTTCGGCTGCCGGCGGAGAACCTGGACGTCAAGGTGTTCGACCGGTTGCGCGAGCAGGGGCGACAGCAGCTCGCCTCCGGTGACCACGAGGGCGCGGTCGAGTCCCTGGACGCCGCATTGGGCTTGTGGCAAGGGGAGGCTCTCGCCGGTATTCCGGGACCGTTCGCCCAGCTGCAGCGCGAACGACTCGCGGAGTTGCGCATCATGACCATCGAACACCGCTCGACAGCGATGCTCGCGCACGGCAGCCACGTCGAGTTGGCGGCCGAACTTGCCGGTCTGGTCCGCGAATTCCCGTTGCGTGAGTCCCTGCGCGCGCTGCTGATGACCGCCTTGTACCGCAGTGGCAGACCCGCGGAGGCGTTAGAGGTCTTCCGCGAGACCCGCCGGGCGTTGGTCGAAGAGCTCGGCATCGAACCCGGGCCTGAGCTGAGTCGAGTGCATGAACAGATCCTGGCCAACGATCCTGACTTGGACCCGACACCGGTGCGGAAATCGCTGGTTCGCCACGCCACGCCGCTCTCGATCGTTCCCGCCTACGTCAACCGGGCACTGCAGCAAAGCGACAAGAGGCGTTACGTCGGACGCCTGGCTGAAAGCACGCGCCTGCAGGAACTGGTCGCGGAAGTGCTGGCCGGCCGCGGCCGTTCGGTGTGGATCGAGGGCGAACCCGGTATCGGCAAGTCGGAGCTGCTCACGGTCGCCCTCGCCGATGCCGGCCGTCTCGGCTGCCAACTCGCCTGGGCGGTCGCCGACGAACTGAGTCAGCGGTTCCCGCTGCAGGTCATGGCGGAATGCCTTGGCATCGATACGAAAGCACCCGACCCGCGACGGGCGAAGCTGGCCGCCACCCTGCACGGTGAGCGCTCCACGGAGCCGGTGGATCAGCTGCTGGAACTCGTCGACGAGCTGTGTGCCATCTCGCCGCTGATCCTGGTCATCGACGACCTGCAGTGGGCGGACGAAGCCAGCGTGCTGGTGTGGCACCGGCTTTGCGCGGCAACGCGCCAGTTGCCGTTGCTGCTCGTGGCCGCAACACGCCCGGCACCCGACAGGGTCGAGCTGCGGCAGCTGCGCCGCGCCGTCGAGTCGCGCGACGGTGAAGTTTTCCTCCTCGAACCGCTGACCGAGCTGGAGACCATCCAGCTGCTTCGCGAGATCGTCGGGGCCAAACCAGGGCCAGTGCTGCGGGAAATTGCAGGGCGCGCGGCGGGCAACCCGCTGTATGTGCAGGAAATCACCGGCACACTGCTCCGCTCTGAGACAGTATCGATCACCAATGGCACCGCAGACGTTCCCGCCTCGTCGATCTCGCAGGCCCCTCGGTCTTTGGTCGCCGCGATCGGCAAACGACTGGAGTTCCTCTCCTCGCCAACCCGGGAAGTGCTTCGCTGGGGCGCGCTGCTCGGCTTGGAGTTCTCCTGCACCGAAGTCGCCGCCGCCATGGGTAGACAAGCGTTCGAGCTGCTGGACGCCTTCGAAGAGGCCGTCTCCGCCGACGTTCTGGTCGATGCCGAAGTCCAGATGGCATTCCGCCACCCGTTGCTGCGCCAGGCGCTCTACGACGGAATCCCGAAGGCCGCCCGGGGCGCACTGCACCGGCAGGCGGCGGAAAAACTGGCCCAGGTCGGCGCACGGGTGGAGCAGGTCGCCGAGCATCTTCTCGCAGCGTCGACCGCCAACGACCGCTGGGTACTGGAATGGCTGGCGGAGCATCACGTCGCGGTGTCCAACCGTGCCCCGCTGATCGCCATCGACCTTTTCGCACGCGCGCTGGAAACCTGCCCGGTCGGTGACCCCAACCGGGAAGTGCTGCTCGCCGCGCTCGTGAAGGTACTGTTCCGGGCGGGACGCGACACGGAGAACAAAGCACGCCAGGCCCTCGCGATCGCCACCGACCCGTACCGGTCGGCGGAGATGCGACAGCTGCTGGTCGCGACGCTGTACCGCAAGGGCGAGTTGGCCGCTGCTCTCGACACGCTGGGCAACGCGGCCGACGATCCAGCAGTACCGGAGATCTGGCGCAGTAGACACAGGTCGCTGGCAGCGAACTTCCAGCGCGGCGACCTCAGCGATCTCGATGCCACTCAGAAAAGCGCCGACAAGGCCTACGCGCAGGCAGTGACCACCGGCGAGCCCTACCCCATCGCGCACGCATTGCAGACCATGTGGTTGGTCGAGACGGTGCAGCGGGATCACGTACGCGCGCTCGAACACGTCGACAAGGCGCTCGAAGTGGTCGGGGTTGATCCCGAATTCTCCGAGTTCCGCTTCGACCTGCTCGACAACCGCACGTTCACGCTGCAGAACCTGGATCGCCTCGACGAGGCGGAAACGACGATGCTCGAGGCCCGCCAGATCGCGGCCCAGCACCTTCCGTCCAGTGGCCTCCAAGTTGCCGAGGCGGTCCACTACTTCTGGGTAGGCCGCTGGGACGACGCCATGCTCCAGTTGCAGACCTTGACCGAGGACGGCCCCGCGATCTCCTTCTACGGATTGCGCGAGCCCGGCCCAGCGGCGCTGCTTTCGCACGGCGTCAGCGCGTTGATCGCCGGGCATCGGGAAGACGGCAAGACAGCCGCCCGCCATCTGGACGCGGCCGAGGAGTACGCGCCATCCAGCGGCGCGGAGCGCGAGAATGTTGACTTCTTGCTGATCGCCCGGGCGTTGGCGGCCGAACAACGCGGCGAGCCGGAGAAGTCACTGTCGATTATGGACCCGATCCTGAATCCCGGATTCGCCCCGCTGATGCTGCGCCACCAGTGGTTGCCGATCATGGTCCGGTTGGCGGTCGAACTCGGCGATCTCGATCTGGCAAACCAGGCGTTGGCCGTGTGCCGGGACGAAGCCGCCAAGGAAACCCGGCCGGCCCGGGCATTCGCGGCAGCGGCCCGATGCGAGGGACTCATCGCTGGTGACCCCGAACCGGTCATGGCGGCGGGGCGGCACTACCGGGAAGTGGGGCGCGTGGTCGAACTGGCCGCGGCTTTGGAGGATGCTGCTTTGCTGCTGGCGCAACGGAATCTGCTCAAGGACGCGCAGTGCGCGCTCGACGAGGCGATCCAGCACTTCGCCGGGCTGTCCGCCCGTTGGGACATCCGCCGCGCCGAGTCACGACTCCGCGGGTTCGGGATCCGCCCGAGTCCGGACATCTCGGTCTTCCATCCCGCCGAAGGCTGGGAGGCGCTGTCCCGCGATGAGGTCCGGATCGCGATTCTCGTGGCCGAAGGCCGTTCCAACCCGGACATCGCGGCCGAACTGGGCCTGCCGAGACGCGTGGTGCAAAGTCACGTTGCCCGCATCCTGGGGAAGCTCAACGCGCATTCCCGGGTCGCCATCGTCGACGAGGTCCGCAGGCGCGGACCGGAGAGTCTGCAGGCCGATCACGCGTAGTCGCTCGGGTCGACATCCAGCAGCAGATCGCGGACAGCGGACCGCAACCGTTCGCTCTGCAAGGGAGTGAGGACCGCAGCGGTGCCGTCCGGTGTGGTCAGCACCAGCCGGCGGCCGGTGAATGCGAGTGTGAGTTCGCGGTCACGGCCTTGCTCGTCACTGCAGGGCAGCACACGGCGAGTCGTTCTCGCCGCAAGGGTGTCCCTAATGGACCTCGAGTTCTTCTGCGCCATGGCGTTGCGGCGCTTGCGGTTTTCGCGGCCTGCCGCGGCAGGGACGCGACCGGCCGTTTCCCTGATCCTCACACCCATCAGATCGCTCCGGCTCTCATCGCAAAAGCCACCGCGTGCGGCCGGTTGCGCAGGTTCAGGCGATTGGTCACCCCGTAGATGACGTTCTTCACCGTCCGCTCCGAATAACACAGCTTCTCCGCGATCTCCACGGTGTCCAGCCCATCGGCCATCAACCGCAGCACATCAACCTCACGGCTGGTCAGCCCGGACGCGTTCGAACTCCGCGGCGTCAGCGCTTCACGCTGCAGATGATCGACCTGCTTGAGCAACTCGCCCAGCAGATCCGGCGGCATCACAGCACCACCCCTGGCCGCGGCCACCACGCTGTTGATCAGCCTCGTCCCGGTCGCGGCGATTCGCGGCAGCACCGCCACCACACGGGCCTCCACCGCACGCAGGACATCGGACGGATCGAGCTCGTTGGTCACCAGCACACGAGGCACCGACACCTGCTGTGCCGACAGGCGCAGATCAGCCAGCACCTGGGCACTCACTCGGTCCGCGGCGAACACGACCACATCGGCTTCGGCCGGACTCGGCACCACGAACAACTCCGACCGCGACTTCAGACAACTCACCAACCCGGCCAGGGTGATCGGGTCTGCTGCCTGCACGGCCACTCGCACTCGGTCCATCAGGATCTCCCACACGCTCCGTGACGACACACGCTCCGTGACGCTGTGACCCCAGTGTGCAAACCCCATCTTCACAAAATCTCTACACCATCTAAAGACCCCAACAACCCGCCCAAAACCCTTGCACCACCAGACGACAACACCTCCACCCCCCGGCAACCAACCATCCCCGAAACCCGCACCCACAGCGACCACCAAGACGAGAACTGACCTTTCAGGCAACCCCTTCTGTTTCCGAGGCAACCCAGAACAAACTCTGACGAGACCCACGCCACAGCCGACGCAAACGCGACGGCGTCCACTACGCCGCCAGCGGTGCACCAGCCAGGCTGAAGACCGTGGTGACGAGAACCATCCGGTGATCGTTGACCGTCACGCGCGCACTCCTCAGCGTCGACTACTAATCGACAAGCGCGGCCACAAGTCAGCTGCCGCTGCTGTTGGTGGCAGCCCGAACTCCCGCAACGGCGCCAGCGTCAAGACCAGCACAGATAGTCGCCTGGGTCGACGTCCAGCAGCAGGTCGCGCAATGCCGCCCCGTTGCCGGGCGCGGTCAGATCGCCCCGGCTCGCATCGCAAAAGCCACCGCGTGTGGCCGGTTGCGCAGGTTGAGCCGACCGGTCACGCCGTAGATGACATTCTTGACGGTCCGCTCGGAATAGCACAGCTTCTGCGCGATCTCCGCGGTGTCCATTCCATCGGCCATCAACCGCAGGACGTCGATCTCCCGGGTGGTCAGCCCGGAAGAGCTCAAGCCGCGGGGCGTCAGCACTTCCCGATGCAGGTAGTCGATCTGCTTGAGCAACTCGCCCAGCAGATCGGGCGGCATCATGCCCCCGCCGTTGGCCGCGGCGACGACGCTGTTGATCAGCCTCGTCCCGGTCGCGGCCGTTCGCGGCAGCACAGCCACCACACGGGATTCGACCACGCTGAGCACGTCAACGGGGTTGAGCTCGTTGGTCACCAGCACTCTGGGCACGGAGACCTCTTGCGCCGACTGCCGCAGGTCGGCCAGGACCTGGGTGTTGACCCGATCCGCGGCGAATACGATCACGTCGGCCTCAGCGTGGGTCGGCTCTATGACCAGCTCCGGCCGTGACGTCAGGCAGCTGGTGAGGCCGGCCAGGGTGATGGGGTCTGCTGCCTGCACGGCCACTCGCACTCGGTCCATCGGGACTCCCACACGTTGAGTGATGATGTGATCTCAGTGTGCGAAGCCCGTCTTCACGAATTCTCTATGTCGCCTCTATGTGAGAGAGCCCTGGTCAGAACTCTTGCGCGACCAACCGGCAACGGTTCCACTCGTCCAGCAGGAGGTCGATCCAGATGACGTGGAGTTGAGCCGCCTGCTCGTCCCCCGACGCACGGCACCGCAGGATGTACTCGCGAGTATCCGCCATCTCAGACTCCAGCTGCCGCAGCACGTGCTCAACATCCTCAGGCAGATCGATCGTCGCCAACGAACTCCTCCTCGACCCGACGTTTACGGACCAACCATGCCTGAATCTCGACGTGGTAGCCGATCCGGCAACCAGAACTGACCTTTCGACTAATGCACTCTGCCTGGTAACACCCCGCCGGCGACGAAACACGCCTCATGGAGAGCCGCTCAACCGCTGCGTCGTGTTCGGGTCGAACACGTGGACCTCGGCGGTATCGCGCACTGCGACCTGGATCCGCTGACCGATGTAGGGCGGGGTCCGGCCATCCACGCGGACGACAATGCGCTGCTCCGACCCAGCAACAACGCAGTGCACATAGGCGTCCGAGCCCAGTTCTTCAACCAGTCGCACGATGAGTTCAAAACCTTCCTCGTCCGCCCCGACCAGTCGCAACGACTCCGGCCGCACCCCGAAGGTCACCTCCGTCAACTGCTTGGCGGAGGCATCCGAAAGCGCCTCCCGGGGCAACGCGACCGTCAGTCCGCCGATCACGACACCGGCCGCGTCCAACGGCAGGTCCAGCAGGTTCATTGCGGGCGAGCCGATGAAACCCGCGACGAACGAGTTCGCCGGGGCCTCGTACAACTCCCGAGGGCTGGCGCACTGCTGCAGCACACCGTCGGCGAGCACCGCCACCCGGTCCCCCATCGTCATCGCCTCGACCTGATCGTGCGTCACGTAGATCGTCGTCGTCCCCAGGCGCTGTTGCAGCGACGCGATGTTCGCCCGCGTCTCCACCCGAAGCTTGGCATCCAAATTGGACAGGGGCTCGTCCATCAGGAATACGCTCGGCTCCCGCACGATCGCACGGCCCATGGCGACCCGCTGCCGCTGCCCACCGGAGAGCGCCTTGGGCTTGCGGTCCAGGTACTTGGTGAGATCCAGCATCGCCGCGGCTTCGGCGACCTTCTCCTTGATCTGGGAGCCGGGCATGCGTCGAAGCTTCAGCGCGAAACCCATGTTCTCCGCAACAGTCATGTGCGGGTACAGGGCATAGGACTGGAAGACCATCGCGATGTCGCGGTCCTTCGGCGGGAGGCTGCTCACCGCACGGGGGCCGATGCGGATCTCTCCTTCGTCGACTTCTTCCAGGCCGGCCACCATGCGCAGGGCGGTGGACTTGCCCGATCCTGACGGACCGACCAGGACCAGGAATTCACCATCGGAGATGGAAAGATCGAGCCGATCGACGGCGCGCACCTGCGAAGCACCGCCGTAGACCCGCGATGCCTCCACGTAGGCGACTTCTGCCATGCCGTTTCCTCCATGTCTTGCTGGGACTGGATCTGGTTCCGAAGGGGTTGCTCAGCTCGGACGGCTCGGCCGGTGCCGACGATCACCGTCACGAGCACGTTGGATTACTGACCACGCCCGCCGAGGTCGATGGACCGCTCGGGATCGAGCGCCTCGAAGTCCGGCAGCACCTGGACCTTCAACTCGGCGCCGCTGCGGGTCAGTTTCAAAGCTTCGTCGAAGCTCGCAAGCGGCAAGGCGTGAGTCAGCAACGGATCGGTTCGGATCGATCCTGATGCGATCAGTTCGAGCGCGACGCCGAAGCTGTTGAGCACGGCCATCGAGCGATTCAGCTCGGCTTGCAGATCGTAGAGCGGAACTCGCGCCAACTGGATACGCCCGCTCGCGTGGGGCGTCCCGAACACGAGCAGCCGGCCATCGGTGTGTATCGCGTCGAACGCACCCTCCATCGCCTCCGGATCACCGGTGCAGTCGATCGCAACATCGAACTTCTCACCGCCGACCTGGGCGATGTCCGTGGCAACCGCAAACGCGCCGAGGTCCATCGCGAGATCCAGCAGCCCCGGGTCGCGGTCAACGAGGGTTACCTTGACACCGCTGAGTCGCTGCACCTGCAGCAACAGCAGCCCAGTCGCGTTCGCTCCCACGACCAGTGCACGCTGCCCAGCGACGACGCCGAACCTGCGCACGGCCCTGAGTGCACGCGAGGCCGGTTCGACCATCGCTGCCTGCGCCCAGGTCATCGAGTCCGGCATCCGGTAGCAGTTGGCGGCGGGCACAGCGACGTATTCCGCGAACGCACCGTTCACCGTCTCACCGATAGCACCGCGCTGCTCACACTCCATCATGTAATCCGAACAGCACGCCGCGCACTGCCCGCAGGGCAGGATCGGATCGACCGTCACACGATCCCCGACCCGCCACTTCCTCGCCGCGCCTGGCCCCAATGCAACGATCTCGCCGCTGAACTCATGCCCCGGCACGATCGGATACGGCACGGAAGCAAGCTCGCCGTCGGCGATAAGCACGTCTAGCCCGCAGACCCCGCACGCACGGACCCGGACAACTACCTGCCCCAAGCCCGGTTCCGGATCAGGCGCCTCACCCACACCGATCACCCCCGGCCAGCTGATGACGGCAGCCCGCATCGGCAACGCACCCTCCTCAACACCGTTGTCGCCCCACCCCGGAATTGCGCTCAATTGAGCACCAACGTGGCCCAACACCCAACAAGACCGCAGGACATTAAAAGACCAGATACGACCCCAAGCCAGACCATGAGAAAGATCCAGGACCCTACATCCCCGCCACCTTGCCCATTCGCGCAATGAGGGAGTGTCTGATTAACGGCTCTGTCGCACTTTCGGCTCTGTCGCACTTTCGGTGGTGCTGCCGGTCGTGCGTGCGGGTTTTGTCATGATCAAGTGTGCTTGATGTGAAAATCCTTGCCAGCGTGGTGTTTTCAGGGTTAGCGGCGTTGGTGATCGAGGGTGTGGAGGACGCCGGTGAGGTGATCGTGGTGCGGGCGGCATCTCTGGCACGGGCTGGCCGAGGCCGCCGGCAAGGAAGTCGCCGCCCACAGTCACTGCTGGGCCGGCGCGACCGGACTGCGGCAGGAACGGCTGGCCGAGACCACCCTCCAGCGCTGGCAACAGATCCACGACCTGCTCGACGCAGGGGTGGGTCTGCTGGACTGCTCCCGCCGTCTCGGGCTGGCCCTCAACACGGTCAAGCGTTATGCCCGTGCCGAGACCCCGGAACGGATCCAGCGCGTCCCGAAATACCGGCCCACCCTGGTCGACCCCTACCGCGACCACCTCCGCACCCGCCGAGCCGAGGACCCGGGCGTGCCGATCACGCAACTGCTCGGTGAGATTCGTGAGTTGGGTTATCAGGGCAGTTCGAACCTGCTCTACCGCTACCTCAACCAGGGACGACACCTCGACGACCAGACCCACCTCTCACCCTGCCGGGCCACCCGCCTGCTGCTGACCGAGCCACAGAACCTGACTACAGAGCAGACTGCCACCCGCGATCGCCTCGCCGCGGCCTGCCCCGAAATCACCGAACTGGCCACGCTCATCGGTTCCTTCGCCGCACTACTCAAACCCGCCGACGACAACGACGACCGGTTATGGGAGTGGATCACCCGTGCCCGCGCTATGGGCCTGTCCCACGTGCATTCCTTCACCCGCGGACTTGATCAGGACCTCGCCGCCGTCACCGCCGCACTCACCCTGACCCACCACAATGGACGGACCGAAGGCGTCAACACTAAAACGAAAATGCTCAAACGACAAACCTACGGCCGCGCAGGCTTCAAGCTCCTCCGCCACCGCATCCTGCCCGCCTGAAACTCGGGCACTCCGTCACCACCGAAAGTGCGACAGAGCCGCGGCCATGACCTGCGTGACCCTGTACCGAGGAGCCGATGCCGCCGGTGCCGGTAGCCAACCCCATCGTGCGCGGCTGGATGCAGTACTACGGGGCGTTCTACCGCTCCGCGCTGCATCCCTTCCTGCAACGCATCAACGCCTACCTGATGCGTTGGATCCGCAAGAAACACAAGCGACTGCGGCAGTACAAGAAGGCGAAGGCATGCTGGGGCAGGATCACTACCCAGTACCCGCGCATGTTCGCCCACTGGCACTGGACCCATATTCGAATGCACAGTCCCCGTCGCGCTGATGGATTGGATTCGGCGCAGGATCAAAGGTGCCACACGCCCGTCAGGAACAGCACGTTGCCCAGCAGCAGACTGAAGAACCCGATCGCGAACACGTGCCGATGCCGGCGACGGTGAACGAACGGATCCGGAACAGCGCGGAGTTTACCACCGGGACCGGATGCCGCACCGAGCGCAGCACGAACGCGACGAACAGCACCACGGCCGCGCCCACCGTCGCGAGCACCGCGGTCGACCCCCACCCCCAGGCCCCTGACCCTTGACCATCGCCAACGCGACCGCGGCCACCGCCCCCGCGACCATTGCGGCGCCGAGGAAGTCGGGCAGCCGCCCCTGCTGGTCGCGGCTTTCGCGGAGCAGCCGACGGGCGGGAATCCGCATCGGCAGGCCGATCACCAGGTTCACGAAGAACACGGCAGGCCAGCCCAGCCAACTGGTCAGGAATCCGCCGAGGGACGGGCCGGTGGCCGCCGCGACCGCACCGGTGGCCGTCCACAACGACGTCGCCGTCGCCCGCTGTGTCACCGGGAACTCCGGCAACGCCAGGCTCAGCGACGTCGGCAGCAGCACCGCACCGGCCATCGCCTGCACCACCCGCGCGGCGACCAGCACTCCCAAGCTGCCGGCCAGCCCGCACACGACCGACGCGGTCACGAACAGCACGACGCCCACCAGGAACAGGCGCTTGCGGCCCAGCCGGTCGGCAAGTCGCCCGGCAGGCACCAGCGCGGCGGCGAACACGATGTTGTACGCGTTGAGAACCCACGACAGATCGCCCAGCGAGTCATGCGAGAAAGACCGCTCGATGCGGGGAAAGCGATGTTGACGATCGTCACGTCCAGCGTGGCCATGAACGCCGCGACCGAGGTCACGATCAACACCTGCCACCGCCGAGGCAGCCACCGCCGAGCTCCAACTTACGTCATAAAAGGAACATTGGAGGCGCGGCTTTCATCACGTAACCATCAGATTGAGCCGGAAGGGAAGGACGTCACCGACTCCACGGCGCTCGCGGGTGGAGTCTCATAGGGTCTGCCACGGGTGCTGTCGACCGCGTAGCGCAAGGGCCGTCGTTTACTCCAACTCCATCGTGCGCTCGAGGTCCAGGGCCAGGCGTAGCGCCAGACTGGCGGGGTCGAGGTGGCGGCCGAGGATCGTCTCCGCGCGCTGAACGCGTTGGGTCACGGTGTTGGGATGGATGCCGAGGCGCTGACCGCACCGGGTCGGGCTCGCGTGTGCGTCCATGTAGTGCCGCAGCGTCTTGATCAGACGTTCGCCGTCTTCGTGGCTGCGCAGTGCCCCGAGGTGGTCATCGACGAACCGCGCGGCCATCTCTCGGTCCTGCGTGGCGAGCACGGTGACCGCGACGTCGGGGAACCGGGTCGGTGCGGGAGTGTGGAGCGCTGTCAGGTCGACGCACGACAGGGCTTCCCGGTGGGTGTGGTGGAACCCGCGGATTCCGCGGCGCGGGCTTCCGAGAGTCAGCCGGATGGTCCTGGGCAGCGAAACCGCGGCCAGGTCGTCGAAGGTCGAGTTCTTGCACGGGGTGAACCAGCCGTGGATGACCGAGGAATCGGTCGTCACGGAGACGTGTTGCCGAGCGAACCCGAGGAGCTCCCGTCGTGCGAGTTCGGATACCTCCTCGTGTTTCATGGGGTCGACGCTCCAGGCCACGTACCCGATGTGCACCTCATCGATGCGATAACCGAAGAGCTCTCTCAGCTCGCGCACGCCCCCGTTGCCCGACAGCACGGCGCGGACGATCTCGTTGCGCCGCGAATTCGTGGCCCGCATGAGGCTGTCGCGAGCCCGGTTGTAGGTGGTTATCGTCTCGCCGGTCATGGACTGCATGTACTCGAACAGGCGGATGGAACCCGACTCGAGCGCCTCGGCGCGACGCGCAACGGTCCACGACTGCTGTTTGCGAAGATGGCTGGTGAATTCGTTCCAAATGGCGGCGTGGCCCAGCTCGTAGGAACGAAGGACGGCCGACAGGGGAATGTTCGAGCGAGCCATCAGGTACGCGAAATCCTGCGCCGGTTTCGGAAGATGCGGGTCCGGGTTCGAACCCATGAAGGTGGCGCGCATGCCCGGCAGGTGCGAGACGATGGACGCGCGCAACGCCTCCAGCGTGTCCGGATCGGCCGCTCCGAGCTCGGGAATCTCGGCGTGGAGCTGATCGGCGAGCCCGGAGAATTTCAGGCGTCCGTGCTGGTCGAGCCAGTTCACGAACGGCTCCAACGGTAGCGGGTTGCCGCCCACCTTCGCATCCAGCATTTCGACACTATGGAGGACACCGGGAGAGCCGTCCACCCCAGGGTCTCGGCAAAGTCGTGATGTGCTGGTTTGACCTGCGGTGACGGCGTGTCGTTGGGGCGGGCACGGTAACGACGCGGTGATGATCGAAGTCGCCAAACACCGATCGTCCGGAAGTCGTCGCCGTGCCCGCGTTGTCATCATCTCCTGTCCTGGATTGCCCGGTCGAGTCGGGCCCTGCCCGGCCCGCACCCGTCGTGGACGTCGGCTGGCCGGTCCCCCAGGGATTGCTGAAGGTGCTGACGGGCGTGGCCGATCCCCGCAAGCGCCGGGGCGTGCGGCACCGTCTGGCGGTGGTGCTGGCCATCGCACTGGCGGCCACACTCGCCGGCCACACCACCATCGCCGCCGCCTGCCGACATCACGCCCGCGACTCCAACCGCCCCGTCGAACTACTCCTCACCAGCTGAAACCAGACTTTGCCGGGCCCCTGCGTCCACCCCGGTCGTTCCGTATGTGATCCCGCCACACAACGGTGTATCAGCAATGGGCATTGGCACTGCTTGAGTCTGTCGCAACGATGGCACGAGTTACTTCCACTGAGAAGGGACCTGGCATGAGGTCAGTGGCAGCGACAATCTGTTGTTGCAGGCGCCGACGGGTGCGGCGATGACGACTCGCGCAGAGCTGTGTGGATTACGGTCTCGCGGATTCGTCGGGGTTCGCCGGCTATCCGTACCCGGGGGAGACGGTGCTCTCGGTACCGGCGATCGTGCGTGGGGCGAGCGGGTGGCCGGTGCGTCCAGCCAATCAAGCGGGTTTCCGGCGCTGGTCGGGGACCGCGATGGCAACGAGCTGCTCGCCGCGCGGAAGGCCTAACTCCCGGAAAGACTGATCCGAGCTTTCTGGCCGCGAGATGCCCTGGCATTTCCAGAACAGGGGACAGTCATGCAGGGCAGAACAATGGAGAAAATCCGCGTGGCCATCCACGCACAGGATTACTTTACGCGCATGGGACTGGCGAACTGCTTGGGTGGAGACACCCAGCTCATCGAGGCCAGGAGCGACAACGCCGATGTTGTCGTGATCGCCATCGAAACCGCCGAAGCGTCCACCATGAAGGAGCTGCAGGTGTTCAGGCCCGACACTGCCACCCCCCTGCTCCTCATCGTGGGCGATCGATGGCACGCCGACATCTCCGCAGCGGCGGAGTGGGGTGTCCGCGCGGTCCTGTGGCGCCGGCATTTCTCCGCTACGACTTTCATGCAGGCCATTCGTGCGGTCGGCAGCGGTGGCGGATACTTCCCCGCCTCACTGCAGGGCGCACTCATCGAGCAAATCGTGCGCACCTACCGCGAAGTACTCGCACCGCAAGGCTTGAACCCTTCCGGGTTCACCAACCGCGAGATCGATGTCCTCCGCCTCGTCGCCGAAGGATTCGATCTCCAACAAATAGCTGACAAACTGCACTACTCAGAACGCACGGTCAAGAACATCCTCTACCAGTTCATGAAGCGGTTCGGCCTCCATAACCGCGCTCACGCCGTCTCCTACGCAATCCGCTCCGGTCTCATCTAATTCCAGCCGAATATTTCCGTACTCCTCACCAGCTGAAACCCGACTTTGCCGGGCCCCTGCGTCCACCCCGGTCGTTCCGTATGTGATCCCGCCACACAACGGTGTATCAGCAATGGGCATTGGCACTGCTTGAGTCTGTCGCAACGATGGCACGAGTTTCGCTCGACCCCAAAGGAGAGTCCGATGTCGAAATCTTCTGGCGGTCTGCTTTCAGGCCTCGAAGTCGCGGTCACCGTGGACGACCAATTCCAGTGGACCGGGATCCCGTTTCCCGAAGGGCATGGTCCGCACACCGTGTCGAAGAAGATGATGAAGGCTTTTGAAGCCTATGGGGTTCCCGGCGTTTACGCCTTCAACAGCACTGCGCCGACGGAGGAAGATCCGCGCGTGCTCGACATCCTCGATGACTGGTGCGCCGCCGGGCACTACGTCGGCAACCACACGCACCAGCACATCAGCCTCAACTGGCTGGACGTCGACACCTACCTCCGCGACATCGAGACCAGCGAGCGGCTGTTGAGCAGGTGGATAGAGGCATCGCCGTCGCGCTACTTCCGCTACGCCTTCGCCATGGAGGGCGACAGCGCGACCAAGACGCGCCAGGTCCAGACTCACCTGAGCCAAAACGGGTTCCTGTCCTCCCCGGTCACGCTCTGGTTCTACGACGCCCAGTTCATGGTCGCCTATGACCGCGCCCTGCGGCTCACGGACCGGGCAGCGCAGCGCTGGATCGAGGACACCTTGGTCGACACCGCGATCGAGCAGATTGAAAACCAAGCAGCCGCGGCTACTGCCGCGCTCGGCCGGTCACCGGCGCACATCATGCTGATCCACGGCACGACGGTCGCCGGTGCGACCATCGAGCGGATCCTCGGTCGGCTCACCGAGGAAGGCGTCGTGTTCGTCACCTCGGAACGGGCGATGGCCGACCCTGCCAACGTGATCGGTTCGCCGGTGACCACCCGCCAGTTCCGCAACTCGACGCAGAAGTGGGCCGAGCACGCGGGCGTGTCCATCCCGGATGTTCCGCCGGCGGTGCTCGCCGAGGTGGAGAAGGCGGCTCCCATCGAGGGCATGAGTTACGACGAGGTTCTTGGCCGGGCGATCCAGGAGTGGACGCGCCGGGTGCCCTTCACTCCGGTTCCGGCCGACTTCCACTGAGAAGGGACCTGGCATGAGCGAACCGCGAATCCACTCAGGCGGAACTTCTCAGTCGCTGGAGACGCTGCGCACCCGTGCTGCGCGGCTGGCATCGGCCCTCAACGCCGACGGGATCGGTCCGGGCGACCGCGTCGCCGTTGTCATGCGCAATGACATCGCGTTCGTGGAGGTGACGCTCGCGGTCGGGCTCGTCGGGGCTGCCCCGGTTCCGATCAACTGGCACTGGACGGGGGACGACCTCGCACACGCGCTGGCCGACAGCCGCTCCCGGCTCGCGGTGGTCCACACCGACCTGCTGCCGGCCGTGGAGTCCAGCGCACCCGGGCTGCCGATCATCGAGGCGGAGATACCGCCCGGGGTGCGGTGCGCCTACGGGCTGGCCGAACAGCCGTCCACCGGAAGGTGGCCGACGCTGTCGCAACGCATCGACGACCACGAACCCCGCACCGAACCCTCACCTGCCGCCCCGATGAGCGTGATCTACACGTCCGGCACCACCGGGCGGGCCAAGGGAGTGCTCCGCGACCCGGTCGCGGTGGCCGACCGCCCGACGTTGCTGGCCAACATCGCGAAGCTGTGGCACCTGGCTCCAGCCGAGACGACCCTCATCCCCGCGCCGCTCTACCACTCCGCTCCGAACGTGCACGCCACCTTCGCCGTCGCGCTGGGCATGAACTTGCACATCATGCCTCGCTTCGACGCCGAGGAGTTCCTGCGGCTGGTGCAGGAGCACCGCGTCAACAGCGTGCAGATGGTTCCTACGATGTTCAACCGGCTGCTGCAGCTGCCCGAGCAGGTGCGGCGTTCCTACGACCTCTCCTCGCTGAAGGCCATCGTGCACGCGGCCGCGCCGTGCCCGCGGCACGTCAAGGAAGCCATGATCGGCTGGTTGGGTCCGATCGTGCACGAGTACTACGGCGGCGCCGAGGTGGGTGCCTTCACCGCCTGCGACACGGCGGAGGCCCTGAGCCGTCCGGGCACCGTCGGGCGCCCGATCCTTGATGCCGATGTGCGCATCGTCGGCGAGGACGGAACTGACAAGCCGGTGGGCGAGGACGGCATCGTCTACGGGCGCTGCTTCACCGGCTGGCCGGACTTCACCTACATCGATGACGAGCCCAAACGCCGTCAGATGGAAAGGGACGGCTACCTCACCCTCGGCGACATCGGCCACCTCGACGACGAGGGCTATCTCTACCTCAGCGACCGGCTCAACGACATGGTCATCTCGGGCGGCGTGAACATCTACCCCGCCGAGGTCGAGGCGTGCCTGCTCGACCTCGAGGGGGTCGCCGATGTGGCCGTGTTCGGCATCCCCGACCCCGACCTGGGAGAGGTGCTCGCCGCCCACATCCAGCCGATCCCCGGCGCGATCCTCCACCCGGCCGAGATCCGGACCCACGTCGGCTCCCGCCTGGCGCGCTACAAGGTGCCGCGGGAAGTGGTGCTCGCCGACGAGCTGCCGCGCGAGGACACCGGAAAACTGTTCAAGCGCCGTCTCAAGCAGCAGTACCTCGAGGCGGCGGGGCACAACGGGGACGAGGGGGTTGCATGAGTTCGTCCGTACTTCTCGAGAGCCCGGAGACCGGTATCGCGCGGGTGGTGCTGAACCGGCCCGAGCGTCGCAACGCGCAGAACCCCCAGATGCTCTACGACCTCGACGAGGCGCTGGCGATCGCGGTCCGGGACCGCACAGTCCGGGTGATCATCCTGGCTGGTGCGGGCCCCGACTTCTCCGCCGGACATGATCTCGACGAACGCGACTCGAGGATTCCCGGGCCGTCCGTGGCCACCCTCGAGGGCGCTTTCGACGCCGACGGGGTCGAGGGCAGGCACGCGTTCGAATGCGAGGCCTATCTGGGAATGTGCCGCCGGTGGCGCAATCTGCCCAAACCCACGATCGCCCAGGCCCACGGGCGTTGCATCGCCGGAGCGCTGATGCTGTTGTGGCCGATGGACCTGATCGTGGCCGGCGAATCGGCGACCTTCTCCGATCCGGTAGCGGCATTCGGGCTCAACGGTGCGGAGTACTTCACCCACGTGTGGGAGGTGGGCGCGCGCAAGGCCAAGGAAATGCTGTTCACCGGCGCTCCTGTGACTGCTGCGGACGCACATCGGCTGGGCATGGTCAACCACGTGGTCCCCGACGACGACCTCGCGGACTTCACCCTCGACCTCGCACGGCGGATCGCACGCATGCCCGAGTACGCGCTGCGGCTGGCGAAGTCCAGCGTCAACAACAGCCTCGCCGCCCAAGGCCAGGACGTGGCGCTGGAGTCGGCGTTCGCCCTGCACATCGCCGGGCACGCCAACAACCTCTCCCGCCACGGCGACATCATCGACCCCGGTGGTGTCGACACGATCCGGGCGCTGTCCCGCCAGGCATCGGAGCGTGCGCCGTGACGAATCCATCCCGAACCAGCCCACGGGAGGCAGCGTTGACCAGCGACACCCGTCCAACCATCGAAGGTTGGCTCGCCGAGTACGACGCACGGGACGCCGACGTCGCGTGGCTGCTGTGCGACCGGCACGACCCGAATGCGGTCGCCTTCACCTTCGTCGACGCCGACCTGCGGACGCACGACCTGACCTTCGGTGAGCTCGCCGAACGTTCCCGCCGACTCGCCACCGTGCTCGCCGACCACGGATTGCGGCGCGGCAGCAGAGTGCCGGTGCTCATGGGAAAACGACCGGAACTCATCGTCACGCTCGTGGCGATCTGGCGCCTCGGTGCGGTCCACGTGCCGCTGTTCACCGCGTTCGCCACCGGAGCCGTCCAGCTGCGCGTCGAGGCGGCCGGCGCCGAGCTCGTGATCACCGACCGCGCGCAGCGTGCCAAGGTCGACCCGATTCCCGGGATCACGGCACTCGACGTCGACCAGTTGGAGCGGGCCGCTGCCGACCGTGAACCCCACACCGGGCGGGAGACGGTTGGCGGCGACGGCACATTCCTGCAGCTCTACACCAGCGGCACGACGGGGCGGCCGAAGGGCGTTCCGGTGCCGGTACGGGCGATAGCCGGGTTCCGGTCGTACATGCACTTCGCCATGGACGTCACGGCGGACGACGTGCACTGGAACGCGGCCGACCCCGGGTGGGCCTACGGCCTCTACTACGGCATCGTCACCCCACTGGCCGCGGCCCGGCGCAACCTGCTGGTGGACGCCGGATTCACCCCCGAGCTCACCACGGAGGTCCTGCGACGGCAGGCGGTGACCAACTTCGCCGGTGCACCCACCATGTACCGGGCCATCGGCCGCAGCGGCCTCGTCGAGGGCGTGCGGCTGCGGCGTGCGTGTTCGGCGGGAGAGCCACTGACACCTGACATCGTGCGGTGGGCGCGCGAGACCCTCGACGTCGAGATCCGCGACCACTACGGGCAGACCGAACTGGGCATGGTCATCGGCAACTGCGCGCACGAGAACGTGGCACGTCCGCTCAAGGACGCGTCGATGGGACAGCAGCTGCCGGGCATCGTCGCCGACGTCGTCGACGGACGGATCGCGGTGTCGACCAAGAGTCCGCTGTTCTGGTTCACCGGGTACCGGGGAGAGCCCGAGCGCACCGACGAGCGCTTCACCGGGGACGGCGCCTGGTACCTCACCGGCGACACCGGACGTGTCGATGAGGACGGCTACTTCTTCTTCACCGCACGGGACGACGACGTCATCCTGGCCGCCGGATACCGGATTGGACCGTTCGACGTGGAGAGCGTGCTGATCACCCACCCCGCTGTCGCCGACGTCGCCGTGGTGGGGCAGAAGGACCCGGACGGTATGCGCGGCGAAATCGTGGTGGCCTATGCCGTTCTCCTCGAAGGTGCCAAGCCCGGAGACGACCTCGTTCGGGAGCTTCAGGCGCACGTGCGCGAGCGTTACTCGGCCCATGCCTACCCCCGACTGATCCGGTTCGTGGACGCGCTCCCCAAGACACCCAGCGGGAAGGTGCAGCGGTTCAAACTGCGCGAGCTCCACGCTGACTGACGAACGCACTCGCCAGCTTCCGAAACCCACGCGATTCCAGGAGAAACATGCGCATTGATCCGACAACGGCGGCTGTGGTGACTGGAGGTGCTTCTGGTCTCGGCGAAGCGACCGTGCGGCGCCTGTACCGCGAAGGCGCTTC
Organism: Saccharopolyspora elongata; assembly: GCF_004348985.1. Lineage (GTDB taxonomy): Bacteria > Actinomycetota > Actinomycetes > Mycobacteriales > Pseudonocardiaceae > Saccharopolyspora > Saccharopolyspora elongata. Next base: position 4,507 of record NZ_SMKW01000070.1, on the reverse strand, counting down.
GGTCGTCATCGCCGACCTGCCCTGCTCCTCAGGTCAGTCGCTAGCTGACGCCCTCGGAGAACGCGCGGTTTTCGTGCCCGCCGATGTTCGAGAAGAAGCGGGAGTGTCACGTGCACTCGATGCCGCTGAGGAATTCGGCGGGCTGCGAGTGGTCATCACGTGCGCCGGGATCGCGACACCGGGGCGGATCCTGGGAAGCGGCGGCCCGCTCTCGCTCGACGAGTTCAAACAGGTGCTGGACATCAACCTCGTCGGCACGGTCAACGTGCTCAGACTCGCCGCCGCGCGGATGTCCGCGAACGAACCGGTCGACGGCGACCGAGGCGCCGTGATCATGACCTCCTCGATCTCCGCCTACGACGGCCAGATCGGCCAAGCCGCTTATGCCGCCAGCAAAGGCGGTATCGCCGCGCTGACGCTCAGCGCCGCGCGTGACCTGGCCGAACACGGGATCCGCGTGAACACCATCGCCCCGGGCATCTTCGCCACACCCCTCATGCTCGGCCTTCCCGACAAAGCACGGAAAACCCTCGAACAGCGCGTACCCCATCCGCCCCGGCTCGGCACACCGGAAGAGTTCGCCTCGCTCGCCGCACACATCATCGACAACCAGATGATCAACGGCGAGGTAATCCGCCTCGACGGCGCCCTACGAATGCCACCGAAGTGACCGTGATCCCCAGGCAGCGCACGAATCGTCCCGGTACTCATACGCCGTCGACAAGGCGACGGCTCTTCAGATCGGCCTCGAATTCCTCCAGTGAGCAGCCATCCACTCCGGCGGCGCCCTTGTTGGCCTTCACCTTCAGATACGCTTCCCACACCTCCCGCTTCGAAATCTCAAACGGCTTGTCTGGTGACTTCAACTGGTTCACGCGACTCCTCCCAGGCTGGCGCCCGGTTGATCGAACGAACAACAGCCACGGATGACCCGGCCCCTTCGCTCCACCCCTATTACCAGGGCTTCCTCACTACTACGAGCCGGTCCGCCAGCGCGTCCCGCGCCGGTACTCAATCCCTTGCGGTTCAGCCGCTTGGGACACTCCCTCTTGCCAACCCCGATCAGGGCGGCGGTGTCGGGACACGCTTTCCCACGTTCCGTGCGAGAGCAGCAGATCAGGCTCACGTCGCCTCCATGCCGGACATCGCCTGGCCAGTCAGCGGGCACCCGCCAGACTCCTCCCGGAGCAACGGGAAACGCCCCGGTTCTGATGCCACCTGCAATCATTAACGACACGTCCTCAGCGATTCGCTTGCGCTCGTCTTCCTGATCCCCGCCTGACGTCTCTCACGACGCCTTTTCCCTCATCGCTCACCACGACGGTCTTCAGCCAACGCAGCATGTGGCGGCTTGATGCCTCCCCCCGCAGGGCGGCACCGAAGGGCCAATCCTTCATCTCTCACACAGCACCGCAGTCAGAAGCTCTGCCTAAATGGACGCTCCTTCCTGCGTTCGTGGCGCACTCCCGTAATGATCAAGTATTGGTGCTGGGCATGGGAAAGGCGTGGCCGCTCCACGACCCGCCCGGCCGCAGACTTGGAGACATCGAACACCAACGCGACCTCTGCTCAGCGCCACGACCTCGCACGATGCCCACCAGCTTGCCGAACTGCCGCACCGACAGCCCCGTGAACGTCGGTATCCACGCCGGCTGGTCAACCCCGATCACCTGCACCAGCACATGATCCACCACACGCCCAGACCCGCGATTACGGGACAACCTTTAGCCAGCTGCTCGAGCATGCCTGTGTAGGCAGTCACCGAGGTACTTTCGGGCAAGCTGAAACGTTGGTCCTTCGTCGCCTTTATGCCTCCCGCATAGGCTTCATCGCGTCCACACTGATCAAGCAATGGACCCCATGTCGATCAATAGGCGAATCTGAGAATCCTCCGTGCTACTCAGTGCTCGACGCCACCGCTGGCGGTATCGCCTTTCCGTCTCATCGCCGGGCCGTCTTGTCGGCGACGGTCAAGAAGAAATGGTGTCCATTGAGAATGTCTTTTCGAATACATCTCGGCGTACCGCGCCGAGGCGGAAAGCTAGTACGTACCGACGAAGAGGAGAACGACCGTGGCTAAAGTAGTGGAATCCCTGCACTCGTCGGAAGATGTACACGCGCTTCCGCATCCCCGATCCAAGAACCAGGGGCAAGTCGAGCAACTTCCCGAGTTGACTCCGGCACCGTTGATGGAGCTGACCACGGGTTTTTGGAGCTTCAAGAGCTTCGCCGCTGCTGTCGAGTTGGAGCTGTTCACCAAGCTCTCCCGCCTCGGCTCCGCCACGGTCGAAGAAGCGTCCGAGGCACTCGGGCTGCCCGATCGGCCCACAGATCTGCTACTGGCCGCGTGCGCGTCCCTGGGGCTGCTGGAGAAGACCGGGAATGAATACCGCAATGCGCCGGTCGCGGAAGAATTCCTCGTGGTGGGCCGTCCTTATTACTTCGGCGGCTTCGTCCGGTTCTGCGATCAGCGCGAGTACCCGGCCTGGCACCGGGTGGTTCAAGCGCTGCGCACGAACCGGCCCACCACTTGGGATCCCGCAACCCAGGACTCACCGTTCGCCGCCGAAGATCCGGTGATGATGAGCCTGTTCTGGGATGCCATGTACTCCATCTCCACGTTCACCGCCCGAGCGCTGGGCGACTCCTACGATTTCACTGCGCACAACCGGCTGCTGGACGTCGGGGGCGGGCAGGGAGCGTTCCCGATCGAGCTGTGCCGTCGCTACCCGCACCTGTCGGCTACCGTCTTCGATCTCCCACACGTGTGCGACCTCGCCACGGAAAAGATCGCGGAATCGGGCCTGGGCAGCGTACTCGATACGACCGCCGGCGATTTCCTCGACGACGAGCCGCTGCCCAGCGGCTACGACGTGATCTTGCTGAGCATGATCCTCCACGACTGGGACGAGGCGAGCAACCGTCGGCTGCTGGCCAAGTGCTACGCGGCGCTTCCGCCGGGCGGTGCAGTTGTCGTGTGCGAACTCGTACTGAACCCCGAGCGCACCGGCCCTCCCGCCGCCGCCCTGATGGGAATGAACATGCTCATCGAGACCGAGGGGGGCAAGAACTACTCGCAGACCGAGTACACAACGTGGCTTGTCGAGGCCGGGTTCGAGCAGCCGAGCGTTGTTCCGCTGGCCGCGGCCGGCGCGAACGCCGCCATCGTGGCCATGCGGAGGTAGCAATGCCCACCGTCTCCCGCCCCGTCGTGGGGCTACCGCCGCATGTGCTGGATCAAAGCGACGTCCTGGACCATTTGACGCGCCGTCTGCGGGACAACCCGAAACTCTCCGCCATCCGACGGGTGCTGGAGAACACCTCCGTGCAGTCCCGGCGCGCCGTGATCCCTCTGGATGAGATCGTCGCGCACACGGGGCTGAGCAAACGCAATGGTCTGCACCTCGAACACGCCGTCGCACTGGCTACCAGCACCGCCCTTGATGCCCTGGACGCAGCCGACTGCACCACGAACGACATCGATGCGCTGGTGGTTGCCAATTGCACCGGCCACGCTCTACCTGGCGTGGACGCACATCTCGTCAACACGCTCGGACTTCGCCCGACCGTACGCCGCACGCCCATCGCTCAGATGGGCTGTGCCGGCGGTGCCTACGCGCTCGCCCGGGCCGCCCAGGATCTCGCGGCTCACCCTGATGCAACCCACGTCCTGGTCGTCGCGGTAGAACTCCCCTCTTTATCTTACCAAGCGGACGATCTCACCATTTCCAGCCTCGTCTCCGGCGCCTTGTTCGGGGATGCGTGCGCGGCCACTGTAGTCTCGGCTGACGACACGCGCAGCGGCCTCCGACTAGGTGTCTCCTGGGAGTACATCCTGCCGGCCTCCCTCGACGACATGGTCTACCGCGTCGATGAGGTGGGCTTTCACTTCGAAACCCTGCCATCCGTCACCGACTGCATCATCAGAACCGTTCCGCACCTGGCGGAGTGGCTCCGCACAAGCAGCCCCGGCCCGCAGTGGACCCCGCAGTTCCTCATCTCCCACACCGGTGGCCCCAAGATCATGGACGCGCTCAGGGACGGACTGGGCTGTTCCGAAGAACTGTTCGCGTGTTCACGTGCCAGTCTTCGCGAACTCGGCAATACCGCCAGTGTCGCCGTCCTGGACGTCCTCGCGCGAGCTTGGCGCCAAGCGAGCGCGCCCCCAGCGGCAACAGGGTTGCTGGTCGGCTTCGGACCCGGCGTCACCACCGTGGCCATCCGCGCCTCTTGGAACTGAAGAACCCCGCCAGCACGCGGTACTTCCGAAACCGGCCCCCAAGAAGACCAGCGGCGCCCGATCGCTGGTCGGTAACCTCCCGGGATTCCGATGGCGACGTGGCGAACGTGGCGGCATGCCAAAGTTGATCAGCCTCCAACTTGACGTCCTCCCCACGGCTAAAGCCCGGGGGATTCCAACCAGCGCTAACGCCGGTCGAGGTTCCTGCTTCACGGACCGCCTAACGACGAGGTCTCCACAGGCTGTCACCGCCCGTCCGGCGGCGAG